>JBKQUU010000076.1:0-15868 GCA_052325485.1 Acidimicrobiales bacterium | reverse complement strand
TCCGGCCTCGACATCGACGCCCTGCGCGTCGTCGCCTCCGGCGTGCGCGAGGTGCGCGCCGCCCGGCCCGAGCTCGGCGTGCTCCTGATAACCCATTACCAACGGATATTGGAGCACCTCGAGCCTGACCGGGTGCACCTGCTGGTCAGCGGGCGCGTGGTCGAAAGCGGCGGTCCCGACCTGGCCCGCCGCTTGGAGAGAGAAGGTTACGAAGCATGGCGGTGAGCAATTACGGCTCGCCCCTCGACGTGGCGAGGATAAAGAAGGATTTTCCCATCCTGGAACGCACTGTTCACGGGAAGCGGCTGGTTTACCTGGACTCGGCGTCCTCGGCCCAAAAGCCGGTGGCCGTGCTCGATGCCATGCAACGGTATTACGAGACGACGCACGCCAATGTCCACCGCGGCGTTTACCAGATCGCCCAGGACGCCACCAACATGTACGAAGAGGCCCGGGCTAAGGTCGCCGCCTTCATAGGCGCGGCGTCGCCGGACGAGGTCGTGTTCACCAAGAACGCCACCGAGGCCGTGAACCTCGTCGCCTACAGCTGGGGCCGCGCCAACCTGGGCCCGTCCGACGCCCTGGTGACCAGCGAAATAGAGCACCACGCCAATTTCGTGCCCTGGCTCCAACTGCACGGGGAGAAGGGGACCGAGCTGCGGTTCCTGACGCTCGGCGACGACGGCGCCCTGGAGCTGGACGACCTCGACCGGCTCCTCGAGGGAGCCAAGTTGCTGGCCGTCACCGCCGCCTCCAACGTCGTCGGCACCCTGCCCCCGGTGCGCGTGCTGGCCGACGCCGCCCACGCCGCCGGGGCGTTGGTGCTGCTCGACGGCGCCCAGTACGTCCCCCACCTGCCGACCGACATCGGGGAGATGGGTGCCGACTTCGTAGCCTTCACCGGCCACAAGATGCTGGGCCCGACAGGCATCGGGGCGCTGTGGGCGCGACGAGAGCTGCTCGAGTCGATGCCGGCGTTCCTCACCGGGGGCGAGATGATCCGGGACGTGCGCCTGGACGGGTTCACCACCAACGACGTGCCCTGGAAGTTCGAAGCCGGCACCCCGCCCATAGCCGAGGCCATCGGTCTCGGCGCCGCCGTCGATTACCTCTGCGCCCTGACCATGCCCGCCGTGCGCGCCCACGAACAGGCGCTGACCGCCTACGCCATGGGGGCGCTGAAGGAGCGCTACGGTAACGACATAACCATCCACGGCCCTTCCCCCGCCGCGCCCCGGGCGGGCATCGTCAGTTTCGCGTACAAAGACGTCCACGCCCACGACCTGTCGCAAGTGCTCGACCAGGCCGGCGTGTGCGTACGCGACGGTCACCATTGCGCCAAACCGTTGATGCGCCGCCTCGGGGTGACGGCAACGGCCCGGGCGTCCTTTTCTGTGTACAACGACGAAGCCGACGTGGACGTCCTAGTCGACGCCATCGGCGAAGCCGACGCTTTGTTCGGCTGACATTTTTGGAGCTGCCATGCCAGGCCTAGAAGACCTTTACCGAGAGATAATCCTCGACCACTACCGCAACCCCCGTAACCGGGGCGAGCTCGACTCGCCCCCCGCCCTGCGGGCCGAGGGCTTCAACCCGTTGTGCGGCGACGAAGTGGTGGTCTACCTCGCCATGGACGGCGACGTCATCACCGACCTCAAGGTGGCCGGCCAAGGCTGCTCGATCTCCCAGTCGTCGGCCTCCATGATGTCGACGGCGGTGAAGGGCAAGACGCGGGCCCAGGCCCGTTCGACCATCAAGGCCTTCCGGGCCATGATGTCGCTCCACGGCCAGGCCCTGGACGGCCAGGGCGACGGCGCCGCCGGCGGGGGCGCCGGAGGGGCCGAGGCGGACGAAGAGCTGCGCAGCGGGGCCGAGGTGGCCGCAGCCGAGGGCGTGGCCCTGGGCGACCTGGAGGCCCTCCAGGGCGTGGTCAAGTTCCCGGTGCGCATAAAGTGCGCCACCCTGTCCTGGCACACCCTGGCCCAGGTCCTGGACGAAGCCGACAAAGTGGCCCGGCCTAGCTCCTAGGAGGCGGGTACAGCCCAGCCCATCTGCTCGGCGATCTCTTTGCACGTCGGGCACAGAGGGTATTTCTTGGGGTCGCGCCCCGGCACCCAGACCTTGCCGCACAGCGCCCGTACGGGCGTGCCGTTGACGATGCCCTCCACAACGGAGGGCCCCGCGCTTATGAACTCGCCGTCATCGGCCGAAACACCTTCCAGGACTATATGTGCCATGCGCTCATGGTCGCCGTCGAGCAGCGGTTTAGGAGGGGCAAGGGAGACCTCGGGCATCACGCTCATGCTCAAAGGCTAGCGCGCACATCCAGAAATCAAAACCACGGCCCGCAGTCGCCAGCCCGCACGTGGCGTGGGACACTCTCCGCTTTCCGCTTCGGCCAGCTGAGGCGGTTTGGTGAGTTATGGCTGCTCGATGGGCACAAGTAACCTGGTAGAGGACCTTGCCTAACTCGGAAGAAGACATGGCTAAGCAACCATTGAGGCTAAACCCGCCGGTCCGGCCAGAGCCGCGGGGCCGCTACGAACGCCTGCACCGCTGGGGTGCCCTGGTGGCCATCAGCCTGGCCATGCTCATGATGCTG
Source organism: Acidimicrobiales bacterium (assembly GCA_052325485.1). Classification (GTDB taxonomy): domain Bacteria; phylum Actinomycetota; class Acidimicrobiia; order Acidimicrobiales; family Palsa-688; genus Fen-671. The sequence goes on along the minus strand of JBKQUU010000076.1, from coordinate 13,266 downwards.
ATGGACTTCATGGCCGTCAGCGTGGCCCTGCCCTCGGTCCGCCTGGCCCTGGGCGCCTCCTTCTCCGAGATGCAGTGGGTCTTGGAGGCGTTCGTCCTCACCTTGGCCGCTTTCGTCCTCACCGCCGGCTATGTGGCCGACCTGGCCGGCCGCCGCACCGTGTTCCTGCTCGGCCTGGCCGTGCTGGCCCTCGGCTCGTTGTTGGGTGGCCTGGCGCCCAATGCTTATGTCCTGATCGGCGGCCGCGTGCTCCAGGGCCTGGGCGGGGCGCTGCTGATCGCCACGGGCTCGATCCTGATCGGCGAGACCTTCGGCTCCGGCCGCTGGCGGGCGGCACTGGCGGTCTGGGGCACCGTGACCGGCCTGGCCGTGGCCGCCTCGCCCCTGGTGGGCGGGGCCATAACCCATTACCTGGGCTGGCGCTGGGTCTTCCTCATCGACGTGCCCACCTCGGCGGTGGCGCTGCTCGTGGGCGCCCTCACCATAAGGGACAAAGAGCCGGTCGGGCCGGAGGACGTGAGCGTCCCCGGGCCCGTGCACGGCCCAGACTGGAAGGGCCTGGCCCTTTTCAGCGGCGCCATCGCCATCCTGGTCATCGGCCTGGTACGCACCACGACCACCCTGTCCGGTTGGGCGGCCAACGGCGCCCTGGCCTGCTTCGGCTGCACCGCCCTGTTGCTGATCGGTTTCATCGCTGTGGAGGCCGTGTCCCCCGCCCCCATGATCGACATTTCGCTGTTCCGCCAGCGCACCTTCACGGGTAGTTCGATCGCCGCCTTCGGGCTTTCCGCCGCCGTGCTGGGGCCGTTCTTGTTCCTGGTCCTGTACCTGTCGTACGACCTCGGCTACTCGGTCCTCGGCGTCGCCGTGCGCCTGCTGCTCCTGACCGGTATGACCCTGCCCTTCCTGCCCCTGACGGGGGCGCTGGACCGCTTCGTGCCCGTCAAGTTGCTCATCTGCGGAGGCCTAGTGCTCGTGGCCGTGGGTTTCTGGCTCATGAGCCGCCTCACCGGTACCAGCACGGTGAGCGCCCTCATCCCCGGGTTGGTCGTCGCCGGCGTGGGGCTCGAGCTGGTCAACCCCCGCCTGGCCTCGGCCGCCGTGGCCGCCGTCAAGCCGCCCTTGGCCGCCGTCGCCTCCCGCACCAGTACGACCTTCCGCCAGATCGGCATAGGCACCGGCGTGGCCGTGTTCGGCGCCGTGCTCGCCACCCGGCTCACCGACGACCTCAACAGGGCCCTTTCGTCCTCGCCCACGCTGGTCGGGCAGGGGCCTCAGCTCACCACGCTCGTCTTGAACGGCCAGATCGGCCAGGCGGCCACGGCCCCGGGGGCGCCGGCCGGCATGCTCGGGATAATCCACCGCAGCTTCGCCGATTCGATGCACGAAGTGTTCCTGGTCGCCGCCGTGGTGGCGCTGGCGTCGGCCGTCCTGGCCCTGTCGGTGCGGTCCCGCGATGTCCCCCGGGCACCGGTCCGGGGCGCCCGAGGCTACGAGCGGCGCCCGGCGCCCGTCGACGACGGTGCCTCGCTCACCCCGGCGCCCGTCCCCGCCCCCCCGCCCGTCCCCGAGGTCCCCCTCGAGCCCGTGCTCGTGGGCGGACCGGCCCAGAGCGGCACCGGCGACCACGACGGCGCCACGTTGGACCGTGGCCTGGACGACGGCGAGCTGGCCCCCACCGGGCGGGCCGAGGGCGAGCGGGCCGAGGGCGAGCTTTCCGAGGGCGAGCCGGCCGCGGGCGAGCCGGCCGAGACCGAGATGGCGCCATTGGGGACCGGGGCCTTGGGTACGGGGCCCTGGGGGACGGAGCCGTTGGAGGCCCAGCCGTCGGAGACGATGGCGGGGGACAACGGGCTCGTGGAAGGCACCCCCGTAGAGGTCGTCCCCGTCGAGGCGGGCGCTTTGCCGGCCGGGGCGGCCCCAGCGGAGCCGGCTCCCAGCGCGGTGGGCGCCGTCTCCCGCTCGCTCAACCCCACGATCGACCTGTCCCACCTCCAACGCCATGTGCGCGGCCAGGTGACCACCGCCGATGGCGAGCCCCTGGCCGGTGCCTCGGTGACGCTCGTGCACCCCAACGGCGACGAGGTGGGCCACACCATCGCCGGCGAAGACGGCTCTTTTGACATGGACAACATCGAAGAGGGGACCTACACCCTGGTGGCCGCCGCGCCCAACTACCGGCCCGCCGCCCGGGTGGTGGCCCTGAGCCAGGTTGAGACCAGGGCCATGGTCAGCCTCCTCGGGGTGGGTTCCCTGGTCGTGAAGATCGCTCGCGCCCAGGACGGGGTGGCCATCGCCGCCGAGCTCGAGCTCTTCAACGCCGACGGGGGCCTGGCGGCGCAGTACCAGACGGCGGAGGACGGGGTGTCCATCCTGCCCGACCTGCTCGAGGGCAGTTACGAACTGGTCGTGCGGCGCGACAACTACTCACCGGCCACCGGTCCCGTGGTAGTCCGGCGAGGCCGGACGGGCACGGCTGAGGTCCAGCTCGTCGGGCTCGGCCACTTGTACGGGGCGGCGCTCGACCCCGACGGGGGCTGGCTGCCCGACCTGGAGGTCACCCTGACCGGCACCACCGGCGAGGTCGTGGGCGTGACCAGGACCGACGGCGCCGGCAGTTACTTGTTCCGGGCCGTCGCCGAGGGGTCTTACACGGTATCGGCGGGCGGCGGTGACGCCCGCGCCACGGTGGAGATCCGGGCCGGTACCGCCACCCAAGCCGACCTCACGGTGCAGGCGACGTTCTCCCTCGAGGCACCGGCGGCGCCGCTCGGGCCGCCCCAGTAAACCCACTGGAACGCTTTCGGGAAAAAAGGACGGCTAGCGGTCCTCACAGCACGAAAAGCAGCTTTGGCCCGATATTCATCGACGAGTTCCCTGAATGCGGCAGCGTCCTTGACCCGAGCATTACTTTTCACATAACGTTCAACCTGTTGTGACATCGCTCACATTGAATTTCCGGCAGCACGCCGGAAAGGTGGCTTTGGCCTTAGCGGCCACACTCGCCATCATCGCTTCGACGGTGCTCCCCGCGGGCGCCGGCCAGCTGGCCAACGAGCGCGCCGAAGCACAGGAACTGGCCAACAGGATCGCCGCCTTGGGCCAGCAAGAGGCGGCCCTGGGCGAGCGCTACGACGCCGGCGTGGTGGCCCTGCAGCTCGCCAACGCCCGGGTCCGGGCGGCGGCACGTGCCCTGGCCAGGGCGCAAGCCGGGCAGGCGCACACGACGACGCTGCTCCAGCAGGACGCCGTCGACGCCTATGTCGGGGGCGGGCCGCAGATGACACTGGACGCCAGCTTGCCTCTCGACAACCTCAATGACGCCCTGTTGCGCGAGGAGCTCGAGCAGACCTTTGCCAACGACGAGGCCGACACGCAGGACGGCTACCGCCTGGCCGCGGCCGACGCCAGCACGGCCCGCTCACAACTTGTTCTGGCCCGCAACGCCGCCGCCGCCCAGGTGGACCAGCTCCAACAAGACCGCGAACAGGTCCAGGGGGCGCAGGACCAGCTCGTAGCCCTCGAGGCCCGGGTCAATGGGCAGATCGCCGCTCTGGTGGCCGAGATCCAGCACGAGCAGCTCGTGGCCGAGCAAGAGGCCGAGCAGGCCCGCTTGGCCCAGGAGAGAGCGGCCGAGGAGGCCCAGGCCCAAGCGGCGGCGGCGGCGGCAGCTCAGGCCGCGGCCCAGGCGGCGGCCGAAGCCCGCGCCAATGCTGACGCTGCCGCCCAAGCGGCGGCCCAGCAAAAGGCCGCCGCCGCCGCCCAAGCGGCGGCCGCCAGCCAGGCCCGGCTCCAACCCAACCTGTCCGGGAGCGAGCCGGCGGCCACCACCACGGTCCCGGCCGAGAGCTCGGGCCCGACATCGTCGGCCCAGAGCACGCCCACCGCCATCCCCGGGGTTTCCTCCGCGGCCTCCGCCGCCGTCGCCGCCGCCGAGGGCAGGGTGGGCGACCCCTATGTCTGGGGGGCGGCCGGTCCCGATGCCTTCGATTGCTCGGGGCTGGTCATGTGGGCGTACGGGCAGGCGGGGGTATCTCTTCCTCACTACAGCGGGGCGCAGTACGACGACACGATCCACATACCGATGTCGGACCTCGAACCCGGCGACCTCGTCTTCCCTGCCGACCCGGGCCAGCACGTCGCCATCTACATCGGCAACGGCGAGGTCGTCCAGGCGCCCTACACCGGCGCCAATGTCGAGATCGTCCCCCTCAACCCCGGTTTCTTCGTCCTGGCCAGCCGGGTCGGCTGAGCGCCCCCGGCGCTCGGGCCGGACTTGACCGGCCCCCTGCTTGGACCTGACTGGCCCTGTTTGGACCTGACGGGGATGGACCGACCGCTGGTACGGGCTCGCCACCTGGAGAAGCACTTCGGCGGGTTCGCCGCCGTGGCCGGGGTCGACTTCGAGGTGCACAAGGGGGAGGCGTTCGGGTTCCTGGGGCCCAACGGCGCCGGCAAGAGCTCGACCATGCGCATGATCGGGGCCACCTCCGCCCGCAGCGGGGGCGACCTCCTGGTGCTCGGGAAGGACCCCGACCGTCACGGGCCCGAGATCAGGGCGCGCCTGGGCGTCGTGCCCCAGGAGGACAACCTCGACCTGGAGCTTTCCGTGGCCGACAACCTCTTCGTCTACGGGCGTTATTTCGGCATCCCCCGCCCGGTGCTGCGCCGGCGCATCACCGAGCTGCTCGAGTTCGCCCGGCTGTCCGAGCGCGCCGGCGACAAGGTCGACAACCTCTCGGGCGGCTTGAAGCGGCGCCTGACCATCGCCCGGTCCCTGGTCAACGAGCCCGAGCTCCTGCTCCTGGACGAGCCCACCACGGGCCTTGACCCCCAGGCCCGCCACGTGCTCTGGGACCGCCTGCACAGCCTGAAGCACCAGGGGGTGACCCTGGTGCTGACCACGCACTACATGGACGAGGCCGAGCAGCTGTGCGACCGCCTGGTGGTCATGGACAAGGGCCACATCGTGGCCGGCGGCTCGCCGCGCCAACTGATCGAGCGCTATGTCACCAAAGAGGTGGTAGAGCTGCGGGTGGCCCCGGGGGAAACGCCCAGCGTGGCGGCGGTGGTGGAGGGCATGGCCGCCAGGCTGGAAACCCTGGCCGGCCGTCTGCTGCTGTACACCGACGACGGCGACGCCACCGCCGAAAAAGTACTGGCCAAAGGGCTCCGGCCCCTCAGCGTGCTCGTGCGCCGTACCAGCCTGGAAGACGTGTTCCTGCGCCTGACCGGGCGCCATCTGACGGACTGACAAGCCAGTGGTGCGTACCCCCACGGCCTTGCGCCCTCTCAGCTACTTCTGGACGCAGTTCCTACGCACCTGGAAGGCGGACATCGGCACCACCTTCCTCACGCCCGTGCTGTACCTGGCTTCGCTCGGCCTCGGGGTCGGCACCCTGGTCGGGCACGGCCACGCCTTGGCCAGCCTGGGGGGAGAAAACTACCTGTCGTTCGTGGCCCCCGCCCTGCTGGCGGCCACCGCCATGCAGGTGGCCATCGCCCGTTCCACCTACGAGATCTGGGGCTACCTCAGCAAATGGAACGGTACCTACCGCTCCATGCAGGCCTCTCCCCTGTCCATCGACCAGATCCTGGTGGGCCAGCTCACCTGGATCGGGGCGCGGGTGTCCCTGGCCACGGCGTTCTACCTGGCCGCCAGCGCCGCCTTCGGGGCCGTGCACTCGCCCGCCGCCGCCGCCGACCTCGTGGTGGGCCCTCTCGTCGGCCTGGCCTTCGCCGCCCCGGTGTGCGCCTACTCCGTGCACGTGCGCCACGACCAGCCTTTTGCCGTCATATTCCGGCTCGTGATGATGCCCCTGTTCCTTTTCTCGGGGACTTTCTTCCCCGTCTCCCAGCTGCCGGCGGCCCTGCGCTACCTCACCTACGCCCTCCCCCTATGGCACGGGGTGGAGCTGTCGCGCGGGCTCTACGACGGTCACATCGACGGCTTGGCCGACCTCGGGCACCTGGCCTACCTGGTGGCCGTCATCGCCGCCGGTATGCTGGTGGCCCGCTACAGCTACCGCCGCCGGTTGGCCCGCTGATGGCCGCCCCCATGTCCCGGGCCCGGGGCCGGGCGCGCCGGCCCGGCGCCCTGGTGGCCCGCAACTTCTCCGTGCAAGTGCGGGCCACGCCCTACGTGTGGGCCACCGGGGTCATCGAGCCCGCCCTCTACCTGCTGTCCATAGGGGTCGGCCTCGGGCACCTCGTCGGCAGGGTGCCGGGCCCCCACGGCCTGCTCGTGCCCTACGCCGACTTTGTAGCCCCCGGGCTGCTGGCCACATCGGCCATGAACGGGGCCATCTACGAGTGCACCGGCAACATCTTCGCCAAACTGCACTGGACCAAGCTGTACGACGCCGTCATCGCCACTCCCCTGGCCCCCGGGGACATCGCCGTGGCCGAGATCGGCTTCGCCACGTTCAGGTGCGGCCTGTACGCCGGGGTTTTCCTGGCTTTCATGGGCGCCCTGGGCGACACCGCCTCGTGGTGGGCGTTGCTGGCGCTGCCCTGCGCTACCTTGCTGGGCGCCGCCTTCTCCGCCCTCGGTTTCGCCGCCACGTGCTTCATGCGCTCGTGGACCGACTTCGACAAGATCACCATTGTCAGCATGCCGCTGTTCTTGTTCTCGGCCACGTTTTACCCACTTTCCGAACTACCCCGCGGGCTCCAAGTCGTGGTCGAGGCGCTGCCCCTGTACCCGGGGGTCGACCTGTGCCGGCAGCTGTGCCTCGGGCACCCCTCACTCGGGGCGGTCGGCGACGTCGTCTACCTCTTCGCCCTCAGCCTCGTCGCCCTCGAAGTCGGCCGGCGTCGGGTCACCCATCTGCTGGCTCCCTGAGCCCGGGGCCGGCCGGCTCGGGCCTCCCGCCCCATCGGCCGGGCCCTTGTCCAGGGTGCTCACGTCTTTGGCCAGGAAGAACGGAGGCTTGGCGCCCTTGGGGGCGCGGTTGGCCGGGCGGCGCACGGGGATGGTCTCGGCCGGCCAGCGCCGGGGCCCGGACCAGGGGGCGGGGACGGCGTCGATGCGCCGGGCCAGGGTGTAGGCCAGCGTCTCGTAATTGACCCGCCAGCCCCGGAAATGCGGCCACGCCTCGGCGGCGTCGCGTTCCATGGGGAAGTCCACGGTTCGCAGCAGCTCCACGGCGGCGGCGAACTCCTCGAAGCGCAGCTGTATCTCGGCATCGGGGTCAGGGTCGGGGTCGGAGGGCGTACCCAGCCCGACGCCGATCTGGCTCAGCGCCGTGAACCCCATGCGTATAGCCCGCCGGGGCTCGATGCGGTCGCGGCTGGGGCACAGGGCCAGCAACATGGCGGCCGAGTCCATCACCGCCAGCAGCCCCACCAGCCAGGAGGACAGGGCCTGAGGCGACCGGAACCGGACCAGTACCGGGTAGTTCGAGTGGCTCTCGGCCACGTCCGCCGCCCAGCGCTCCCATCGGTTGTAAAAGGCGGGCAGGTCGTCGCTGCGCACGGCCACGCCGTAGCGGGTGCGCACCAGCAGTTCCGGGCCCCAGGGCGGGAGGCCGGCCCGGGCCGTCAACAAGGTGACTTCGGTCTCCCGGCGGTTGAAAGCGCTGTACAGAGTGGGGAGGTAAGCGATCTGCAGGGCCACCACCACCAGCCCGGTGGCCGCCGCCAGCAGGTCGACGACGGTGGGCGCGCTGCCGGAGGTGGAGGCGAAGCCCAGCGTGAACATCGAGCTCCCCGTCTCCCGCAGGGCCTGGGGGAAGCCGTGCACGAACGGCCACAGGATAAGGGCGTAGCCCAGTTCGAAGGCCACCAGCCAGGTGATGAGCTGGGCCACGAGCACGACCGCCCCCTGCCCGGCCAGCACCTGGTCCTTGCGCTCATAGGCCCGCAAAGGCTTGGTGACCAGCTGGTAAATGCCGTCCACCCCGGCGTCGACGATATGGGACAGCAGGGTCGGGCGCGCCCGGGGCACCACCAGCGTCCTCAGGATGTGCACGGTGACCCCCAGCACTATGACGGCCCCGACGACGAACGCCACCACGTGCAGGATGCTCACGGTCCCAGGCCGGCCTTGGTCATATCTCGATGCCGGTCATATCTCGATGCTGGTCATATGTCGATGGTGCCCGTCACGCAGGTGACCGTGCCCCCGCCGACCCAGATGGCCCCGTCGCCGTCCTGGTCGATGTGGACGCGGCCCACCCGCCCGAGCGCCGTCCCCTGGCTCACCACGTAGGGCGGCCGCACCTGGCCGGTCCCCACGAACCACTGCGCCAAGGAGGCGTTGAGGCTGCCCGTGACCGGGTCCTCCCATGTCGAGCCGTTCCCGGGGCAAAAGGCCCGCACCTCATAGGCGTACGGTGAGCCCGGGGGGTAAAAACCGACCACGCCCACCTTGTAGTCGACCGCCCCGAACAGGCCGGGACGGACCTCGAGGACCTGGGCGGCGTCGTTCAGGCGCAGGGCCACCCAGCCCGGCCCGTTGTCGGCCCAGCGCGCCTCGGCCATGGCCGCCCGCTCGAGGCCCAACAAGGACAGCACCTCGCTCACCAGGTCCTCGTCGACTGGGCCCGACCGCACCAGGGGCGGTGCGGCCAGGGCCAGGCCCGCATCGGTCCGGCGCACCCGCACCAGGCCGGCCCCGCATTCCTGGACCAGAGTTTCGTTCGAAAGCGCCGAAGCGGCCATAAAAGCGTGGGCGGTGCCGAGCGTGGGGTGGCCGGCAAAAGGAAGTTCCGAAGAAATTGTGAAAATACGGGCCCGGTAATCCGCCGCCGGAGTGGTGGGCGGGAGGACAAAAGTGGTCTCGGAAAGATTTGTCCACGACGCCACCTGTTGCATTTCCTCAACGGTGAGGTCGAGCCCGTCCAGTACCACGGCCACGGGGTTGCCCCGGTACGGGGTGGTCGTAAACACGTCCACCTGCATGAACCCTCTGGTCCTGGTCATGGCGCTTTCTCCCCCGTCGCACAACCGTGGTGGCCGGAGTATAAAGGACGGATGGACCATGGCAACGCCGAGGCCCGGGCCCCCGGCCCGGACATGGCCGAGAGCACGCCCCCTCCCGCGCCGACCGCTCCCCAGTCGACCGCTCCCCAGTCGGCCCCTCCCCCACCGGCCCCTCCCCCACCGGCCCAAGTCCCGCTGGCGTCGGCCCCTCCCCCACCGGCCCCGGCCCGGGGGGCACACGAGCCACGGTCCGACAGGATCGGGCCCACCCGCCTGAGCGGCGCCTGGACAGCCGCCGTGGTCGCCATCGTCTTTGTGGTGGCCATGCTCATCTTCATCCTCCAAAACGGCCGGCAGGTGCCCATCAACTTCGTGTCCGTCCACGGCCACCTGCCCCTGGGCGTCGCCATGCTCTTCTCCGCCGTCATCGGGGCCGTCATCGTCGTCGGCTGCGGTACGGCCCGCATCCTGCAATTGCGGCGCGTCGCCAAGCGGCGCTCCCGGGCCGTCCCTAGCCAGTCCATGGCCTCGGTCCTGGCTCCCCAGCCGGCCGCCGGGCCGGTCGTGGCCCCGGCCCCGGTCCTGGCCACCCAGCCCGGCACCGGCCCGGCCGTCACCTCGCTCCCGCCTCCCGGCGGCCCCGCCGACACCTCGCTCCCGCCTCCCGACGGCCCGGTCTGAGCGGGCCACAGGCCTGGGCGCAAGGGGGGCGGGGCCCGGTCCGGAGGGCGCGCCGGTCGGGCCGCCTAGCCCTCGTAGCCCTCGGTGGTGTCGTTCACGTCCCCGATCCCGAACACCGCGCCCTGCGGGTCGGCCAGCACGGCGCCCCGCCCGAAGTCCAGGTCCGTCGGAGGCATGAGCACGGTGCCCCCGAGCCCGGTGGCCCGGGCCGTCGACGCGTCGCAGTCCTCGACGGCGAACCACACCACCCAGGCCACCGGTTCGCCGGGATTGGCGGCGTGCGCCCCGCACGCCACTTTGCCCCCGACGGTAAAGATGGCGGCATTGTCGTTGCCTCCGTCGTCCCGGAGGCCCCAGCCGAACACGGCACGGTAAAAGTCCCGGGCCCCGGCCAGGTCGGTGGTAGCGAGCTCGTTCCAGGTGAAAGCCCCGGGCTCGTTGACGATCTGGGCACCGATGTGGTCCCCTGGTTGCCACACAGAAAAGGCCGTCCCCTCGGCGTCTTGGGCGACGGCCAGCCGCCCGGCGGTGAAGACGTCCATCGGGCCGGCCAGCACCTTGCCCCCGTGGTCGGTGACCTTGGCCAGGGTGCCCTCGACGTCGTCCACGCTGACGTAGACGGCCCAATGGGGCGGGCCGGGATCTGTCTGGGGCCCGATCCCGGCCACCAGGCGGTCCCGCAAACTGAACATGCCGTAGCCCCCGGCCTCCGGGCGGGGGTCGAAGCCGGCCGCCCAACCGAAGAGCTCTCCGTAAAACCTGGCCGCCGCCTGGGTATCTGCCGTCCCCAGGTCGACCCAGCTCGGTGTACCGGCAAGGTAGGACTCTCGTTCAGCCACAGGCTCTCCTTAGGTCGGCGCAAGGTCAGCGCATCGGTACGTGGCGCACTTTACAGAAAGAGCGGTGATCTCGGCGCCTTTGGAGGGCGATTTCGGAGCCCGCCCAGGCGGGCACCGTGTGACAGAGATCACACCGGGACGGGGTCGTTCGGACGGTCCTCCCCGGGGCGGGATGCGCCAGGATATGTTGCCGGTCCGAGACCCGCGACCAGTCCCCGAGACAAGACCCGAGAAAGGAGCGCCTGTGACCACTGAGGACCAGGTCTTGATCGATACCAGTGACATGAACGCTGTCCATGGAGCCTTCCGTCGCGCTTTCGGCGACGCTGCGGCCCAGATCACATCGGTGCCGGACGGTGACCGGGAACGGGCACGCCAGCTGGCCGACTACCTGGACGAGGTCCTCTGGCTCCTACACGCCCACCACGCCGGCGAGGACGAACTGCTGTACCCGCTACTGGCCGAACGGGCACCCGAACACCAGGAGCTGTTCTCTCGCATGGAGGCCCAGCACTCGGGCATGTTGTCCAACATCGACGAGGCCGGGCAAGCCACGAAGCGGTTCGTGACCTCGGGGTCGAAGGCCGACGGCCAAGCCGCGGCCAACGCCTACGAACTGCTGGCGGCGGTCATGGGCACGCACCTCAGCGAGGAAGAGGAGGAGGTGCTGCCGATCGCGGCGCGGCTCATAACGCCGCCCGAGTGGGGGGCACTGCCGGCCCACGCCATCCAGCATTACTCCGGCCAACGAATCTGGCTGCCGTTCGGGCTCGTCCTCGAGGCCATGCCGGACCAAATGCGCGAAAACATGCTGAGCCATGTCCCCCCGCCCGTGTCCGGGATGTGGTTCGGTGGTGGGGCCGACTCGTTCGCCAAGGAGATGGCGATGGTCCGGGGCGGCGCCGCCTGACCCTCCCAGTGCCGCGCCCCCGGCGGTCAGGCTTCCGGCGGGGGCGGGCGCCTCTCTTCTTTGCGGGCCGACCGTAGCTGCTTGGCCCGCAGCCGGCGTTCACGGGAAGCCCTGGTGGGCACGGTGGGGCGGCGAGAGCGGTCGACGCGCAAGGCCTCGGTGAGCCGTTGGGCCAGGCGCTCGAGCGCCATCTCCCGGTTGCGGACCTGGGAGCGCTCATCGCTCACCACCACCCGCACCACCGGGCCGAGGCGCTCGAGCAGGCGGGCGCGCTGCCGCGGGCCTAGGACGGCCGAGCCGGCCACGTCGAACACCAGCTCGACCCTGGTGTTGGCGGTATTGGCATGCTGGCCTCCCGGCCCTCCGCTGGCACTGAAGCGCCACTCGAGCTCGGCCGGGGGTATGGCCAGGTGACGGCCGACTTTGAGGGTGCTGTCGATGTCCATTGCGGTGCTCCGGGGGGCCGTCCAGCTGGGCGTCACCCTCGGTGGGCCGGGTGCTGGCGGGCGGCACTAGAGTTCTCGCTGATGGTAGTGGCTCGGCCGGGCCGGTCGTGAGCGCCGAGGCCGCCAAGGCGACCACCCAGGCGCCAGGCACCCAGGCGCCAGGCACCCAGGCATCAGGCACCCAGGCATCAGGCCCGGGGCAACGACGGGCGCTGGGCCGTAGTGGCATATCAGTAAGCCCGGTGGGCTTCGGGGCGTGGGCCATCGGCGGGCCGGCGTACCGGGACGGGAACCCGATCGGCTGGGGTGAAGTCGACGACGACGAGTCCGTGGCGGCGGTCCACGCTGCTCTCGATGCCGGGGTCACCTTCTTCGACACCGCCAATATTTATGGGGCCGGCCACAGTGAACGGGTGATCGGCCGGGCGCTCGCCGGGCGGCGCGACCAGGTGGTCATCGCCACCAAGTTCGGGAACCTGTTCGACGAGGCCACCCGGCAGGCCACGGACCGGGACGCGTCCGCCGGCTCAGTTCGTGCCCAGTGCGACGCCAGCCTGGACCGGCTGGGGACCGACTTCATCGACCTGTACCAGTTGCACCTGGGCGACTATGACCTCGACAAGGCCGAGGACGTGGTGGCGACCCTCGAAGGTCTGGTCGGTACCGGCAAGATCAGGTCGTTCGGGTGGAGCACCGACGACCCGGCCCGCATCGCCGTCTTCGCTCGTAGCCCGCACTGCGCCGCCGCCCAAGTTCATTTTAACGTGATCGACGACAACCCCGCCGTCGTGGACGTGATCGAGAAGCACCACCTGGCCGGCGTGAACCGCGGCCCGCTGGGCATGGGCACTCTCACCGGGAAGTTCAGTCGCCAAACGACCTTCGGCGCTGACGACGTGAGGCACCATTTTGATTTCGAGAGCGGAAAGGAAGCCAGGTCGCTTGAAGCCCTCGAACGCGTCCGGGGCACCCTCAGCTCCGATGGCCGCAGCCTGGCCCAGGGATCGTTGTCATGGCTGCTCGCTCGCAGCGAGGCCTTCGTGCCTATCCCCGGCACCCGCACCGTCGCTCAGGCCAAAGAGAACGCTGGTGCCATCGCCCATGGGCCTCTCAGCGCCGCTCAGATGGTAGAGGTCGAAACCTCGTTAAAGGAGCTGGGCCTGCGCTGAGGCGCCGAGGCGCGCCCGCACTCTCGGGACGACCACTTGACGGATTTCTTCAAAGGTCGGGTCCTCGATATGAGCCCGCTAAACCTAAGTACGGTACCTAGGGTCGCACGCTAACCCTAAACAAAGAGCCGTCTTGTCCAGGGTTGAGCGTCAGCGTTGGTCCAGCAGTCCCTCAGGGCCGTCCCGCAAGGACAACCGCGGCTGTGAATACGAAGCCTATGTCCCCGCCGAACAGGAGGTGCTTGGGACAACCCCCGGTTATGTCGGTCTCTTGGCGTTGAGGCCAAGCTGTTTAG
>JBKQUU010000075.1:0-3060 GCA_052325485.1 Acidimicrobiales bacterium | reverse complement strand
GGCGCATCGCCGCCCGTACTCCTACAGCCCTTGCTTTCAGAGCGGAGTGATCGGCGCCCTCACGGTGGACGCCGATGTCTCCGGCCGGTCTAGTAGCTACGAAGCCGATGCCATGCGCTAAATATCCGTTATGCGCTGTCCGAGAACCCCTTATGTTTCAAGGGAAATCCGGCCAGAACGACGGCTCTGGCGTCGCTGACGCCGACTCGGCGAGCCGGCCGAAGCCTCAGACACCGTCACTCAGCGTGACTGAATGGGGCCATTTCAAGCTATGGCGACGGGGCCAGCTCAAGCTGTCATTCCCATGTGTTGCCACTAACGGCGGTTAATAGATGGATCGCTGGCCACTTTGGCGCCGTCACGCGGAAGACCCCGATGGTGGAGCCTCGCCAAGGCGTTGGGCCGGACGAGCGTTTTCGCGTGGTCAGCTGAGGTCGCGGCTGTTGGCAGGTCCGGGTGCGCGCCGCTCCACTCTTTCGATCAGTGACGCGAGGTTCTTGATCCCAGGTACCGCAAACACTCCCGCAGCGAACACTGCTCCCACCAGGAGGTCCTGGTCGAGACAGCCCCGTTCATGTAGCCCACTTATGATCCTCAGCGCGTCCCGCTTCCCGTAATCATCGGCGAACCCATTGTTCCCGCAGAACTTCAGGCGCTCGACCGCTTCCCTGGTTGTCTCAGGCAGGACGGCAGTGGGCGCGCCGGTTACGAGGTTCAACGCCTCAAGCCATGCGGCCCACCCGCGAAGCGGCGTACTGATTGACTCCACGACGGCAAGCGACGATTTGCGCGCCAGTCCGGTCGCGAACTCCAAGTCCTTCAACGTGGGTACATAAGACAGCACCGGGCCACGGGAATCCCGCCTACTGGACCGGGGACTGACACGTTGGTACTTCTTCTCAAACCGCTCAAGTTCTGGAACGCCTAGATGGCCCAGAGTGTTGGTGACCAGTATGCCCTGGGACCGCTCCTGGCGGCAACGCTCCTCGATCCAATCCACCGCAAGCTGAGCGGCGAGACCCCAGTCACGTCCGGGATCGTCGTCGGGCACCCATGCCACCGAATGCACGCTCACGAGCGCGATCGTAAGCTACTCAACGGCACTAAGGACGACATGGCCGTCGACGTGCCGCGGGAGCAAGTCGGATTGACGAACGCTGCTCCAGGGCGATTACGCGGTGCTCCGCAACGCGGCGGGCCATCGCGAGTGGGGCGTGCGGCACACAATCCTGCGAGCGGCGGAGGAAATCGTCGGCGGCCTCTACGGCGGAGACAAGACCAGCTAAGTCGTCGGTCTTTGGGCGCCTCGTCCCGCCGGCAGCCCCAGCCCACGCCGCCCGCAACAACGTGAGACAGCTCGTCGCGTCGGTGCACCGCCGTCGGGCTGCTCGCCGCCGCATGCAGGAGCGCGACCACCGACGCTCCTTCGTACGGCCCGAGCACCTCCGCTGCCTTGTCGATGGTGGCCTTCGGTACAGTCCGGACGAGGTTTCACAGGTACCTCCCGGGCTCGAGCCCTATCCTCAAATGCCATGAGACCGCACGTTGCTGTCACGGCCGTCGTTGCCATCGTGCTGGCGTCTTTGAGCCCGGCGGTGACTGCCGCCGCTCCTGGCCCCTTCGAGGTCTTCATCGAGCCGGCCGCCGGCTTTGGGCCGGCTTACAGCTTCATCGGTTCCGCCAAGCACTCCCTCGACATGACCATGTACGAGCTGGAGGACCCGACCGCCGAAGCTGACTTGGCTGCCGATGCTGCTCGTGGGGTCGACGTCCGCGTCCTGCTGGACAGTGCCTACGCCGGGGCCGGTGCCAACAAGGACGCAGCTGCCGCACTGTCCAAGGCCGGGGCCCACGTCCGCTGGGCGCCTTCGTCGGTCATCGTGCACCAAAAGACGATCGTGGTGGACAGCTCTGCTGCGCTGGTCATGACCGCCAACCTGACCAGCGAGTACTACTCGACCTCGGCCGACTTCTTGGTCGAGGACCGCCAGCCGGCTGATGTCGCCACCATCGTGCGAGCTTTCGACGACGACTGGGGCGGGGACCTTGCCGACAGCCCCGATCAGGTGCCGGTGAGGGGACAGCAAGGCGACCTCGTCTTTTCGCCGGGGTCGGAGGGCGCCCTCGTCGGGCTGATCGAGTCGGCACGGTCGAGCGTGGAGACCTCGAACGAGGAAATGGGCTCGGCAGCGGTGGAAGGCGCCTTGGAGGCAGACGCCCGCCGAGGCGTCGACGTCGAGGTCCTGATGACAGCGGACAGCTCCTGGGACGGCGCCTTCAAGCAACTGGGGGCAGCCGGCGTGCACGTCCGCCTGTACCCGGACTTGAGCTCGGCCCTGTACATCCACGCCAAGACGATCGTGGTGGACGGCACCAAGACCTATGTGGGGTCGATCAACTACAGCACCAGCTCCATGGTCTACAACCGCGAACTCGGGCTCATCACAACGAGCCCGGCAGTGACCGGCCCTGTTGCCCACGCGTTCGCGAAGTGGTGGGCTTCGGCACCCGAAGTCGGCCCACCTGCCGGCACTTCAGGCCCGACGACCACACCGCCACCGGGCGCGTCGGGCGGCACCGTCTCCAACAAGTCACCGAGCGGCCATTACTACCGTCCGGGCGAGTACTGCCCGAAAAGAGACCTCGGCAAGACGATCACCGACCCGTACGGGACGATGACCTGCGAGGAGCCCCCAGGCGGCGGACAACCACGTTGGACGAGCACTGGCCCGGCCAGTTGAGCGGCCGCGAACCGCCTACGTAGGAACTGAGACCTGAGGAGCAGAGGGCCTCCTTGGGCGAGAGGACACTTCCGCTCACGCCACGCCCCACTCCCCCACTTTTGGGTGGAGCCCCCTACCCGACTTATTTTGTCACTGTCACGAAAGAGGCCGTGCACGGGTCAGAAGACGCTACCTCTCAGAGTCGAGACGGTCCGCCAGCCTCAAGCATCGCTCAACGTCACGAGCAAAGTCCTATCTGAGGCCCGGCCGAGGACCGTCCGTTCGCTCAAGCGGCGCTTTGCCTCGCTAGTCTTCGCGTTGTGGCTGATGAAGAGCC
>JBKQUU010000074.1:0-4168 GCA_052325485.1 Acidimicrobiales bacterium | reverse complement strand
CATGAGGTAGAAGCCAGCGCCCACGTCGGCTTGCTCGGGGACAGAGCAGCGAGGCGATGCCCGAGCATGGTCCTTCGAGCGTCGCCCGGTTGGGTCGGGGCGACAGGTAAGCGTAAGTGCCCAGCGTCCTTCAACCTTCCCGACGGACTATGAGATGGCTGGTGAAATAAAGGGAAGGCAGTGTCGCCGGGAGGCGTTCGCGAGCAATCGCTAATGAAGTGGCCCGCTTCATCACCGCGGGCGTCAGGCTATGGAGCGATGACCCTCGTTGCTAGGTCTGGCATAAGATGGCGGACGAGACCTTCGATCGCCTGTCCCAATATTGTCAGCGAACCTTGGATCAGAACGCCGGCTCGTCGAGGGCATGTAGGCACATTGGCCAGTCCAGTCGCCACCGACGCCGTGGTCGCAATCAAGATTGTAGCGGTCGGTGGGTCGCTTCCGCCTCGCCGGGACGCACCTTCGCACCCGATAGCTTTAGACGATCGCAACGATACGGCGCTTCGGACGCGATAACAGCGCCGGGCGGCTGCCACCCGCGATTACAGAAGCCCCCGAAGACATAGAAGTCGTTCAGCCGGTCAACCGCCTCCACACTTTCTTCGAACAGTTGGGACGGAACGGCCGTGCGCTCCGCTTCGATCATTACCAACCGTGCCGTTGGTCATTCTAGTCATGGGCCGTACTCTTGCTCGAGTAAGGCGACCTAACCGTTAGGGTCGGACCCCAGCCCGAGCGTGATCGCCGGCAGGACCATCGTCCTTTACCCGTTTCGCCGCTAGTTTGACCCCGTAGCAAGAGGGACCGGTGCGGCGGCGACAGGGTGGTCAACTGAACCAACCAGGGGCCGGTGCACGCCCTCCCGTTGAGTGAATTTAGGCATTGCTCAGGTACGTCCTTAGGTATAACGAAGCCTGCTAGGACCGGTAGACCCGGGTTGGTACGCTCTGGGCATCCCTATGACGTGAAAGACTTGGCTTTTGACGCAACCAAGAGACGTGTGACGGTTGTCTCGAGTTGAGGCTCGCACATAAGCTAGGGCAGACAAAAAGCGAGACTGCTTACTAGGATTGTCGCATCTCGCCGCCCCTCTGGGGGAACGGCGACCGACTAGGACGCTCTGGTCTACCTAAGCTCATAGACGATGTTGGCCCGCCCGAGCACCGGGCCGCAGAGGTTGGGGGCCACTGCCGACTTGAGGCGCCGGCGGACCGAGCGGGCCTCGGCCGCCAGCTGGCGCCGCTGGCGCTGTCTGGCCTCCCGTCCGCCACGGCCAACCTTGGACGAGCTACGCTTCATCTTGAAGATTGCCCTCCTGCTATATGGGTCGTTTGTGTTGTAGTGACCAAATTTTCCCATATCAGGAGGGCGTTTTCGCGGACCGTGGGCCCTCGCCTGCGGCGACGCCGGCAGAGGCTCGTGGCCCCTCCGCCCCGGAGCGCGTCGGCGGGTCAGCCTCACTTCAAATCGCCGAGCCCTCTTCGGCACCGCCAGCGATAGCCCAGAAAGTACGGTGCAATCCTGCACCTCACCCCCGCCAGGACCAGCTCTACGCTTGGTTGAGGACTAATAGTACCGGGAACGACATAAAACGACCAGGCGCGTACTTGCGGCCAGCACCGGCAAAGCTGCTCGCCGTGAGATGGGGCTAGCGCCGGGAGTGCCGGGTAGAAAGGGGGGCTTCTAGGTCGTCCACGGACGCCGACGGGGTCGCCTGGTCGTAACGGGACATTGCCGTTGGCGGCACCGAAAGTAGCGACGCCGTCGACGATCACCACGCCATCAACTCCTACGGGCGCACGTGCTGGTGCCCCGATGCGCCAGTCTCGACCCGGGCGGGTCACCACTGACACAGTCAGGGCCGTCCACGCCCTGACCCACAAGTGTTGGGGCGAAGACCACAACGAGGCCCAGCCGACGAAAATCTATCTCCAATCGGCCAGGACATGTGACTCTTGGTAGCCAGGCGATCTCTTTCTGTGGCCAATGGGGCAGATGCGGCGTTATAGTGGTCATTGGCTACCTGGACCCTGTGGCTCTGCGATTGTCGAGCCGAGGAGCCCCATGGCCAGCGAGAGGCAACTGTCGGAGGTGCTGAGCGAGTTCGCTCGCACCATGGTCACCGACTTTTCCATCCAGGACATCCTCGACCGTCTCGTCGAGCGCATCGTCGAGATCATGCCGGTCAGCGCGGCGGGGGTGACACTGATCGCGCCCGGCGTAGAGCCACGCTATATAGCGGCATCGGACGCGGACGCCTTGCGCTTCGAGAAGCTGCAGACTGAGCTGGGCGAAGGACCGTGCCTGGCGGCGTACCACACCGGCGAAGCCATCTCCGTGCCGGACCTCGCCCGCGAAGGCCGGTTCCCGACCTTCGTAGCCCGGGCCATCGACGCTGGCCTGGCTGCCGTGTTCACCTTCCCGCTCCGCCTCGGTGACCGCCGCATAGGCGCCCTGGACCTTTACCGGGACACCGCGGGCGGCCTGAGCGCCGGGTCGATGAAAGCGGCCCAGACACTGGCGGATGTGACGACCGCCTACATCGTCAACGCGGAGGCCCGGGCCGAGTTGAGGGAGGCCTCCTATCGGTCCCGTGAGCTCTCGCTGCACGATGTCCTGACCGGGCTGCCGAACCGGGCCCTTCTGATGGAACGCCTGGAGCACGCATTGCTCCGCGGCCGCCGCTCGGGCTTGACCTCCGCCGTCTTCTTCTTGGACCTCGACCGGTTCAAGGCTGTCAACGACACCTTCGGCCACAAGGTGGGCGACGAGGTGCTGGTGGCCGTGGCCGATCGCCTCACCAAGGTACTGCGACCGGGCGACACCTTGGCCCGCATCTCAGGTGACGAGTTCGTCGTGCTGTGCGAGGACCTGCACGGCTCGGCCCAGGCGGAGGTCATCGTCGGCCGCCTCGACGACTCCCTTAGAGCGCCCCTGGCCCTGTCCGTTACCGAACTGTGCATCAGCGCCAGCATCGGCATCGCCTTCACCGGGCATGGAGCAGATCTCCCCGAAGACGTCCTGCACGCCGCCGACATGGCCATGTACCAAGCCAAGCGGGCCGGCGGCGACCGTCACGAGGTCCTCGACCTCCGCGACCAGCACCTGGCCAATTTCCAGGCTGGGCTGGAGCGCGACATGCACGGCCTGTTGGCGCGAGGTGAACTGCACCTTGACTACCAGCCCATCGTCGCCACCGGCGACGGTTGCATTGTCGGCGTCGAGGTCCTTTTGCGCTGGGCCCACCCGAGCCGCGGCCTCGTGGCGCCGAGCGTGCTCATACCGCTGGCGGAAAGAGCGGGGCTGATCTCCGATATCGGGCGCTGGGCCCTTCAGGAGGCGTCGGCGCAACAGGGCCGTTGGCAACACGACCATCAGGTCGACGACATGAGCATCTCGGTGAACGTGTCGGCCCACCAGCTCATGTCGGCCGGTTTTGTCGACATCGTCGCCGCCGTCCTCTCTGACAGCCACTGCCGCTCCGATCAGCTCACTTTAGAGATGACCGAGAGCGTGTTCGTAACCGACGGCGAGCGCGCCCTTGTGGTGCTCAACGACCTCAAAGCCTTAGGGGTGAGGATTGCCCTGGACGACTTCGGCACCGGCTACTCATCTCTCAGCTACCTGCTCCAGTTCCCCGTCGACATCGTCAAGATCGACAAGATCTTCGTCGCCGGCCTTGGGCGCGACCGGCCCAACCAGGCCATCATCGCCGCCGTCATCCAACTCGCCCACGACCTCGGCTTGACGGTGGTAGCCGAAGGCGTCGAGACCGTCGAGCAACACCGGGAGCTGGCCCGCCTCGGTGCTGACTTATGCCAGGGCTTCTACTTCGCCCGCCCCATGTCCCCTGTGGACATCGGCACGCTTATCGAACAGCGCGCCTTCGGGGCCAGCCAGTCCCTCCCGAAGCTCGCCGCCTTATAGCGACCAAGTCGCGCCGACGATCCTCATTTCAGCCGAGAACGGTAATTATGCGTGTACTTCCATTCGGGGTATTTCTCTAGCTGCAGACTGCATAGTCGGCGTTATGTACTTTCAGCTCCAAGCATAATGATTCAGTCCTGGCACGCATAATATCCTGGTCGATTAGCGGCTGCCGGCAACGAACATTTATTTACGGGCTATAGGACAGCCCACGCCGAACAGGTGCCGAACAGTGCATCCC
>JBKQUU010000073.1:0-9537 GCA_052325485.1 Acidimicrobiales bacterium | reverse complement strand
GGCGGTGCCAAGACGGTGCGTGTTGTTCTTATAATAATCGAATGCGGCCGAGTCATTGGGGACTTCTCGGTCAAAGCTCTTGAGGTCAAAGCTCATAGAATTGTTTTCGCGGGCGGGGTACACGGGGAGCCACCAGTTGATCTGTTGCGCCGGCGCGCTGTACCAGACGTCGCGGTGCCAGGGGAACGCAAACGCGATCCCCGTCGTAAGGTGCCCTATGGGGAAGGACGTGCGCGGCTTCGGCACGTCATAATGGGTACCCTCTCCGGAGAACCCGGCCTCCTGGACGATCTTGCACACCAGGCTCTTGGACCTCTCGGCGTGTATGAACCGAGGTTTCCAGACGCCCAGCATCTCGGCCATCTCCGCTTTGCCGTAGTGCTCGTGGGCGTGCTCGGGGTCATGGGGCTTGAACAGCTCGGTGAGCTGCTGGCGCGTGTACTCCACGAACTCAGCGACGGCACCAAGGCGGGTCAGGACGACCAGGTCCCCGCGGTAAAGGGCCTGGCGCAGGGCGTCGGGCGGGGCGGCCAAGTCGACAAAGACGGTCATAGAGGCTCCCTGGGCCCTCTTCGAGGTCCACTGACCTCACGCACCTGCGGGCCCTGTTGCGCGTTTTCTGTGCTCGCGGCGCGACGCCCTGGCCACCAAACGGATTTTGTGCAGGTGAAGCCTTCGGCGTACGGGGCCCGGCACTCCATGCCCCGCAAGCGGGCCAGCCCCAGGAAGACCTCGTCGTCCCACCAGTCGCGGCTGTGCTGGGAGGGGAAGCACTTGTGCAGCAGCTCGACCTTGCGACGTGCCCGCTCAGCCGGCAGCGGGACGTACACCGATGGACGGCCGAGGTCGCCGTCCCACTTGGGGATCTCGTAGGCGAGGTACAACGCGTCCCGGAACACGGTGGGTACGATCTCACCGATGGTCCGATGGTCTTGGTGCGCGTCCTGGTCCGACGGTGCGATGACGAGGTCGGGCGAGCAAGCACGCGCCACTTCCTCGAGAGTGTCCTTCACTTCGGCCCACGCCGCCGGCAGCCGGCCCTCGGGCAAGTCGTGCAGGTGGATGCTGAGCTGAGCCTCCGGGAGGAAGGCGTGCGCCGCGTGGCGCGCCTCGAGCTGACGCTCCCCGGTCCCCGTCAAGACGATGTAATAGACCTGCAGGCCAGGTTGGCTCTCGGCCAGGTCGAGCAGGGTCCCTCCCGCGCCGATCTCAATGTCGTCGGGGTGCGCGCCCACCGTTAGCACACACAGCGGACGGCCCGAGGGCGTACCGAGGTGGAGCGGCAACATGATCGCTCAGCGTGCCGCCAACGTGGGTACGAGCGGAGCAACGCCGTTGGCCAAGTCGCCGTTGGCCAAGTCGCCGTCGGCCAGGTCGCCGTCGGCCGGTTCCCTCACGCCTGAACGTTCGGGGTCCCAGAGCATCCAGGGGCAGTCCGCCTGCTGGTACAGCTCTTCGAGCCGAGCGCGCTCTTTCACGGTGTCGGCCGGCGACCAGTACCCTTTGTACGGGTAGGCGAGGACACGCCCTCGCCGTACCAACCGGACGATGGCGTCCTCGACCAGATCTTCGTCCTCGTTGAGGTTGTCAAAGATCTCTTGTCGGAGCAGGAAGTAGCCCCCGTTTTCCCAATGGCGCAGGTCCCGCATAGGCGTGACCTGGGTGATCAGCCCATCGTCGGCGATGTCCACGGCGTGGTGCGACGATTGCGGTGGCACGGCCAGCAGGCTGGCCACGGCGCTGCTGGCTTCGAAGCGTGCCACCATATCGGGCAGCGGCGCGTTGGTGAGGACGTCGGCATAGTTGGCCATGAACATCGGCTCGTCGTCGACCAAGCGCCGGACACGGCGCAGTCGCTCACCGATCGGGGAACGCAGGCCGGTGTCGACGAAGGTGATCCGCCAGTCCGAAATGTCGGTCCTGAACAGCGTTACCTTGCGGGCGCCCTCCTCGAGGACGAAGTCGTTGGACCTGGTCTCGTCATAGTTGAGGAAGAAGTCTTTGACAGCCGACGCGCCGTAGCCAAGGCAGAGCACGAAATCGGTGTGCCCGTAATAGGCGTAGTAGCGCATGACGTGCCAGAGCAACGGGCGCTCGCCGACGGTCGCCATCGGCTTGGGGGCGTTGGTGACGCCATCGCGCATGCGCATGCCTAGGCCACCACAAAACAGGACCACTTTCACTATTTACACCTCATTTCAGACGAGGGTTTCAGACGATCTCGAGCGACGGGATCGGGAAGACAAGCCGGCCACCCCACGACCGGACGTAGCCAAGTTGCTGGCTGATCTCGTCCTTCAGGTTCCAAGGCAGGACGAGGATGTAGTCGGGGCGCGTCTCGGCCAGGTGCTCGGGCGGATGGATCGGGATGTGCGTACCTGGGAGGAACTTCCCCTGTTTGAACGGGCTGCGGTCGACGGTGTAAGCGAGGAGGTCGGACCGGATGCCGCAGTGGTTCAGCAATGTGTTCCCCTTGCCCGGTGCACCGTAGCCGGCGACAGACCGGCCCTCGGTGGCCGCGTCGAGCAGGAACCCGACCAGGTCGCTTTTGATCTTGAGCACCTCACAGGCGAAGTTGGCATGGCCCTCCAACGTGTGCAGCCCTGCTGACGCTTCTTCTTCGAGCACCTCCTTCACCCGTACGGTGGCTTCGCCTGCGCTCTCTTCGGGGCGGGCGTAGACCCGCAGGGACCCGCCATGGGTGCCGAGCTCGTCAACGTCGACCACCCGCAGACCGGCAGTGAGCAGCGCCCGCGACGAAGTGAGCAGGGAAAGGTACGAGTAGTGCTCGTGATAGATCGTGTCGTACTGCCGCCGCTCGATCAAGCGCAGGAGGTGCGGGAACTCCAAGGTCACCATCCCGGTGTCCTTCACCAGGGCGCGCAGCCCTCTAGCGAACCCGCGGATGTCTGGCACGTGGGCGAAGACGTTGTTCGCTACCACCAGGTCGGCCCGGCCGTGCCGGGCGGAGATGGCGGCGCCGGTACCGGGGCCCAGGAACTCCACCAGTGTCGGGATGCCCCGGCCCCGGGCGGCTTCGGCCACATTGGCCGCCGGCTCAACGCCCAGGACGGGGATCCCTTGAGCCAGGAAGTGCTGTAGCAGGTAACCGTCGTTGCTGGCGGCCTCGGTCACCAGGCTCTCGGAGGTAAGCCCGAGGCGCTCGGTCATCTCCTCGGCGTAGCGCTTGGCGTGCGCCACCCACGAGTCGGAGTACGACGAGAAGTAGGCGTAGTCAGAGAAGATGTCCTCGCCCGGCACGTAGGCGGGAAGTTGGACGAGCAAGCACGACGAGCACTGGCGGACGTGCAGCGGGTAGAAGACCTCCGGCTCATCGAGCCGTTCCTGGGGGACATAGCTCTCACACAGCGGGGACATCCCCAGGTCGACGAACGTGTGAGTGAGGTTGGCGCCGCACAAGCGGCATGCGCATGGCTTCGGCATGGTCCCTCAGGTGTCGGTGGATCCCGGTGCTTCTACAGAGGGCCCATGGCGCTCAGTGATACGTCGGACGAACTTCAGACGGGGGAGAGCAGAGAGCTCCCTCGTTCGTGCCCGCCCGCCCCTTGAGCTGGTCGGGCGACCTCAGGGCGCAAGCGTCTCGACATCGACCCATCTGCCACCGGCCCCCTCGACTTCGGGATAAGCAGCACGGACCTCTGTCAGCAAGTCCGGCAGGAACAGCAGCACGGCATCTGGTCCCTGAGCCACCAGGTGCGCGGGGCTGACGACGGGGATGTCGGTACCTGGCATCCGCAGGCCCTTTTTGGCTGGTGACGCGTCTGCTACGGCGGGCAGGAGCGTCCTGTCCACTCCCGCCCGGACCAACAGGGCGACCGTCCGGGAGGCGGCGCCGTACCCCATCACGGTCCTCCCCGCGCCGCGCTCGTGCGCCAGCCAATCACGCAGTCCCTCGGCCTGGGCCTGTGCGTCCCGCTGGAGGCCGCTGAGCACGGCCGCGTCCCGGACGCCGGCTTGGGCGTCTTGGGAGAGGAGCAGCCTCACCGAGCCGTCCGTCGCCACCGCGCCGTCGACGTCCCGGCTGGCGGCCAACAGCACGGTGCCGCCGTAGAGCTCAAAGTGCCACGCCATGCGTAAACCGAAGCCCTCCGCTCCAAGCATGGCGGCCAGAGCGGTGGCCGAGTAGTAGGCATAATGCCCGTGCCGGAGCGCGTTCCACTGCCCGCGACGCACGATCGTACCCAGAGAGTGGTACTGCAAAAGCAGTACCCCGCCCGTGGCCACCCGAGATACCCGGCCGGCGAGCGCACCAGACTGGTCCCTAGCGTGCATCAAGCCGAAACAGTCGAGGACCACATCAGCAGGCTCCCCCTCGTCTACTGGCGTGAGCCCGCGGCCAGCCAACAACCCGAGCCACGAACCGCCGTGCGGGCTGCCATATTCCGCCACCCGGTCCCGCCCCGACAACAAACCTGCCGCCGCAACCCTCTCCACGGCGTCCGCCGCCTGGGCCACCAGCGCCGCCGGTTCCACACCCTTCGGCTCCTCCGCCACCGTGGGGTCGGCAACCAGCTGAGCCAGACCGCACGACGAGCACAACCACATCTGCAGCGGGTACACGGGATCGGGACCGCGGTCGTCGCAACGCGGGAAATAGTCGCACGCCGGCTGCTCGCCCAGGTCAAGCACTAGATGGCCGGACCTCCCGCCACATGCCCGGCAAACAGTCCCGGCCATCGTTGCGGTCACCTGGTACCTCCGGTGATCTTCTCGACCAGGTGCTCGGCTATCGCCAGCGACGATGTCGCCGCCGGTGATGGCGCATTGCGTAAAGCGACGACGGGCCCCATGTAGTGGACATCGAAGTCGTCAAGGAGCTTACCATCTGCCCCGACGGCTTGGGCCCTGACGCCCGCAGGGGCGGGCACAACGTCCTTGTGGCTGAGAGCCGGCACATATTGGCGCGCGGCGTTGACGAACGCCCTTCGTGAAAGCGAGCTAAGCACCTCTCGAGCACCCGCCCGCCAATGAGACCTCGCTAACCTCCGGAACCCTCGCCACCTCACCACGTCCAGGACGTCGGTAAGGCTGATCTCCCGGCGCCGATAGGCTTCACGGGCCAGAGCCAGTACGGCATTTGGGCCAATGTCCACGGCGCCGGTCACCCTGCGGGTGAAATGCACGCCGAGGAACGGGTAGCGGGGGTCGGGTACCGGGTAGATGAGACCTTTGACAATATGCGACGAATTACTGGCCAGCTGATAGTACTCTCCGCGAAATGGGATGATCGCCGGGTCGGGGTCATCACCAGCCAGAACGGCCACTCGGTCGCTCTGGAGCCCGGCGCACACGATCACGCGTTCAGTGACCACTTCACCGGCCGTGGTGAGGACCCGCACACCCAGTGGTTCGCGCCGGAACGCGGTCACCTCGCAAGAGAGCATGAGCTCACCGCCCTGCCGGCCTATGTCGGCGGCGATGGCCTTCGCTACGGCAGAAAAGTCGACGGCGGCGGTACGCGGCGAGTGCAACGCCGCCGCCCCACGGGCGTGCGGCTCAACCTCGGTGAGGGCATCGGCGCTCAAGAAGCGCAGGCCTGGGACTTTGTTGATCTCGGCTCGTCGCTGCAGCTCACGCAACTTGACGACCTCATCGGCGTCCCTGGCGACGATCAGCTTCCCGCACTCGACGTAGGGCAAGTCCCATTCGTCACAGAACTCTTTCAGCAGCTCCCTGCCTCGCCGGCACAGAACAGCTTTCAGCGACCCCGGTGAGTAGTAGACGCCGGCGTGCACGACACCGCTGTTATGGCCTGTCTGGTGCATGGCTACTTCAGGTTCTTTATCGACAACGGTAATTCCCGCGCCAGGGAACAACTGGAGCAGCCTCCGTGCCACCGCCAAACCAACAATGCCCGCGCCAACTACCACGGTGTGCTGGGTGCTCACAGCGCATGGTAGCTACGACAGGTCCTCACCACAAGTCCGCTACCGGCAAAGGTTCCTTGGACCTGGGAGAACAGGCGGAGCCAGGGACGTGCCCAACGGCCCCGGGTCGAAGGAGGACCCGAGGCCCGGTACCCTGCACAGCCGGGACGGCGCGATGAGCCCAGGCGGTAGCGGCCGTCAGTATTATTAATGGCTCGAGCTCGTGGGCCGCAAGGTGGGAGGAGAAGAGCGGTGACGAAGGTGGCAGCGGGGATCACGGTGTCGGTGGACGGCTACATCACAGGGCCCGACGACGGCCCCGGTTGTGGCTTGGGCATCGGCGGCGAGCGGCTCCACTATTGGGTGTTCGGAGGCCCTTGGAGCTACGCTTCGCCGGAGCGGGGCCAAGCTACTGGCGTAGACAAGGAATGGCTGGAAGGTGCGCTCGGCGCCAACGGCGCCGTCGTGGCCGGACGGGGCACCTACGAGGCCGCCGGCCACTGGGGGGACCAGAACCCCTGGGGGATCCCGGTCTTCGTCGTCACTCACCGGCCCGAGGACCAGCCGCCAGGCGAAGAGTTCATCTTCGTCGACGGCGTGGCCGCGGCCGTCGAGCGGGCCAAGGCGGCCGCCGGTGCCAAACAGGTCCACATAATGGGTGGCGCCCAGGTCATCCGCCAGGCCTTGTCGGCGGGGTTGGTCGACGAGCTCAGCATCATCGTTGCCCCCGTCGTGCTCGGTGGCGGTAAGGGCCTCTTCGACGGGTTTTCGGCGTCGGTCGAGCTCGAGCACCTCGGGGCCCGCCAGTCACCCTTCGCCACCTTCATCGACTACCGCGTGAAGAAGTGAGCTAACAGGGTGTGTCCCTATTGGTAGGTGGCACACCGGCTCCCCTTGACCGCCGGCCTGGCTGGCCTACGGTGCTCGTTCGCCGTCCGGGTCACCCCGGTTCCGGCCCAACGCCCTGCCCCAGCGAACTGGGATTGCACGGGTGGCGACCGGCTCTTCCCGCCTCCTTGGCGGTGCAGACCTGGCTTGTGGGCCGCGGGTCAGGCGGCTGTCGCTAAGGCCTTCTCCGCCGCCTGGTTTGCTTGTAGTGCCGGCCAGCGGGCCAGGTTTATGGCCGCGTTCAGGTCCCGGTCGATGCTCAGGCCACAGTGCTGACAGTGGTAGGTGCGCTCGGACAGCTCGAGGTGGTCCTTCTTCTGCCCGCAGCCCGAGCAGGTCTTGGACGAGGCGTACCAGCGGTCGGCCAGAGCCTGTTCGGCCCCGTACCAGCGGCACTTATAGGCTAACCGCCGGCCGGCTTCGCCCATAGCCGCATCGGCTATCGACTTTGCCAAGTGACGATTGGCCATCATGCCCTTTATGTACAGGTCCTCTATGCACAGCACCGTCACCCCGGTGGCCAGGTCGTAGCTGGCCTGGTGAGCGACGTGGCTGCGCTGGGCGGCGATGTGGCGGTGGAGCTTGGCCAGCCGTGCCCTTGCTTTGGCGCGGCCCGCCGAGCTTTCCTTGGTCCTCGAAAAAGCCTTGTTGGCCCGCCGTAGCTTGTCCTGGCTGTGGCGGAGTGGTCTCACCCCCTCCCAAGACCGGTAAGCCTCGCCGTCGGTGCCGGCGGAAATAATCAGGGATTTCACGCCCCTGTCGGCGCCTACGGGGAACTGGTGGCGTCCCTCGCCGCAGCGGCGCTGGTGATGGAACGGGGCCGCCACCCCCGCCACCGAGACGTACCAGCGGCCGGCCTTGAACGAGAAGCTGGCCGAGTAGACATGGAAACGCCCCTTGGCCATCATCTTGGCCACCGCCCGGCCGCAGCCGTGGAGGCGCATGTCCCCGAGCACAGGGAAGTGCAGGGCCTTGGTGCCGACAAAGCGTACGGGGGGCTTCTCGCCCGCGGGGTACCTGGCCCGCAGGCGGAAGCGCGGCGTCTGGCGGTGCTTGGTGGCAAAACGGGGGAAGCCGACCTTCATCCCGGCCCGGGCCCCGCCCACCGACTCGCGGTAGTTATTCAACGCGTTGGCAGCATCGACGGAGGCGCACTCGAAAACGTCGGCCGGGACCTCGTGGCGCCAGGCGAGGCCCCGGGCCCCGTCCTCGGCCACCGGGGAATAATCGAGCCGGCCGGTCTTCCAGGCATTGAACTCGTTGATGAAGCTCACCGCCGCCACGACAGCGACGGGGTCATCTGGTCCTTTTCGGTGCCGGCCTCTTTCTCCGTCGTTCGCGCCGACAGGTTGTCCTTTACCCGGCCGATGTGGTGGTTGTAGGCGAAGCGCCGGGCCCCGGCGCGCATGAACAGGCGCCGGGACTGTTCGACGGTCAGGTCGAGGGCGAACTTGAAGGCCACCGGGCGGGTGAGCGCTGCGCCGTTCGCCGAGAACGGCACATCATGTTTGTCCGTCTTGGCCCAAGGCACCCCCAGATGGTGCCATGAGGCTGGGACCACAAAGCACGCCGAGAGCGACAGAATGCTCCGGGTGCGACGAAAGGGGCGATTTAGCTGGCCCGGGCCGTCCGGGCCCACGCGAGTACCCCTAGGCTGCGGTTGCCTGGACCGCCCGCCGGCGGGGCACCAACCACGGTGCCTTGGGCTCGGCCACCCGGGAAGGGTGACGGGGAGCCAAGGCGTCGAGCACCGCCACCAGGCAGGCGACCTGGAGCCAGCCACTGGCCGACTCGGGCGTGCACTCGAAGGAGCGGGCCAGCCGGCGGCTGCGCAATAGGTGCCCATGGGCGACCTCGACCCGCCAGGCGTACGCCAGGGGCGCGAACTCGTGTCGTCCCTTGTCATGGCCGGCCCGGCGGATCTCCAAGGCAGCCCGCTTGCTCAACAACTTGGCCGCTCGTGCGTTCACGCCCCGGTCTACCAGGACAAGCTCCAGCCGCTCGGCCTGGCCATGGTCGCGCAGCACGTCGAGCAGGGTCTCTGTGGTGACGTTCTCGTGGGTCGAGACTGGCAGCACAGCGGCGGCCAAGGGTAGGCCAGTGACGTCGACGGCGACTGCTCGCTTGGCGCCCTTGGTGGCCCCGTACGGCCCGCCCCGGTCGTGGAAGCTGGCACCTCCGTTGGAGGCGCCGCGGGCCAGGTGGGTGCCGATGACCACCATCGACGGCTCGACCTCGGCCCGGCCGAGCTTGGTCCTGGCCTTGCGGTGCAGCTCGGCCAGGAGCGCTGACCATACCCCGTTGCGGGACCAGCGTCGGAACTGGGACCACACCCGTGTCCAGGGCCCGAACTGCGGTGGTAGGCAGCGCCACTGGCAGCCGGTATGGGTGATGTAGAGCACACCATCGATTACCTTCCGGATGTCGTTGCCGAACTTCCACCCCGTTTACCAGCGACGTTCAGTAGCGGTTCCACCAAGGCCCACTGCTCGTCGGTGAGGTCGGTCTGGAAACTGACCTCGTCAATCCGGTCGGTCGGGAAACTCACGCAACGACTATCGGACTGAGCAGGCAATACCTGGAGAGGAAAAGGGACACACCCAGTAAGTCCATAACGACCGGCCCGGCACGAGCGGGGCACAAATTCGGTCCCCGGGCCCATGCCGTCACGTAAAACGGACGGGCTGCTGTGGCCAGGGACCACTAGTGCGAAAGCATGCTTGTCCGAGGCTGGTTCGGCACGCTGGGCGCGCGTCACCAC
>JBKQUU010000072.1:0-3596 GCA_052325485.1 Acidimicrobiales bacterium | reverse complement strand
CCGTCGGACGGCCGCTGACAGCGACTCTGCTAGTCTCAAAAGTCACCTTCGGGGGCGTAGCTCAGTTGGTAGAGCGCTTGCATGGCATGCAAGAGGTAGCCGGTTCGATCCCGGTCGCCTCCACCGGATAAGCCCTGGTCAGGGCGTTTGGCGAGCAGGCCGATGGGACTCTAGGTGGCGGGGGATGCAAGAGGTAACTGGTACGAACCGGCCGTCCCCACCGAAAAAACCCTGTTCGAATTGTGTGCCCACGGGAGCCCGCCGAAGGCAGGGCCGCAGCTGGCAGCCAAAGTGGCAGCCACACAGAGAAGGAAATTGCAGCGAGAACCCGCGACTAATTTCACTGAAAACATTATCGGGTTGGTCCGGTCGGAGTTCCGCTAAAAGCGCCCAGAGCTGGTCGACCTGGCTTCTGGGGAGGGTCGCAATCCGAAGGTAACCGGGGCCTCCCCAATGCCGGCGTTTAGACGGCGCTCAGCTGCCCGGTGAGGGGCCTGGAGAGGTACCGTGCTCGCTCACCAGAGCCCTCAACGCCGTCGAGTCCCGGGCCAGGGCGGCGGCGAGCGTAGGAGAGCGGCCGGCTGGGAGGTCCGGGATAACGGGGGCATCCTGGCGGAGCATCTCGGCCGAGGCCTCCAGCAACCGGGCGGCCCGGGCTAGCGCCGCCTGGGGGAGCAGGACGGGGCCGATGGCTGGCTCAGGCCGTTCGTACAGGACCTGGCCGACCAGAGAGATCAGGTCTAGCGCTCCGTTGGTGCCCACGGTGTCGGTGTTGGTTACCCTCACGTGGCCGGCTTCGGCCAGGGCGGCGATCGTCCAGCCCAGCGTGGCGAGCGGGACGGGGATGGTGCGGGGCTGGGCGTGGAGATCGGCCCCGGGTTGCTCTACGGCGAGCTCCAACGCCGCCTGGCGGGCGATGCCTCGGAGGCTTTCATCGTCCACGTAGCGGCGGGTCGATTGCTCGCTGATGCCGAGCCCGGTGGCGACGGCGGCGACGCGTTGGCGGACCAGGTCGGCTACCTGGGGCCGGGCGACGACGAGGCCGAAACTATTGAGCTCGTCCAGCACCACGTCGGTGCTGTGCTCAATCCAAGTACGCCGGCTTGGCTCGACGTGATCGAACACGTCGTCCCAGCGGCGCTGGGCCTTCTTGGTCGGGGCATGATTGGCCTCGAAGGTTACGACGCCCTCCAGCTCTTCGAAGTCCTCCTCCGGGCCGGAGAGCTCTACGCCGTCGGGGCCGAGCTGGGCGCTGTAGAGCAGGCGCTCGCAGTGGCGGTCGATGTAGAGCTCGTCGAGCAGCAATTGATAGGTCTTCTCCGGTAGCACCACGCTCATGAACTGGCCCTCATCGTCGGCCTGCGCCACGCCCGACAGGTCGGGGGGTTGGCCCTGCCAACCCTCGATCGAACCAGCTTCTCCGCACGCCGGGCACTCCCAACCGATCCGAGGAGGTTGGTCCTGCATCCCGACGACCAGACGCCCCGGGCAGGCGACGCGGCCCGGGCGCCGCCGGCAAGGCAGGGCGGTGGGGTGGGACCGTCGCTCGGCGGTGGCCGTGGCGGCGCTGACGATGCGATAGAGGTAGCGCACCAGGCGCAGCGCGGGTGCCGGGGCGTCGGGGTCGAGCTCGATGCCCTCGAAGTGGCGGAGGTCGGTGACATAGAACACCTGCCGAACGCTATTTGGTTGGCGACCATCCCGCAGCCCATGGCCCTCACCCCTTTTCAGGCGGGAAGTCGGCGGAGTTGGCGGTGACTATCGCACCTGCTCCTCCAACTACTGCTGCCGCGACAATGTGTTGGTCGTTGGGAAGTGAAGGAAGAACTCCCCCCCAGGGCTCCCGGCCACAACTTCGGCAGCGTCGAAGCCACGACGCATCTCAGAGATGAGGAACGGATCGCGGCTACGGGCGTGCGGCGCCTCTTCTGGTGGCAAGTCGATGAGGTTGACCCGGCCGTCGTCGAGCAGCTGGTCGTTGCCCGCGTGCCCTTCCGAGAGGCAGTAGAGATGGGCGTTGATATCGTCAGTGACCCCCACGCCGAAGACGACGACGGGTACAACTGGACCGTGCTCAGCCGCGCTCGGGACGTACACGACGTGACGCCCGGCTCGACCGTGGTGATGGGGAGCGTGATCGGCAACTACCTGGCCAAGGTCGTCGCCTGGGACTTCGAGGTCAGTGACACCGACCCGATCGTGGTGCTCGACCTGCTGCCGATCACGCCGAAATCGGTGGCGGACGCGCTCTCCCGTGCCGGGTCGCCGGCCGCCCGAGGCCTCAGCTCGGGCAGTTCACTGCTGGGCCTTGCGGTTGGGCCTGGTGGGCTCAGCGGGCGGTGGCGAAAGATAGTCGACGTCGCTGAGTTCTTCGGCCACGAGGCCGGGGGCCCCGACGAGGCGGAGGTGGTCGAAGAAGGCACCGAGCTCGTCGGCCGCCTTGTCGACGCCGTCGCCGTACTGGCCGAGCAGCGCCAGCAGCACCTGATTGCCGCGTTTTTGGCGGTAACTGTCCTGGCGGGCAGGGCTGGGCCGCCCGGTGAGGGCCTCCACGGTGCGGGCGGCAGCGTCGGGCTCGTCGATGCCCAACTGGCGCAGGCGGTCGTAGACCGGGCCGAGCCGGTCTTCACGCCCGAAGACGACCCGTACAGCTGCTCACGTACCTGGAGGTGTGGTACGGCCGGCGGGTGTCCCGAGGTGTCCGCGTGGGGATGTAAGAAACTAGACAAGCGGGAGTTCCGGCAGGTCAGGGCGCCACAGGCTAGGGTAGGTGGCGGGTTCACCGTTTCCGAATGGCCTGTGGTTCGGGCCTGAACCCCAGCATCGCCCGAAGCGCGGGCCAGGTAGACCTCCTTGTATCCGCATTCTCGATGATATGATCGAGAATGTGAGTCAGTCGGCCCCCGCGCTGGCGCCCTTGTTCCGGTCGCAGCAGCAGTTCCGCCTCCTCGCCGAGCTGTTCGGGGACGGAGCGGAGCTCTCCGTGGGGGAGCTAGCGAAGCGCGCCCACGTGGCGCAGGCCACGGCCAGTAGGGAGGTGGCCCGGCTGGCCTCCCACGGGTTGGTGGTGACCAGGAGCCTTGGGCGTAACACGCTTGTGACCGCCAACTGGAGGCTCCCCTGGGCGAACGAGCTCCGCTCCATCCTCGTGCAGACGGTCGGCATCTTGGGCCGGCTGGGAGCGGTGCTGTCGGGCGTAAACGGTGTCGAGGAGGCCTTCGTGTTCGGTTCGTGGGCAGCACGGTACCTGGGCGAGCCGGGGCCGGCCCCGAGGGACGTCGACGTCCTAGTTGTGGGGGACGCCCCGTTACGCTCCGTTCGACAAGCTTGTAGCGAAGTGGAACGCGAACTGCACGTTGACGTGAACCCCATTGTCGTAGACCGCCAACGCTGGTCCGAAGCGGAGCCCGAGCCCTTCGTCGTAGAAGTCAAGAGCCGGGCCCTGGTGCCCATACCCTTGGAGGGCCGTTGACCGACCCTGCCCGAGCGTGGCTGGCGGAGGCGTTGGCCACCAAGGACCTTGAGAAGGTCCAGGCCAACATGCCCGTTGCCGGGATCCGTATTGGGGATGCCCGGAACCATGTCCGGTCCGCCCG
>JBKQUU010000071.1:0-3665 GCA_052325485.1 Acidimicrobiales bacterium | reverse complement strand
GACAGTGGAGACGTTCACAAAGCGCAACAAGGTCTGCCCGCTGGCCACCGCGATGGCAGCCACGCTCTAGAAGACGAGCAGGGGCCCGGCTCCGACCGATAGCGGCGAGTGGTACTTGGCGGTGAGGTTGGCAGTGACGACCTGAGTGAGGTCGCCCCATTCGGCCAGGAAGATGACGACGAAAGCAGTAAGCACGGCACCGTGCTTGGACATTTCGCGCTGACCTCTTTTGTCTTTCGCTTTCGCCCCTTCCCACCAGGCGTACGCGGCCCCGAACACGAACATGCCGGCGACGACGGCGTCGACGGCCCGGCGGGGAAGGACGGCGAAGAGGGCGACGCCGACAGTGGTGGCGATGGCGACGTGCACCACGAAGGCCCCGGCCGCGCCCAGCCACACTTGGTAGGGGCGACCTTTGGTGGCCATGACCAAGCTGGCGAACATCGTCTTGTCAGGCAGCTCGGCTAGGAAGACCACCGGGAAGCAGATGAGGGCGAGATAGGGGTGCACTCGCTCGGTCCTTTCCGCCGGACGAGGGTATGACCACCGCCCGGCCCCAGCCACATGGCACAGACGGAAAGTCTCGCCCACCTGCTCAACGCAGCCCCAGGGACCGGGCGCCCATCGCGCCAGCATGTCGATCTCCCGGCGGGAGGGCTACTCGCCAACCAGACAGGCAGTGTAGTCAAACCGCCAGGACGGAGCCCTCCCCTGGGGCTGCCCGTCCCGTGTCGAGGTCTCGAGGCTTCAGCTCGGGAAGGTGGTAATGCGCCGGCTCAGGTTGACAGCATGGTCGCCAATCCGCTCGTAAAAGCGTCCCAGCAGAGCCACCTGCGCGGCTAACGGCGCGCTCATAGAACCGGTGGCTACTTCGGCCGTAAGCCGGTCGTGGAGTATGTCGAGCTCCTCGTCGGCTTCGTGCAGCTCCAGGTCACTAAGGGCCACTGCGGCGTACGCAGCAGTGACCGATCGCCACATCTCCATCGCCACCTCCGACATGCGCTGCACGATGCCCCGGCTCACCGGGGTCATCTCGGCGCCGACGTGGTTGAGGGCGCGCCGGGCGATGTGCTCGGCCAGGTCGGCACTGCGCTCTAGTTCGGGCAGGACCAACAAGATGGACACCAAGTGCCGCAGCTCCGCCCCCGTGGGCCGTTCGGAGTCGATCTTGGCCCACACCAGGTGTCTGACCGCTTCGGTCTGCTCGTCCATCTCCTGGTCGGCGTCGATGACCGCTTGGCCGAGCAGCGGGTCGGCTTCTAACAGGGCGGCGGTGGCACGGGCCAAGACCTCGGTCACACGGCCGAAGAGCCCCAGGACGAGCTCCTCGACGCTCTGCACGACCTTGACCATAGCCACTCGACGGCCACGTCGTTCACCCGGCGTTCAGTTTCGGCTGCCGTCGGGGCCCGCCTGCTGAGTCCTGGCTGCCCCAGCGCGCGAAAAGCGCCAAGGTCGCGAGCAGCCCCGAGGGGCCACCGGTAGCCTCTTTCGCCGGGCTCGGTAGCGGCGGGACGGCCGCGCATAGTGGGCTGAATAAATTGCAACGATCTGGGCCCGGTGGGCTTCTCAGACGTTGCGCTATTGAGCCGATGGGACCTCAGGACGATCAGGCCTTTATCGGGACCGAGGAAACAGCATGAACACGAGCTCGCCGTGAGCCCCTCTACGTGGTCGTGGGAACGGTGATGACCCCCTTGTCTGCCGTCGCCGCTGACGGAGGTGAAAGGTGACCAGGCCGCCGGCCGGGCCAACGTTAAGGGTAGGCCCACCTCAGCGGGAAGACCGAGGTGGGCCCCAGGTGGGCGGGGACCGCGAGGACCTCGAGCGGATATGCGTACGCAACCTGCTGGCCACTCCCGCGGACCGCGTGTTCTTCAAGGACCTCAGGAGCCGGTTCCTTATGGTGAGCGCAGGCTGGGCCCTGGACCACGCCCCCGGGCGCACCGTCGACGAACTGGTCGGCATGTCGGACTTCGATTTCTTCAGCGCCGAGCACGCGATCCGCGCCTTGGAAGACGAGCAGCAGATCATCCGCACGGGCGACCACATGGCGGCCAAGATCGAGCGTCTTACCTACAACGACCGGCCCGACGCATGGGTGTCGACCACCAAACACCCTTTACGGGATGACCGGGGGCGCATTATCGGCACCTTCGGCATCTCATGCGACGTGACGGCACAGGTCCTGGCCGAGGGGTACCTGGCCGAAAGCGAGGAGAGGTTCCGCAGCACCTTCGAGCAGGCCCCGCTGGGCATCTTCCGTCTCGACACGGAGGGGCGGGTCGTGGACGCCAACCGTGCGCTGTGCGAGCTCGTCGGGCGGTCGCCCGAAGAGCTCCATGGCCGGCTCCGCTCCGACCTCCTCGACGACCTCGTCTCGGAACCTTCGATGCCCTCGACTGGTGCCGCCCGGAAGGCGGGCCTTGACGAGGGGGGCCCACGGTCGTCGCAAGGCCGTGTGCGCCGGCCCGACGGGACGGTCCGCATGGTCCAGGTGAACGACGTGGTGATCCACGACCAAGACGGCTGTTGGCAAACTCTCATTGCCACGGTCGAAGACGTCACCGACCGCCTGCAAATGGCTGAGGACCTCCGGCGGGCCCAACAAATGGAGGCACTTGGGCAGCTGGCTGGGGGCATAGCCCACGAGATCAATACGCCGACGCAGTTCATTTCGGACAATCTTTCCTTTCTCAGCACTATTTGGGGGCCAGTCGCAGACCTGCTCCGGGCCGCCCACGACGCCGCCGCCCGTTTGCGCAAGGGCGATGTGCCCGGAGACGTCGCTTCCGTGCTGGAAGCATGCTGCCAAGCGGTCGACCTCGACTTTGTCGAGGCCGAGGTCCCCAGCGCGCTCTCCCAGAGCCAAGAAGGCGTCGAGCGCGTGGCGACCATCGTGCGGGCCATGAAGGCGTTCGGCCGTCCCGACCTCAGCTCCCCCGAACCGACCGACATCAACCGCCTGGCCGCCAACGCGCTGACCGTGGCCCGCAACGAGCTCAAATACGTAGCCGAGGTCACCGTGGAGTACGGGACATTACCGACAGTTAAGTGTTTCCCGGGTGCCATCAGCCAAGTCCTCCTCAACTTGCTAGTCAACGCCGCCTACGCCGTGGGCCAAGCCCACGATACGACCGGGGAGCGTGGACGGATCGACCTCAGGACCTGGGCAGAGGCAGATCAGGTGTGCATAAGCATCACCGACACCGGCCCGGGCATACCGCAAGATGTCCTGCCCCGCATATTCCAGCCCTTCTTCACCACGAAGCCTTTCGGGTGCGGGACCGGGCAGGGCCTGGCCATGGCCTGGGCAACGGTCGTGGACGGCCACCGAGGGCGGATCGACGTGAGCACGTCGGACGCGGGGACGAGCTTCACGATCAGGCTGCCCGGCTGAACTGGCCTTCTCATGTCTTCTGCGTAGACGACAGCTCAAAGAATGCCCTTTGGGGCCGGATAACTGGAGCAATGACCGGAGCAATGATCTGTCGGCTCCCGCGCTAGCGTGGGCAGGAGGTCAACGGCGCACGGAGGGGAGACCAAGGTCGAGAACCGGCCGCGGGTCTTGTGTGTGGACGATGAGCCAGCTGTCTTGGACAGCCTCAGGCGACAGTTGTACGCGCAGTTCGTAGTCGTCGGCGCCGGCCCCCGCGCCGCGGCCC
>JBKQUU010000070.1:0-14997 GCA_052325485.1 Acidimicrobiales bacterium | reverse complement strand
TTCGACTGGCCAATTTGGCCAGTCGAACACCTCGGGTGGGCGATGGTCGCATGGCCGCCCAGGTGACGACCAGGATCCCGGCCAACATTAATAGGTCCCCTGGGCTCAGGACGGTGCGGACCAGGCGCAGAGGGACGACATCGCCGAGCAGGCGTAGGCGGGTGTGGACGGTCATGGCCGTGTGCTTGTAAAGGTGACCGCGGGCAACGTCCATCGTCTTGCTCAGCCCGGCGGCGGCTAGCGCCGACGCTGACACGGGCATACCCGAGTTCAATGCCATGACGGTGGCGTTGAGCACTATGCCTAGGCCGATCAGGCCCTGCCCGTAGGGGAACCGTCGGGCCTGGGTGCTGTTGATGGCACACCATCCAGCGACCGTAAGGCAGGCGCCCACAGCGAGCACCGTGCGTAGCGGGCCCGAGGTCAACCCCAAGACCGCCTCGAGGAGCACCGCCTGGGCCAACAACGGCCACGCCCGGGCCCGAAAAGTAGCTAAGTGCGAGAGGCTCCCACCCGTTGCCCAGCCCCCCATGCAGCCGATCAGTAGCGCTACCGCCATGACCACCATTTGCCCCTCCCGGGTTCGGATCGGTTTGATTGTCCAGAGGGGTTAGGCCTCTTTATCGATCCGCGCAAGGCGGCAGGGAGGCCCCGTGCGCGCGTCTCGACGGTCGCTCGGTGGCTCAGTGGCGAGGCTTCAGAGACGTCTCGCCCCTAAGTGACGCCGAGATAAACCCCGGCCAAGATAACCCCGGGGGTACGGACCGCCGCTCGAGGCCATGTGCGGTCACTCCAAGCGAAGCCCCCGCCGGGCGCGGGCCAGCTTCTCCAGAGCATCTGCCATCTCCGACCAAGTACGCGCCCTTTGGCGGCACTCGTCGGCGACCTCGTAAACCCGGCCGAGCGGCATGTCCGATAGATAGGTGCCGAAGTCCTTGGGGCCTACGGCGGTCCTTTCCAACCAGGATGCCGTGTCCGCCCGCCCCGCCGAGGACTGGGGGACTGGGCCTTCTCCTCGTTCCTGAGGCCCTGGGGCCGGATCGGGCACTAATGACGGTGCACCGTCCAGACCCGGAGAGGACATCTGTCGTTCTCGAAGCCCGGCCGCCACTCGTTGCGCCGTGGAGGCGGCCACTCCGGCGATCTCAGCCGCTTGCCTGATGCTGGTCGCGGGCCCGGCGCCAAGTGCCTTGGCCACGGCCGTATGGCCCGGGCTGGGGTCGACGGGACGGCGCCGCCCATCGCGGCCGGTCCTCACGCCCCGGTCGGCAATCTCGGCCGCCTGGCGCAACCGGGCTACGGTGGAGTGGGAAAGCCCACAGATCTCGCCGACCCAACGGTCGGAGCGATCGGGGCTCCGGCGTAGCAGGGCGCAAGCCGCTGCTTGGCGCTCCGCTCGGCTGAGGGGCTTACCGTGCCTGACGTTGGCCTGTATAGCGACGACAAGCCCCTCGGTCTCGTTACCGGAGAACAACAGTGCCTTTATTTCGGCCCGGCCCGCCCTGCGGGCCGCCTCCAGGCGGTGCACACCGTCGATCACCGTCATCGTCCGCTCGTCCACGACAATGGGCGGGAGCCGGTCGATCACCTCCCCGAGAAGGGTTACGTGGTCGTCGTCCACCTTGCGCTGGCGGGGAGAGTAGCCGACCGACAGGTCGGCCACGCGGAGCAGGCGCACTTCGGCCCTGGTTTGACTGTTGGGCGGGCCCGGCCCCTCGTCGCCTGCAGCCACAGATGGCTCCACGACAAATTAGAGGCGCCAGGTACCCCAGCCGTGCACCTAAGTTCTGCGGTTCGCGTTCGACCGGTCAGTTGTCCGACTGCGCCACCGCGACGCTGGACGCGCCGTCCCAGAGGCCAAGAGGGGAGCCGGCTTACCGGGGCGGCACCCTTGGGCCCCTGGGACCGGCACGTCCTGGAAGTCCCTCTCCGGACGGAGCCAGCGCAACCAGCCGATCGTGGCGCGAGCCCTCTCGAGGTACCGGGTAGCGGGTGGGCTTTGGGAGAGCGGCCGGCCGGCGCAGGTAGTAGCCCTGTCCGTGACGCACGCCGAGCTGGACCAGGGCGTCGAGCTCGCCCTGGGTCTCTATGCCTTCGGCCACGAGCACGGCGCCAATGCCCATGCCCAAGCTGACCAGGGCCGTGACCAGGGCCTGGCGGGCTGGGTCCGCATCTATCCCCCGGGTGAGCGTGGTACCGACCTTGACGATGTCAGGGCGGATAGTGACGATGTACCGCAAACTGTCGTAGCCCGACCCCGCGTCGTTGATGGCGGTACGGAGCCCGCATGCCCGAAGCTTCCCGAGCGAGCCAGTCAGTGCCTCGAGGTCGTCGGTCCCGACCGGCCCAGTGACCTCAAGGACAGTACCTTCGCAGCGGGATATCGCCAGGAGATCGCAAAGAAGTGGCGATACCGCCGTTTGCGGCGAGACGTTGAGCGAAAGGTACGCGTCTTCGGGCACGCGGTCCCGTTGGGCCAGGGCGGCCCGAAGAGCGTGCAGTTCGAGTTCGACACCGAGACCAACAGCCACTGCTTCGGAGAACCACCGCTCCGGTGGACGGGTGGGGCCGGAGCTGAAACGAGGGAGCGCCTCGTAGCCGACGACGGCGCGGGTCAACAGGTCGGCGACGGGCTGGTACTCGACGCGGAGGCAGTCCTCTTCGTGAAGGGCGGTTTCGACCCGTTGGCGGGCTCCTTCTTGTTCACGGGCGCGGCGGAGTTTCTCGGCGTAGGGCTCGGTTACGTCGGCGTAGGTCGTGACCACCCCTTCGGTCAACCCCGTCATCCCCTTCACGATGACAGTTCTGGCGCGGAGCCACCGCAGCAGGCCCTCCTCGCTCGATACGCCGATCATCTCGCTCTGGCCTGCAGTACCCATCTGGGACGTGCCCGTGCTAGGGAGGTCGTCCAGGGCCCAGTCCCGCCCGTCGGCCCGCACGACCTTCCAACCCCGCGGCGGCGGCGACAGGCCAGCCAGTTGGTCCATGGTCAGGCCGAACAAGAGCGGCGCCGCCGGGTTGGACGCCATTACTTCGCCAAGCGGCCCCCGTAAAACGACGCCGTCGGCCATGTTGTCCAACAGCGCCTGTTGGAGGCGCCCGAGCTCCTCGGCCCGGCGCAGCGCCGCCGACAACCCCTCGCCCTGCGTGGCGAGCTGGCTCGTAAGCTTGCCGGCCTTTGCCAGTAGTGCCACGAGCAGCCCGGCGGAGGCCAAGACGGTGAGCGTCCAGCCCGCGTACCAACCCGTGCTGTAGCGGTAGCGCCATGTCAGGGCAGGTACGACCTCAGCCAAGGTCACAGCCACAGCCATGGCCGCCCACCGCCTTCGCCCGGGCCGGCCACCGGCGCCCAGCCAGGTCAGGACCATCGCCCCACCGACCACCGAGAAACTGACCGCCCCGGCGACGACCACCATAACCGTGGCGCCAACACCTTGAGCCACAACGGGGAGGTGCCGGCCGAGCGAACTGGCGACCGCCACGACCACGGCGTCTAACCCGCCACGGATGACGACGTACACCCACATGGTGTGCCGACGCGGGGCGGCCAGACCGCAAGAGAGGGAGCGCGGGCGCACGATGGTCTGAGGCCAGCCCGCTCACCGGTGGATAGGGACCGGCGCACCAGCACCAGGGCGCTCAAAATACCGGGACAACCCGCCAGGGCCAGCACTGCTGGTTCGAGCCTGGGCTCTGGGGCCAGCTGGACAAAGCGAAAGGGCGGGAGCACCGGCGACACCGCAGGCGCCAAAGCCAGGGCGACCGAGAGCCGACTTCCCGTTCCCGGCCAACACAACCCGTCGATATCCGCTGGTGGGTCCTCTAAGCGCCAGGGATTTCGCACTTCGGCCTCTCGGGTTTCGTCAAGTCTGTACCCGGCGCGGCGGCCAGAGCTGGCTACCGGTGGGTATTTTCGGGATCGGCCCGTTCCCTGCGAGACTTGAGGGACGCGACCGGGCAACCGGGACCGACAATGCCGGCCCGATCTGCCCGCCAAGAACCAAATGAAAGCGCGGGGCGGAGCGCATATCTGCGCCCAGCGGTCCGAGTTGACGACGACTTCGTCGCCCGAGCGAAGCTGAAGGGTCGTCTTGAGGCTCGTTACCGGTTATCCGCACCCCGCATCGAGGCTCGGTGCCCCCAAATGGACTGGTACCGGCTGCGGGGTAGTGGGCCAAATGATCACCGAAGAGAGCCCGCTGTCAGCCGGCACGGCGTTGCCTACCTGCACCATTCGGCAAACGTGCCGATGGTTCGGGCAAAGGGGGCGTGACGCCTGCGTCGTCTGCCCGCTCGTAGTGACCGACGCTGGCGGCGGTACCGAGACCGTGAAGCCACCGGCCGCAAAAGGCGATCCTGCACCGACAGAGGCCCCTCGCTCGTCTGAGTTGACCTCGCCCGGTGGAGGTCAAGGCCCGGCGTTGTTGTACCAGTAGGCATTTTCGGGAGCCGCCGCGTTCGCCGCGTTCCCGACGCCTCATCACAGTTCCGAGCAGGCCGGCCCAGCGGTCCGAGCCACTAATGCGTAGTCGGGCCTAACCGACGTGAACGCTCCCTCAGCCAGGACGGGGACGTGAGGATCGACCTCCAGCTCAACCGCGACCTCGACATCCGAAGAGAACCCAATGGCTGTAAGTTCCAACGCCGATGCAGACACCCGGACGGCATTGCCGACGTCCACAGCCGCCTCGTACATCGTGGCCATGACCGCAGCTTCGGCCGACAGGCGGCAGCCAGCCGTGCGCAAGTGGTGCAGGACGGCGCCGGCACCAAGGCCATCTTCAAGAGCGGGCCGCAACGAGCCGTCCGGCCAGCGCTCTCCGGAGGCGATAACGGCGATCGGGCGTTCGCTGGTGCCGTAACCGTGGCTGAGTGCCCAGGTGGCGGCGGCGGCCGCATTGTGCAGGCAGGCGGCTATCACGAGACCTACGGCCACGGCGGCGATGGCCGAACCATTAGGCGAAGGCAGGACCAGACGGGGCGTGAACGGTGCGCTGGCCAACGCCGTGGGTGACAGAGACCACGGTCGCTCCGAGGACATGTCCCGACGGCAGACCGCCAGCTCTGCCCCATTGGCTACGGCCAGGGCCGCGGCGGCGGGACCGGACAGCCGGCTGGGCAGGACCGCCATGCCTCGCCCCGTGGCCACCGTGACGGCGGTAGTGAACGAGAGGACGTCGACCACAATAAGGCACCCCGCTTCAGCTGCCAGCGTGGCCGCACCGGTGGGGCCCCACTCGAAGCGCACGGCCGCCGCGCCCTGGCTCAGGTGACTACTGACGAGCTATCGCCTCCGTCCTCGGCGGATGGAGCACACGTCACCGGAAATTAGCGATCTTCGGTTGGTTGGCGTTCGTCATCGTCGCGATGTGCCTCGGCAACGCCTCGGGCCAGGTGGGCCTGGCCAACTACCAGCAGATGGCCGGTGGCTCGGCCCAGGCCGAGAAGATACTTGACCAAGCCGGCATACAGGACCCCTCCGGCGAAGTGGTCCTGGTGCAAAACCGGGGGCCCGTCGGCGCTTCCCCGTCCCCATCGTTCCGACGTGCCGTGGACGCCACCGTGGCCGCGGTGGGCTCTACGGGGCTCGCTTACGACATCGAGAACCCCTGTACGGACCACCTGTTCTCGGCCAACGGCCGAGCCGCGCTCGTGGGTTTCAACGTCAAACCGGGCGACAACGCCAAGATCGGGGCCGTGCTGGCCGCCGTGGCCCGGGCGCAGGCGGCCAACCCCAGGTTCTCGCTGCGGGAGACCGGGGACGCCAGCGGCACCCAGGCGCTGAACAACCTACTTGGGAGTAATTTTGCCCGGGAGGAATGGACGGCGGTACCGCTGGCCCTCGGGATCCTGCTCGTGGCATTTGGCGCACTGGTGGCCGCCCTGCTTCCCGTTATGCTCGCCCTTAGCGCCTTTATGGCCGCGCTCGGGCTGGCTGACCTCTTGAGCCATGCCGTCGGTCTCGACAGCTACGCCAATTCGGTCATGCTCCTCATGGGCCTGGCCGTCGGGGTGGACTACAGCTTGTTCTACTTGCGCCGGGAGCGCCAGGAAAGGCGGGCCGGGCGCAGCAACCGGGACGCCCTGGCCGTGGCGGCGGCCACTTCGGGCCGGTCCGTACTGGTGTCCGGCTTGGTCGTCATGACAGGTATGGCCGGCATGCTGGTGTCGGGCATGGGCACCTTTGTCGGCCTCGGGCTCGCCGCCATGCTCGTTGTCCTGGTGGCGATGCGGGACCGGGTCGAACGGGGACGGGTGCGGGTGCGGCCGCTCCGGGCGCACCAACAAACGAGCGCCGGTGCACATACCAGGGAGGGCTTGACCGGCCGGCTGGTGGGCCGTGTACTGGCCCGGCCGGGCCTTTCGGCCGTGGGGGCTGGCGTGTTGGTGCTCGTCCTGGCCGCCCCAGCGCTAGGCATGCACGCCGAAAGCCTCGACCTGGCCCAGCTCCTCCCCTACTCGAGCCCGCAAGCGGTGACGGCCCGCCAGGTCGCCGCCGAGTTCCCCGGCACCCCGAGCCCGGCCGCCGTGGTCATCAAGGCCCCCCGCATTTCGGCTAGGGACATGAGGGCGCAATTGGCTTACCTCGAGCGGGAGGGACAGGCCTCGGGCGACCTCCGCCCGCCGGTCCAGCTGCTGGTGTACGCCCGGGCCAACGTGGAGATCCTCGTGGCGCCTCTCGCCGGCGACGGGCTCGGGGCAACCTCGCAGCACGCCCTGCAGTCGCTTCGGGACGACCTCGTGCCCCGGACCGTGGGCCAGGTGCCCGGGGCCCAGGCCTATGTCAGTGGCGACCTGGCCGAAAGCCTCGACTACAACGCCGCCCTGCACCGCGCCGCCATCGAGGCCTTCGCGTTCGTCCTAGCTACCGCCTTCGTCATTATGCTGCTGGCGCTGCGCTCATTGGCCATCGCCGCCGTGACCCTGGTGCTGGACGCCCTGTCTGTAGCGGTCGCCTACGGGATAATGACCGCGGTCTTCCAGCACGGCTGGGGGGCCAGCCTGGTGGGGACGCACGCGGTGGGGGCGATCGAGTCCCGGATCCCCCTGTTCCTCTTCGCCGTGCTGTTCGGGCTGTCCATGGACTACCACGTGTTCGTCGTCTCGCGCATCCGGGAGGCCCACGACCGGGGCCTGCCTACGCCCGAGGCAGTCAACCAGGGCTTGCGCGCCAGCGCAGGCGTGGTGACCAGCGCGGCAGCCATCATGGTGGCCGTGTTCGGGGTGTTCGCCACGCTG
Source organism: Acidimicrobiales bacterium (assembly GCA_052325485.1). GTDB lineage: Bacteria > Actinomycetota > Acidimicrobiia > Acidimicrobiales > Palsa-688 > Fen-671. Next base: position 7,758 of record JBKQUU010000070.1, on the reverse strand, counting down.
TCGATGCAGGACTTCAAGCAGCTGGGAGTGGGCCTGGCAGCCAGCGTCCTGCTGGACGCCACCGTCGTCCGGCTGGTGCTACTGCCCTCGCTCATCACCATGATGGGCGAGAGGGCCTGGTACCTGCCCCGGTGGGTACCGACGCGGGCAGCCGGCCGGGCCCGGGCCGCAAACCGGGCGACCGCGCTAGCCCCTCCGTCGCTGTGCCCACCTCCTTTGTCCCCGTCCTCGAGCCCGGTGGGCGCCGTCACGACCGCCGCGCCTAGGGGTTGGTGATAGGCAAACTCATCCGGGGCCGTGGGCTCGTTCTTCGACAAAGGGGGTCGCCTGGCCGTAGGGCACCTTCTGGGCCTCGGCTGAACAGACCGTGGCTTACCGCGCTGGCACTTTCGATGCCAGGGCCGTCAAGGCTGGTCGAGGCGGAAGGTGACCAGATGGCCTGTTGCCAACGACCAAAGCCGGTGGTGGACGGGGCGTAGCCCAGGCGTGTTCAGCCCGGCCCAGTTCTGGCGGGTGTACCCCTATTCCGGTCGCGGCCGTAAACGTTCCGCTCCTTAGTCCTTCTAGTTGTTCTGGAGCTGACAGTCTGTGAGTTCTTGGCTGTCGAGCTCGGTACAGTGGTCGCCCTCGAGCTCGGCGTGCAGGCTGACCATCTCCTGCGCTGGCAGGTCACCGGGCTGCAGGACCTGCTCATCGGGCACTGCCTGCTACCTCCTGGAACGTTCGGGGGACGTCATTTCGCCATCACGAGCAGGCCGAGCCCTTTCTTCCCCTCCACCAGGGAGCCAGAACCAATGGTGTACGTCCAGGTGCCACTGCCCTGTGCCGGCTGGCCGGCAAGGTTGACTGCCAGGTCGAGCGGCGCAGTGGCCCCAGGAGGACGACTAACGGCTAGCTTCACAACCAACTGGGCACCCTGGGCGAACATGCTGTCCTGCTCCACGGGCGCCTGCATGGAAGGGTTGAACTGGGCGAGCAATTTCGCCTTTGCTTCGACGAGCCCATTGTACTGGTCGTAGAAGTCCCAGTAACGCACCCTGCATGTCTGGAGACGGGCCGTCCAGATGAGGGCGAAGCCTTCCTGCACGAAATAGTTTTGCCACGCCTGCCTCTCTCTTACCTGGAGGTAGATCTTGACACCGGCCTTTGCGAAGTCCTTGACAAAGTTGGCTGCCAGCTTGTTGACGTCGTTGAGGCCTGGGCCTTTCCTCATGTACCTGAGCGCTTGCTCGTTGCTGTCCGACCACTTGAGGAACGTCTTGGCCTTGTCGATGGCTCCCTGGATGGACGGTAGCGCCGAGATCGAGCCTGGTGCGCCCTGGAAGAACGGGGCCCTCGGGAACCCCGGCAGCTGGATGAACTTGCTGTAGCCGTCAGCCAGTGCCTTGTTGAGACCGTCACCGAGAGGCTTGGACAGGAGCTCCTTCAGGGGGCGGCTAACCGCTATCGCCTTGCCCTGCTTCCCGATGTTCGAGAACAGGTCACCCGAAAACTGGTGGTCGTAGTCGGGGATGACAACCGCCTCGTGTTTGGACAAGAGATTGGGTAGGTTCTCCCATCCTTTCTTTGCGGCCGCGCCGAGCGCCCCGAGCGGCCCCCCTTGGGAATACCCCTTCAAGACGTCGTAGGCATAATCGGCCGTGATGACGCCGGCCTCGATGGCGAAGTTCGACCAGATGGTGGAGGTGACGTGGTCCAACGCGGCCAGTGCAACCTGTTCGGCAGCAAGCCACTGCTTCTCGGTCGACTTCAGGTTGTCATGCAGCTGGGCGAGCAGCGGCTCCGCCTCGGCGATCTGGCGGTCTATGTCCTGGAGAGCGAGCTCGTTGCCGAAAAGCTTGGACTTGAAGACCACTTTGCCATCGGCCTCCACGGTCACGGCGTTCACGGCAAAGTCCGCATTCTCCAGTTCCTCCTCGTAGCCGGCGAGGTCGGTGTCGAGCTGGGTACGGCGCGCCTCAGCCTGCTGAAGGGCAAGACTTGCCGCCGATCGCTCCTGCTCGGCTGCCCCCTGCTGCTGGCGCAGCGCGTATATCTGGCCCTGAATAAAACGTAGCTTTTGCACCCAACGGTTGACGAGACCCTCGGTCCCCCCGTCGTACTGCGCCAAAGACTTGTCTATGGTCGCCAGCCTCTCTTGCTGCACCCGCAGTTCCGCCGCCAGGGTGGCGGCCTCCCCGCTCGCGCCGGATTGTTCGGCCGAAACCACCTGGTCCTCCAGCTTCTGCACCGTCTCTTCGAGCGAGGACTGCGCTTGCAGCTCGGCCCGCACCGACGAGGGCATTTTGTCCTGTGCCACCTGGATCTGGGCCAGGAACTTCGTCGTCGAATCGAGGCTCGCCGAAAGTTGCCCCGCTTGGGCCTGGAGCGACTGCTCGTTGGCCACGGCTTGCGCCAAGCGCTGCTGGAGGGCGGCCATCTGGGTGTCCAAGCTGTACTTCGCGTCGGCTGTCGAGCTGACCAACCCGCTCAACAGCGCCACCAGGTCCTTCTGGCGCTGGGAGTAGTCGAGGGCGGCCGTTCCTATGTGCATCAGTGGCGGCGCCAGCGGGCCGAACGCCTCGTGGTAGATCACGGGGTCGCCGCCGAGGTCGGCCGGCCTGGCCGCGTCCGAGACATCGCCGACGAGCCACTCCTGGTTATCCGCACAAGCTCTCCCGAGGTCGCGTGCCGATGGCCAACCGGGGGGTGGTTCCTGCGCCTGCAGCTGGAAGAGGGTAGCCGGCTTGAAGACCGGGTACAGGGCGTCGGGCACGGCCTGTAACAGGAAGCTCGTAGGGACTTCGAGCAGGATGTAGCCGGTGCTGATCCCAGGGATGCGCTGCGGGAAGAACGTCCCGAACGAGCCCGGCCGTGGGCCTGCGTAGCTGGCGTCCGGGACAAAGTTGGCGCTGTCGACGCCCGGGCCACCCGTTATCGTGATGTCACCGCCCCCGGTGTCCCAAGGCGCCCCGCCCGAAGTGACACCCGGTTCTGACCCACCCGTGCCGAATGCATCGACCTCGAGCACGACCCGGGCGCCGTCGACTGCCACGCCGGGGACCGGCAGACCGCTTTGCCAGGGCAAAGTCGTCTTGGGGGAGGGCATCCCCGAGGCGGTCTGGTTGGGCCCCGGCAGCAAGGCATTGATCACCCCCCGGCCGACGTCCACGTAGGACCCGGCCCCGCTCGCTCCGGACTGGGCCCCGATGTAACCGCCGCTGTAGGTCCAAGGGCCCGCTTCCGCCTTGGAAAAGAGCTGCTGCCACTCCTGGACCTGGGCCGGTGTGGCTTGGGGCTGCCCGGATGTGGCGTCCGTGGTGCAGCCAGGTGCCAACGCGCCAGACGTTGCGGACGCTTGCAGCCCCTGGAACACCGGGTACGCGGCCAGGCGCCAGCCTGCCGCGCCCAGGACGGAAGTGATCTGCTGCTCCAGCGCCTGAGCTCCCGCACTTTGGGGCAACCACGTCGTCCGGCCGGAGGATTGTTGCAGCAGCGTCGGGAGCTCCCAAGGGTTGCCCGTGTTCGGGTCCACGTAAGTGCCCGTAGGGTCGGTGACCAGCGAGCCAACGGCGAACTGGAGCTGGGCGAACGTCGCCCGGTCTTGTACAGGAGCGCCCGGCGTCCCCTCCATCAGATTTAGACGCGCATAAACCGCGGCCACGAACTCGGGAGGCGCCACGCCCCGGTCACCTGGGCTTTGTGCCATTGCCGGCGCCGCTAGACCAGCGAGAGCCGCCGCAACGACCGCGGCGAGGGTAAGGGTTCGTGCCGCTATGCATGGCGAGCACGGGGGCCGGCAATTGCCGTCAGTGTGTGCCGTCGAAGTGCTGAAGAGCCGAAGCCTTCGCCGGTCGGGCATTGCCGAACGCATCCTTTGCACTGGCCGGGCCTTGTTGGCCCGGAGTGGGGGGCATCGTCAGGGACGTGCGTGGAACGATCGTGAGCCTACACGGCCCAGCACCGCCTTGTGCCTGGGCACGCCGCGCCCAAGAAATGGCGTAGCCGCTTGTAGAGCACGCCGCCGCCACCCCCTTTGCAGAGCACCAATCGACTACGCCACTTAGCGTCGGGCGCCCGGTCGGTTGCGGCCGAACGATGCTGGGCGCCGCCTGCCCTCTCCAAGTCCGGTCTTGACAGCTCACCATCAAGATTGATAGTATGTTACATTACTGAGTCACTATCACAGTAGCGGTACCACGACAAAGGAGCCGACCCTGATGGAACGCACCACAACGGCTGACGCCTCGCCGAGAGAAGGCGCGATCCCTGCCGACCAGCGAACATCAGTTGGCCAAACCCCGCCCGAGGCCCGGGCCGAGACGGGGGACAGCGGCCCGTCAGGCTCCCAGCCAGCGAGAGTGCGCTGGCGCCAGCGTGGCGACCAGGTGGCACCGCCCGCCTGGCGGGTCGAGGGCGTGCCGGGCAAAGAGCAGGACAAGGGGGGTGGGCGCACGAACTGGTCCCGTTTCTGGTTGGTACTGGCCGCGCTACTGCTCGTCAACTGGGCCCTGTCAGCACTTCTGTTGGGCCCGGCAACGCGCACGACGGTGTCCTACACGTTCTTCCTCACCCAAGTGAGCTCGCACAACGTCAGCTCGGTCACCTCGACCGGCGACACCATCCAGGGGACCTTCAGGCACCAGGTGACCTCTCCCCCCGGGGCGACGGGCGCCGCGCCCGTACTGCAGTTCACCACGCAGCGCCCCTCTTTCGCCGATGACCACCTCTTCCAGCGGCTACAGGCAAGCGGCGTCACGGTGAACGCCGAGCCGCCGAGCCAGGGGACCCCGTTGTGGGAGGACCTTCTGCTGTGGTTCGGCCCCGCCTTGTTGTTGGGCGGGCTGTTCGCCGGGTTGGGGCGCAAGGGCCGGCTGGGCGGGCTCGGCGCCATGGGCGGCTTCGGCCAGTCCCGGGCCCACCGCTACGACCCCGCGGCCGCCAACCGGGCCACGTTCGCCGACGTCGCCGGCATCGAAGATGTAAAGGCCGAGGTGACCGAGATCGTGGACTTCCTGCGCGACCCTGGCCGCTACCGCCAGCTCGGGGCGCAGATCCCCCACGGCGTTCTGCTGTCCGGCCCGCCGGGCACCGGCAAGACGCTCCTAGCCAGGGCCGTCGCCGGCGAAGCCGACGTACCTTTCTTCTCTATCTCGGCTTCGGAGTTCATCGAGATGATCGTCGGGGTAGGGGCGAGCCGGGTGCGTGACCTGTTCAACCAGGCCAAGCAGGTGGCCCCGTCCATCATCTTCATCGACGAGCTGGACGCCATCGGCCGGGCCCGGGGTGGTGCCTCGTCGACCGGAGGTTACGACGAGCGCGAACAGACCCTCAACCAGATCCTTACCGAGATGGACGGCTTCACCGGCAGCGAAGGCGTCGTGGTCCTGGCCGCCACCAACCGGCCCGAGATCCTCGACTCGGCCCTGCTGCGCCCGGGCCGCTTTGACCGGCGGGTGACCGTCTCCCCGCCTGACCAGCCCGGACGGCGCCAGATCCTCGCCGTCCACAGCCGGGGGGTCCCCCTGGCGCCCGGGGTCGACCTGGACGCCCTGGCCGCCTCGACCGCCGGCATGGTCGGCGCCGACCTGAAGAACTTGGTCAACGAGGCCGCTCTGGCGGCAGCCCGCCAAGGCCATAGCCAGGTCACTATGGCCGACTTCACCGGCTCGCTAGAGAAGATCCTCCTCGGCACGGTCCGGGGGATCGTGCTCTCCCCGGAGGAGCGGGAGCGCACCGCCTTCCACGAGTCCGGCCACGCCCTGCTCGGGATGCTGACCCCCGGCGCCGACCCGGTGCGCAAGATCTCCATCATCCCCAGGGGCCAAGCTCTGGGGGTCACATTCCAGGCCCCCCAGGCCGACCGCTACAGCTACTCCGCCCAGTACCTGCGGGGCCGCATCGCCGGTGCGCTAGGCGGGCGGGCGGCAGAAGAGATCGTCTACGGCGACGTGACGACGGGTGCCGAAAGCGACCTGGAGCACGCCAGCCAGATCGCCCGGCAGATGGTGGGCCGCTGGGGTATGTCACCGGCTATCGGGCCCGTTTCGGTGCTCCCCGCGCCAGGCCAGGAAACTTTCTTGGGCATGGACGGAGTGGCACCCGCCACAAAAGAGCTGGTCGATGCCGAGGCCCGCCGGATCCTTGAGGAATGTTACGGGCAGGCGGTGGCGACCCTTCGCGACAGCCGGGACCGGCTCGAGCGGCTGGCACACACCCTCTTAGAGCAGGAAACCCTGGACGAAGACGAGGCTTATGCCGCCGCAGGTGTCGCTCGCCAGAGGGTTCCAGCCACGGTCGCCACCGCCCAATTGGCGACGTCTTCAGCGAAGTAACCGTGAGTACGGGGAGCAACGGACATGGCAGACGAGAGCCCGCTCTCAAGCCTGCAGTTTCTCTGTCATAGATCATCAGTATTGATGTATTATGCTAAGAACGGACCACGGCCAAGTCAACCGGTGCCGCCCGGTGTTCGCCCTGGCAGTGGGCAAAGGAGGAGCAACTGATGGCAGAGGCAGCGATAACAGCTGGCGCACCGAGGGCGTCACGGCTAGACCGGCGCAAGGCCCGCACCCACGAAGCCCTCGTCAACGCAGCGGTGCGGCTCATTGCCGAGGGCCGCGGGGAGCGGGCGAGCATCCAGGAGATCACCGAAGAGGCCGATATCGGCTTCGGGTCGTTCTATAACCATTTCGAGAGCAAAGGACAGTTGTTCCAGGCGGCGTCGGAACAGGTGCTGGAACGCTGGGGGCAGATGTCCGACCACGCCAGCGCGGGCATCGCCGACCCCGCGGAGCGCTTGGCCGTGGGCCTGCGGCTCTCAGGGCGGCTCGGCTGGAGCCACCCCGACATCGCCCAGTTCCTGACCGGCGCCGGCCTGGGCGCCCTGGGCACCCCGAGCGGGCTCGCGCCGCGCGCTCTGCGGGACGTACGGGCTGGCCAGGCGACCAGCCGTTTCAGTTTCCCCGGTGCCCACATCGCCCTGAGCGCCGTGGCAGGAGGCCTCCTCGGGCTCTTGGGGGTGCACCAGCGCCACCCCGGACGCATAGACGAGACCACCGTCGACCGCCTCAGCGAGGCGCTGCTGCGGTTCCTCGGTCTCCCGGCGCACGAAGCGGCTCGCCTCGTGGCCATGTCCCCACCTCACAACGGCACTTAGTGACAGCCGATGACGCTGCGAGCTCGCACCCGCCGGATCCGTGGGCATAGGACGGTGGCACCGGCCGCAACGAGCCCGACGAGACGTGGGCCCTCGTGGTCACCCCAGGAAGCACAGCACTTTCGCCGGCCAAACAAACAGAAAGGACCGAAAAATGCATAAGCCAGACAAGCTTCTCGGGGCTGCAGTCCGAGAAGAACTCCTTTGGGACCCTCACCTGGACGATAGGCGCGTTGTCGTAAGAGCCCAAAACGGGCGGGTCACGCTGAGCGGCTGGGTGCCCAGTTATGAGCACAAGACGGTCGCAGTGGACGACACCTGGGCCAAGGGCGGGGTCAGGGACGTCGACGACGAGTTGCTCATCGGCGCAGCTGGCGAAGCGGTGGCGGACGACGAGCTGACGGAAGCCTGCCGGCGCGCCCTCCGAGCCGAGGGGCTCGTCCCCGATGGAGCGGTGAAGGTGCGTGTGAAAGCTGGTCGGGCCACCCTCTCGGGCGAGGTCCGCCGACTGCACCAGCGAACGGCCGCTGAACGGGCAGTGCGCACGGTTGAGGGCATCCTCGGCCTCACCAACAGTGTCGCCGTGACTGACGACCCAGTGCCGAGCGACGTGGTCCACC
>JBKQUU010000069.1:0-35887 GCA_052325485.1 Acidimicrobiales bacterium | reverse complement strand
CACCCGGATGTGCGTACCCTACCGGCATTTGGCTACCCGTCCGGCCCCGGTTTCTCGACGATGGCCGTGGCCCAAAGGAAGCCAGCCACGGCTTCTTTTGCGTTGCTAACCCTGGGCGCCCGGATGTAGGCGTCGTAGTCCTGCTGCACACAGAGACCATCACACGCGCTACGCACGTCTACCAGCCCGTTCTCGTCGGCCGTGGCGTTGTCGACAATGCACTGATAGCCACGCCCGACCACCGGCGCGTACTCGGCCCTCTTCAGCACGCCGATCTCGATGCCCCGTTGCAGCGCATAGGTGAACATGGCGGTCCCGGAGGTGTCGATCCAGTTGTCCGGCCGCTCCCCCTTGTCCACCACCTGGAACCAGCCGCCCGTGACGGGGTCCTGGGTACGGTCCAGGCCACCGGCCAGGCGGGCAAAGATGTCGACCACTTCGGCTCGCCGCGGGTGGCTCGCCGGCAGGACGGCCAACGTCTCGGCCAGGATAAGTGCGTACCAACCCAGGCCCTCGCTCCAGACCTCGCTCGAGAGCCCTGTCACCGGGTCCGCCCAGCGCTCGATGTTCCCTGGCCAGACCCTAGCCAGATCGGGCTGCGCGGCCCACGCGTGCAGGTACAGGCCGCTGTCGCCTTTCACGCAGTGTGCCGCGAAAACGGTTATCTGGCGCACCGCTTCGTCGAAACAGTGCTCCGCGTCGCCGATCGACGCTCCGTAGCGGATAAGGCACATCTGGCCCATGAACACGCCGTCGATCCACATCTCGCCCGGGAGGTGCTTCCCGTGCCAGAACCCGCCGTCGGCGTTGCGCGGGTAGTCGTCGAAACCATGGCGGACCGCGTCCGCCGCCCTGCGGTAGCGCTCTTCGCCGGTGTGCTCGTAGAGAGCCACGATCGCGCTACCCGGCATAATGTTGTCGAGCGAATCGAGCGGGACGCCGACGAGGTTGCCCTGCTCGTCCACGAACGGGTCGAGCTCGCGCTTGACGAAGTCGAAGTACCGGCGGTCTCCCGTGGTCCGCCAGAGCATCTCGAACCCGAGCAGCGTGTACGCCTTCCAGTACGACCAGCCGGCAAGCACGTCCCCGGGAGTGCCGGGGTTCCGCTTCATGACGGTCTCGGCCACGGCGACGGCCCATGAGGTCGGAGCCATGTCTATTCCTTCCTAATCGTTGGCATATAGCCCGCGAGTCTCTGCCGCCGGATCCGCCCTGGCCAAGGGCCCATAATCAGGCACCAGCGGCACAAGCCCAACTGCCAGGGCGTTGATCCCACAGTTCTTGTGGGCGCCTCTGCCTCATCGGCATTGGAAAGGCCCACGATAGGACGCTTCGGCTCAGGCACGTGTTGACTCTCGCTCGACGAGCGAGAACTTGCTGACAAATTCTCGCCGTGGTTTCCCCGCCGCACCTCCCTTTATGCGACGGACCAGAAGGCTAACCGCCGTCCGGGCCATTGTTTCATGATCGGGGTCTATGGACGAGAGCGATGGGACCGTGAACGCACCCTCCTCGACGTTGTCGAACCCAATGACTTTCACGCGGGACGGCACCCGCACGCCAGCGTCGGCAAGACCGCGCAGTACGCCGATGGCAACCGTGTCAGTAACGCAAAAGACCCCGTCGAAGCGGTTGCGGCTTGCCACCAGCGCCCGCGCCACCTCAGCGCCCGATTGCATCGTCAACTTCTCGATGCTCACGACCAGTGAGGGGTCAAAGACGATGCCGGATCGTTCGAGCGCCTGGCGGTAGCCGGTGAGCCGCAACCTCGAGACATCGACCTCCTCGCCTACCTGGCCGTCAACCATGACTACGCGGCGGCAGCCGCGTCCAATGAGATGGGTCGTCGCCGCGCACGCGCCCTCGACGTTCGGCATGGCGACATGGTCCACGGGACCTTCAAAAATTCTCTCACCCAGGATCACCACGGGATAATCGACCTTCAGCAGGTCGGCGTCGGCCGGCCCCAAACCCACGGTGCTCAGGATGAGGCCGTCGTACAGCCGGTTCCGCGAGAGGGAAAGCGCGTCGAGCTCGTTCTCACGAGACCTACCGGTTTGTTCTATGGCGACGCGAAGGTTGTACTTCGCCGCGGCCGTGATGATACGCGCTGCGAGTTGGCCGAAGTACGGGCGGTCGACCTCAGGTACGGCGAGCCCAATAGTCCCGGTGCGCCCAGTGCGGAGGTTCCGCGCCGCAACGTTGACCCGGTAGTCAAGCCTGTCCATGACTTCGAGCACCTTGGCCCTGGTCGACTCCTTAACGTGCGGATGGTCATTGACGACATGCGAAACCGTCATTGGCGAGACGCCGGCGGCTCTGGCAACGTCGCCCATGGTCACCATGGGCTTACTCTGCCATCACGTAACGGCAAGGCAACAACAATATGTGTTCCCGGGCGGCGCCAGGCCCGCGACCCGCCCTGCCTGGCCACGGCCATAGCTCCCGGCGACGGCGCCCTCAAAGCCACAAGGTGATGCCGGACCGCAGCCCTGATTGTCGCCGTCCCGGCCGAAGGCTCCTCCGGGCCCGCACGTCCCGCCCTGGACGGCCCCCGCGCTCTTCTCTCGAGCACGACCGCCAACCGGGCGAGATGCCGTCCAACCGCGAGCCGCGCCTCGCCCGGGCCCGGGGCCGCTGTCGATCGACTCTGGCGTGTAGGAACGCGGCCCACCCGCGCCCTATCGGCGTGACCGCGGACAACAACGCCGCTGCTGGCCCTATCGAACACGGGACCATCGAACGTGAGCGTGGCCATGAGCCAGCCCTCCTTTGCATGCGTCGAGTGCCGCTGTCGCGGGCGCCTCGTCGGCGCCCCCGCTCCGGCCTTACTTTAGCCCTTCACAGCGCCCGCGGCGAGCCCGCTCACGATGTGCCGCTGCATCCAGACGAAAAATATCGTGATTGGTATCAAGCTAAGAACAGGCAGTGTCATAAAGGCCGGCCAGTTGATCGTATATTGGCCCACCGCCTGGTATACTTGCAGTACAAGGCTGTAATTCTGAGGGGAGATTAGGAACACACTTGGCGCCAGAAAATCGTTCCACACCCAAATCGTCTGGGACCACCAAGGGCTCAGCGCTACCGCCGACCGTTAGGGACCTCACCCGGGCGGCGCCAGCAAATTCCAGGTCGCGCAGTACGATCTCCACGTCCTCGGGAGCGTCGTAGCTGCGGTTGACGATGGTTAGCGACAGGTTGCGCCGCGCCCGGTCGACCGTCGCAGACGCATCGACGATGTAGAAAGGCCCGAGGTCGCCCAAGCGGTGCGCCCAGCGCCCGACCGGGGGAGGATCGGGCGCTGCTACCGTAGGGCCGTCGACGTGCACGTCCACGGCGAGGTCGAGGGCGGTCTGGGAGTGCATGAGGAGCGGGAAGTAGATCGGCTGCACTACCGCGACTTCGGGGGTGGTGACGACCGGTGCGATGGCGTTGACCAACTGAGCGAGGTTGGCCATCTGGACCCATGAGCAATTGCGGATGAAGATGTTCAGGTATGTGGCGACGGCCAACGCGTCGGCCATGCCCAACGTGACAAACGCTCGGTCTCTTTCCCAGCGGACCTAGCAAAGGCGATCGACCAAGCCGCGAACGAGTCCGGATCGAGCTTCAGCGCGCGGGTCGCCGAGACCGCATCGCGCCGCCTCCGGCTTGAAGCCGGACGCCAAGGCGTGGCTGCATGGGAGACAGAACACGGCCCGCTCACCGGACAGGAGCTCGCCGAGGGCCTGGCGCGTGCTCGGGAGCTCCTCGGCCGAGCCCAGTCGAAGAGGTCGGCGTAGTGACCGGAGTCACCTACGACGCGGCGCGCTCATCGCCGGGGAGCGCAACGACCGGCGGATGTGGGCCTTGCACGTGGGGTTCATCGCCGAGGAGGTCGTACCGGTGGCACCAGCACCCGTTGTGGCCGAAGCGTGGAGACCTCACACGAATCCTCCATTCGAAAGGTCGCCGGCTCCGCGGGTCAACGGCTCACAATCCAGGCCGTCTGAACTAGCACCACCGTCGACCGCGAGCCCAAAATCCATGACCATTATCGGCGGGGACATGTCCGAAGGGACTTAAGATAGCGAGACGGCCCGGGCCCGTCGGCAATGGCTGGCACTAGCTAGCGACAGGACGTCCAGTCCGGCGCACTGACCGGGTTGGGAAAGAATGCAAGGAGCGCGTCACGCCTCGGCTCCTTTCGCCCATGGCTGTCCCCGCAGCCTCGGCATCATGCCAACCGCGATCTCGTTCATGCGCGCCTCGGGCACCCACCGCTCTTCTGGCCCACCCAGGCCTGCGAACACACGAGGTCCTCGGAGCTCCTCGGGTTGGTCGGGTGCCCTGGGGATGATGTGGAAGTGGACGTGGTTGTGCTGAGGATGCTCGGCGAACTGGGCCACATAGGTCTTGGCGCAGCCGAGCACTTCTCCAAGCGCACGCGATACCAGCCTGATCAACGGGCCGAGCTCGCTGGCCTCCTCGTCGATCATCTCGGCCACGGAGGTCACGTGCCTCCTGAGCACGAGCACGGTCCAGCCCTCGACCGAGGTGCCATAGGCCTGGGCTACGTCCCAGCCCGTGGTGCGCAGTGCCATATCCCGCGATGGCGCTCCACCGGCATCGCGGCGTTCGGCCAGCTCGCAGGTCTCACAGTCAGTCACAAGGGCAAGGTACGTCGTCGCCGACCATGAGCGGCACGCCCAGTCGCGTATTCGCACGGGTTACGGGCGCACGCAATGCCACCTATCGAAGGACGGGCTGCGTCTCAAAGCGGGCACTCATAAAAGCGACCGCGCAGTCAGCGGGCGGCGAGCCCGGGCGCCGTGCGCCAAGAAGCAGGGGTGGCCGATGACGAACACGAGCCACCCCCCGGCTTGAGGGCACGGTAGACAGCGCCCACCGTAGCCCCGAGGTCGGCGAAGCCCCGTCTTGGGACCGATGGTACCGAGACGCTCCGACCGATGTCAGGCGACACGGCGAGCGAGCATGACGCGACCCGACCCGCCCTCGAAGTTAGGAGTGCCCTCGTCGATGCTGGCGAGGTAGCGAGGGTCTTTGTTCAACGCCGCCTGGGTGCGGTCCCAAGCGCTGGCGTCCGCGCTGGCACCGATCCAGGCCAGCTCACCGAACGGCCCGGCCAGCGAGTGCCCGAAGAAGACCGGGTCGCCGATGATCTCGGATACCAGTTCGGTGATCTGGAGGGCCCCATCCGATGGCCGCGGTGAGCTTGCCCAGGGCGGGGGTCGCGGTTGTCAATTGGACGACGCCGCCTAGCGCCGGGCGCTGGTACTCACCACCGGCGGTGTGGAGGATCAGATCATCGCAGGCGGGTCAAGCGGCGCGGCAACCGGGCGGTTTGCCGTTGGGGTCGTAGTCGGCCACCCCCGGCTTGTCGCTACCGTCCCGGGGCGCTCGGCCGAACGCCTTGTACATCGGGCCAAAAGCCACCAACCGTCGGCGGTTACGGCGCAGTACGTCCTCGAAACCGGCACGGTCCGGACGTTGACGAGGATTGAGAGCACCGGGCGGCAGCCGCACTTGGGCGGCGCCTGACGCGACGAATGCCACCGAGCCAGTTCCACGAGACGGTCCGGCCCGGCTTTCACTCGGGCCCGTGGGTTCTCCAGGTCGACGACGGCGGCACCGGCCAACATCGGGCCAGCCACGACGCTTTATTGCCGCCCGAGCAGCACCGTCCAACCTGCCGCGGCTGCTGTGGGGTCGCTCATCCTTTCTAAGGCCCAAGTCTCTCCGCCCAGGGCGTGAACGGGGGCTCTTACCTTTAGCCCGGTCTAGTCCGATGAACACAGAAGAGCGTTCTAGTAGGGAGGTGCAAACATGACAACTGAGGTTGCGGCATTCGCCGCATACGTCGCCGGTGCTGCCGACGCGGCCGAATGGGAGTTCAAGCCCGGCGACACGTTCGAGCTGCGCGGCCAGCTACGCACGGTCCTCGAGGCTAAAGGTGACACCATCCTCACGGCCGTACCCGGGGAGCCCAACGGCGCGCTGCCGGCCGCGTGGGCCGCCAAGCACGCTACCAACTTCGCTCGGGCAGCCTAAGTCCGACCACCCCGGTGGTGCTCGTGCACCGTACCGCCTCGACGGTGCCGGCAAGCACGAGCACCACGAGCCGTAGCCGACCTCGAACGGCACATCGTCGAAGGCCACCCTGCCCTCGAAGCGCTTGCTCAGGTGCTCGACCACGAGCGCTGGGCGCGTTCGCCCGAGCGCGGACCGGACGGAGCGGCCGAACGCGCCGCCAAAGCAGGCTCTCCTGGGACGCTCGGGCCCGGGCGCCGAGGCGCCGGAACGTCTGCCCTCAGCGGGTCTCGCAAACGTTGAGGCCTTTCGTCGTGAGCGTCGCGCACGACCACGAAGGTCACCGGCCCCTCCACCACTGGACGGCCCCAGCCAACCCCAAGGCCACCGCCAACGCCGTCGCCACGTCCCGGCTCAAGCGGACGGCCCTGACGATGTCGGCTGGCTGGGCGCCTCGGCCCCATCCCAAAGGGGGACGGACCTCGCTGCGTTCCCCGTACCGGTTGGTCCCGCCAAGACGGATCCCGAGGGCGGCGGCAAATGCCGCTTCCGCCACGCCCGAGTTCGGGGACGGGTGGGCAGGGGCCTGGGTGGACACCGCCAGGCGGACCTCCCGCGCCGAGCCGGGCCGGACCATGGCCACCAGGGCAGCCGTGCAACGGGCGGGTACCCAATTGGCAAGGTCATCAAGCCGGGCGCTAACCGATCCGTAGTGGACGTAACGAGGCGAACGGTGCCCGACCATGGCGTCCATGGTGTTAATGGCCCGGTACCCGAGCGCGCCCGGGGCGCCGGCCAATGCCCCCCACAGAGCAGGCGCCACGACGGCGTCCACCGTGTTCTCCGCCACTGACTCGACCGTGGCCCGGGCGATCTCTGCCGCGTCCAGGCCGGTGGGGTCCCTGCCCACCAGGGCGGGGAGCAGTTCGCGCGCCCGCACCTCGTCGCCCGCCGCCAGGGCCCCGCTCACCTCGAGTGCCGCCCGGGCAAGCCCACGGCCGCCCACGGCCAGGACCGTAGCAAGGGCAGTCGAGGGGGCCAGCGCGCCGGCCCCAACACCCAACGCGGCCCCGACGGCGGCGTGGGCGGCACCGGCCAGCCACGTGTCTCGGTAGATCATGCGCTCGGTGATCTCCATGGCCCGCCCGAACAGGACTACCGGGTGCACCGGTGCCGGCGGTTCACCCAAAAGACGGTCAAGCACTATGCCAACGGCTGCTCCAAGGGGTCGAGGCGTCGGCGGCAACATGGCACCGAGGGTACCAACCTGCTTGTTTTAGGCCCGACTTTGGCGCCGGGCCAGCAGGCCCGCCGCTCGGACCACTTGGAGGGTGGCGCACATTGGTCCTTTCTTTCGGGGGCGACAGGATTGTACGCACGGAAAGCTTCGCTACCCGCCAAGAAGCTTTGAACCTAGCTGGCTGAATTTTCTATCGGTGCCGTCTAGACTTTTCCTGCGGACAACTTAGTTGATCTTCGTGAGGAGAGCCTAATGACTTTTGTTAAGACATCCCTTGTACACCCACAGGTCGCCCTATCACCGCTGAGCCGCCCCGTCACTCTCGCGGTGATAGTTGGCAACCGGGGCTTCTTCCCTCACCACCTCGCCGCCAAGGGCCGTGAGACTATCCTGGGGTCCCTTGAGCAGTTGGGCATCCACGCCGTGGTCCCCGATGCCGGCAGCACGGACCATGGCGCCATCGAGTCACTGGTGGAAGCCCGGTTGTGTGCCGAGGTGTTCAAACAGCACCGGGACGAGATAGACGGCATCCTGGTGACCCTGCCAAATTTTGGGGACGAGCGCTCGGTGGCCAATGTCATAAAATTCGCCGGTCTCAACGTGCCCGTGCTGGTGCACGCTTTTCCCGACGACCCGGCGGCCATGACCATCGACCAGCGACGTGACAGTTTCTGCGGGAAAATGAGCGTCTGTAACAATTTGCGCCAGTACGGCATCCGTTACTCGCTTACGACCCAGCACACGTCCAGCCCCGTCGGCGCCTCCTTCAAGAGCGACCTCAGCAATTTCGCAGCCACTTGCCGGGTCGTGCGCGGGCTTCGACGCGCTCGCATCGGCCTCATCGGTGCTCGCCCAGCCAATTTCACGACCGTACGCTTCAGCGAGAAACTGCTGGAGCGTGCCGGCATAAGCGTCGAGACCCTCGACCTCTCGGACGTGTTCGGGCGTGTCGACCGCATTGACCCCGCAGACGACGCCGTCGCCGCCAAGCGCGACGCCATCCAGCTTTACAGCAACTGCGGGGACGTCCCTGAAGTGGCGCTGATGAAGATGGCCAAGCTCAGTGTCGTGATCGACCAGTGGCGGACGGCCAATCAGCTCGACGCCGTCTCCATCCAATGTTGGAGCTCGATGCAGGAGAACTTCGGCGTGGTCCCCTGCGCCATTATGAGCATGGCAAGCGATAGCCTGCTGCCGGCCGCCTGTGAGGCAGACGTCACCGGTGCCCTCAGCATGCTGGCCCTGGTCCTCGCCTCCGGCCGGCCCGCCGCCCTGGTGGACTGGAACAACAACTACGGCGACGACCCCGACAAGGCCGTGGTCTTCCATTGCTCCAACCTGCCCAAGACCATCATGGACAACGAGAAACCCCGTATGGGTGGCAATCCTATCCTCGGCAACACCTTCGGCCGCGAAAACGTCTACGGGACACTTGTCGGCCGGGTGAAAGCAAACCCGTTCACATACTTGCGCGTTTCGACCGACGACACTGATGGCCGCATTTGCGCCTACGTGGGCGAAGGCGAATTCACCCACGATGCCCTCGACACTTTCGGAGGCTATGGCGTGGTGCACGTCCCTCGCCTGCAGGACCTTCTGGCCTACATCTGTGAGAACGGCTTCGAGCACCATGTCGCCCTGGCCCAGGCCCGCGTGGTGCCGGTCCTTTCCGAGGCGCTGGTCAAGTACCTTGAATGGCCCGTGTACGACCACACGAAGCCCACCGTCACGACCGGCTGACAACGGCGACCTGCGAGCAAGTCGAGGTGGGACTGCACCTGCCCGGGTGCGAGCCGACGCCCCCATATGGCCGAGGTGGCCCAGTGTCCCCAGGCGTCCTGCCTGGGCCACCGTGGTCGGTGACGGCCCCGGGCGCCCGTGGCCGTCCGACAAGGGCCGCCCGAGCATCTTGGCGGGGCCCTCTGGGTACCACACCAGGGCCGGGGACGATCGCCGGTAGCGTCCCCAGGCGAGCCAAACTGGGCGAGTGCCGATGCGCGAGGATTGCCGGCATTTTCAGACCAGGACTTACGCGACCGGCGAGGTGGCGCGCTTTTGCGTCCTCGACCTGGCGCCCGAAGCCCCGTGGCGCTGCCCGACCAACTGCCCGAAGTAGGAGAAGGGCCTCGTGGACAGCACTTTCGTCGTCGGCTCCCTCGTCCGCTCTCAGGTCGAGGCCGAGCCCGACGTCCCTGAGGGCGATGTGGCCAGCGTCCTGGACGAGGCCGACCTCATCGTGACCGCGGGAGAGGGGGAGATCGTAAAGGAGATCGAGCGCGAACGTGGGGCCCGGCCCTGGTGGAAGGTCTGGGGACCGAAGGATGACGGCAGGCCCAACTTGAGCGAACGCTGAGAGAGCGCAGGCGTGGGCGAACAGCGCCTATTTATTGAGAGAGGTATTGAAAGCTGTGGCACGGAGCGACGAGGACCAGGCCCAAGGGTACCTGCCGTCGGACGACGACGTGTCCTTCTACGCCAGGCATGGTTACTGGGTGTCACCTGTCATTGTCCCTGGTGCGGTACTGACGGGTGCCGAGCGGGGCATGGCCCGGTTCTACGCCGAGGATGTCGACGAGCATCTGGCGTTGGACAGTGCCCCGCCGACTAGCCGCGCTCTCGGGTCGAGGCCTTATAGCCATTGGGGCTGGAGGCCCGAGGACGGAAATGTCATGCGTAAGAACGACTACACGACATTACGTGTGCGGGAGCTCGCCGAGCTCGCCCGGTACCCCCTTATCGCCGCCTGTGCGGCTCGCCTCTCGGGAGCGGCCTGTCTCCGGCTGTGGCATGACCAACTTCTCTACAAGCCCACGGGCGCGGCGGGAGATGCGGGGAACGTAGCGTGGCATACGGACAGGTATTTTTGGCAGACGTGCTCGAGCGAGGACATGCTCACCGCTTGGATCCCGTTTGCTGACGTGAGCGGCTCGGACGGTGCCATGTCGATGGTGGAGGGGAGCCACCGGTGGACAGACGAGCTGCAGGTCAAGTGGGAGAGCGCGCCTTTCTCGGTTATCAACGCGGTGCTGGCGGAACGGGAGGCGACCTTGGTCCCGATAGAACTGAGACGTGGCCAGGTCAGCTTTCATCACTGCAAGACGCTGCACGGCAGCGGCCCTAACCTGGGGGTGAGCCCGCGTCGTTCGTTGGTGGTGCACTTCCAGCCGTGGGACAATGAGTACGTCGAGAGCGGCCGTTACCACCCTAATGACGACCTTGTCGTAAAGACCCGGTCGGGCTTGCCGGACTATAGCGACCCCCGTATTTGCCCGACGCTCTTCCCGGTTTAGCACCCGGCGCCCGATTGGCTCAGATGGGCCGAGGCAGGGGGGCTATATATATGCTCCTCGGCTATAGCTGCAAGAGCTACCGCGATGGGTGACGGCCGCGGTCAACGGCCGGACGGGGGCCCGCTGGCGGCGGGCACGCATCCGGCCACCATCACCCGAGCCGAGAGCACCACGGGGCGGGCCCCTCGCATACCCCGGGCCCCAGACGAGGTCGGGCTGGACTGGGTCAACGCCGCATTGTCTCCCGGGGGCCGGCCCGGTCAGCCCCGCGTCGTGGCGCTATCGGTCGAAGTCTTCAAGGGTTCCGGCATGGCCATGCTCTCACAGCTCGCCCGGTTGCACCTCACCTACGAGCCAGAAGACGACCAAGCGCCACCGACGTTGATCTTGAAACTGGCATCTACGTACCCCCAGGCGGCCGAGTTCGCCGCCGCTCAGCACTATTACGAACGAGAGGTGGGCGTTTACCGTGTACTCGTGCCCCACGGGGGGTTGCCAGCCCCCGTGTGCTACTGGTGCGACTTCGACCCCGGGACCGGACGCTTCGGTATCCTCCTCGCTGACCTCGGCCATCTCGCTTGCGAAGATATGCTCTCCGGGATCAGCAAACCCCGCCTAGACGTAGCTGGTGCCGGGCTGGCGGACATGCACGCCCGGTGGTGGGGTTCCCCATCGCTCGCGGCCTATGACTGGCTGCCAGCCGGCAACTGGGAGCCCCAGCACGCCATGATCGAAGGCTACCGACAGCTTTGGCCGGTGTTCTGGGAGCGGTTCGGTCCGAGCTTGCCTGAAGGCTCGGTGCGTTTCGGTCCCTCCGCCGCTGATGCCATGCACCAAAGCCTCGATGAGCTTGTCCGGGGGCCGACGACGCTGGCCCACCGAGACTTCCGTCTCGACAACCTCTTCTTCGAGGGGACGCCGGAGCGGGTGGTGGTCGTGGACTGGCAGATGGCCTCCCGCATGGTGGGCACCTACGACGTGGCCTGCCTTCTCACCCAGAGCACCCCCGTCCAGCTGCGCCAGCAGCGGCAATGGGAGGTGCTGCGCGCCTGGCACGACCGTGTGCGCTCAAGGGTGGCCACGTCTTACTCCTACGAGGACGCCGTGGCCGATTACCGACGCTCCGCCCTGGTCGGCCTGCTTAAACCCGTCCTCGGCGGCGCCTACCATGAGCCCGGCGACGCCAGGGGCGACCAGCTATTAACGGCCGTCAACGAACGAGCCTTCCGTGCCGCCATCGACCTCGGCCTGGAGGACCTTTTGTGACCTCAGCTTCCCCGATGGGGGGCCGATAGTCGATAGGAGCCATAAGGGCTCAACAGGGGCCGCTATGGTCAGCACACAGCTCCACCAACGGTTGTCGGCAGAGAGCGATGTCCGGCGCGAGCTGGAGCTGACGTGCATGGCCAACCTACTGGCCAACACAGATGAGCGCGTGTACTTCAAGGACCTGAACAGCCGGTTCCTCTTTGTCAGTGCCGGCTGGTTGGCGGCGGCCGCCCCGGGCCGCACCGCCGAGGAAGTGGTCGGCCTGACCGATTTCGACATCTTCAGCCAGGACCACGCGACGGAGGCCATGCAAGACGAGCATCGGATCATCCGCACGGGCGAGCCCATAGTGGGGAAGTTGGAGCGGGAAACCTTCGGCGACCGGGCCGGCGACTGGGTATCGACGACCAAGATGGCGCTCCGCGACAAAAGCGGACGGGTCATAGGCACCTTTGGCATATCACGCGACATAACAGCGCAGATCGAGGCGGAGAAAGCGCTGGCGTACCAGGCTCTTCACGACCCAGTGACGGGGCTGGCCAACCGAGCCGCGTTCATGGACCGGTTAGACCAGGCGGTCCTCGACCTAGAACGCCGGCCCGCCGCGCTCGCCGTGCTGTTCGTCGACCTGGACCACTTCAAAGACGTCAACGACTCCTTCGGCCACGACGCCGGCGACCATCTGCTGGCCGAGGTCGGGCGCCGATTGGTGCTCCTGGCCCGACGTGCCGATACCGTGGGCCGCCTCGGGGGGGACGAGTTCGTCGTATTGTGCCGAGACCTTGGTGACGACGATGACGTCGGTCGGATAGGTGAGCGGATCGTCTGCGGGCTACGCGCCCCCTACCTCGAAGGGGGGCGCGACCTCTCCGTCACCGCCAGCGTCGGCATCGTCGTCGCCACCGACCCGCGGGCCCAGCCCGAAAGGATTGTCCGCGACGCCGACGCGGCGATGTACGAAGCCAAGAAAGCGGGACGGGACTGTTACCGGGTGGACGACTCCACGAGGCCCAATGCCCGGCGGACCAACAACCTACGAGCGGAGCTGCGCTCGGCCATCGAGTCCTCAGAACTGTTCCTGGTCTACCAGCCGCTGTTCGCCCTGGGGCAGCGATCGCTCCTGGGCGTGGAAGCGCTGGTGCGCTGGCGCCACCCCGAACGGGGGGTGCTGCTGCCCAACGACTTCGTCCCCTTCGCCGAGCGGCACGGGCTCATCGCCGGCATTGGCTCGTTCGTCCTGGACGAGGCCTGCCACCAGCTGGCGGCCTGGACGGAGCGCCCGGGCTGGCCCGAGCGCTTCACCATGGCGGTCAACATCTCAGCCCGCGAGCTGTCCGACCCCGGCTTCCGTGGGCGCGTGGCCGAGGTCGTGCGCCGTCACGGGCTAAGCCCGGCCCGGCTGTGCCTGGAGGTCCCCGAGACAGCGCTCATCGGCGAGGTGGGCCATGTCCAAGAGACGATGTCGGCCCTGTCCGAGATGGGCGTACGTATCGCCGTGAACGACTTTGGGACCGGGTACTCCCTGGCCCGCTTACGTCGCTCGAGCGTAGACATCTTGAAGATCGACAGTACTTTCGTGGCCCAGATCAGCCAGAACCCCCGCGACCGCGAGATCGTCGCCGCGGTGACGGCGATGTCCCACGCCCTGGGCATAACCGTCGTCGGGGGGGGCATCGAAACGACCGACCAGCTCGAAACCCTCACCGCCTTGGACTGCGACGGCGGCCAAGGGTTCCTCTTCGCCCGGCCCATGTCCCCGAACAAGGTGGCCAGCTTGGTGGGCGAAGGCGCCTACGGCACGAGCACGGTCCGCTCGCCGGGCACGGCCGGCTGAAGCCAGATCTCCTCTACATCGGCCAGAGGCAGGCTGTTCGTCTTGACCTCGATGGCGCCGGTGCCGATCTCATCGACGAGCGACGGCAGCTCGGCGAGGTACACCTTCGCCGAGACGCCCCCTTGGCCATTGCCTTGGAGACGGAGGTTGGCAGATCGCAGGGCGACCGAGGGCAGTTCGATCGTGGGGCCAGCCATCGAACCGATCTGGACCCAGTTCATGGCGCGGCTGCGATCGGACCGTTCGGTGAGGAGAGCCATGATGGCCTGCTGCGCCGGCTTACCCCACAGGTAGTCGATCACGATGTCGACTTCGGCGGCTGCAGCGCCAAGCGCTCTTGCCGTTGCCTCGGCATCGTCGGTGAGATGGACGACCTCGTCGGCACCGACGGACATGAGCGCATTGAGGCGGGTGAGGTCGCGCCCGGCGCCGACGACTCTTCCGGCAAAGGCGTCCCGGAAGCGTGAGCTCTACCGGCACGGGACCCGCGTCAGCCCGTCAAGGTCGGCATCGAAGAGCACACCGTTGATGTCGGCGGCGTTGTCAGACGGACAGAAGGAGGCCGCCGCCGTAGGCGTGTACTCGGCGTCGAAGATGGCCTTGCTGCCCTCGTACTCGGAGAGGTACTGGCAGGCGTCGTACTGGTTGCACTGCTCGGTCAACACCGCGTCGGCCAAGGGGTACATGGCATCGGCGTAGGACGCGTTGCCAATGTCGTCGGGGTCCTTGATGAACCAGGCCATCCCGTGGGCGTGGATATCGTTGGCGACGGCTGTCATATAGGACTCCTCCTGAGCTTCGCTGATACTGAAGCCGGTGGCGCCTTCGTTGTTGTTGAAGGTCTCGTCCAGGTCCGTCTCCACGCCATCAAAGCCCTTGGCCGCGCACTGTTGGTTGATCATGGCCTCGATGATGGACAAGGTAGAAGCGGTGTCGATGTTGAGGAAATGCTCGGGGTAACCGGCGAGCTTGTCGCCCAGGTCGCCGGCCGCCTGGAGCTGCGCGTAGTAGGTGGAAGACAGCCCTTCTTCGGCCGCGCTGTAATAGTTGCCCGCCGTCCCTACTTCGATATAACAGACCACGCGGGTACCCAGGGAGTGAAGGGCACTTACCGTCGCAGCCGGGTTTTCGATCCCGTCGATGTCGTAGACGGCGGGGACCGGGGCAGGCGCACCCAAGTACGTCTCCTCATCGGTGGCCATGTCGGTACTGCTGGTCAGGCTTAGCGGGTGGTCCAGCTCCCACTGCCACTCGATGGGGGCGGTCCCAGGCACCCACCAGGAGGAAGGACCGCCCGTGGTCGGCGGGGCCGTGGTCGTCGTTGTCGTTGTGGTCGTCGTCGGAGGCTTACGCCCACGGTCGGCCACGCTGGTCTTGCCCGCCGTCACCAGCGTAGCCAGCAGCATCAGGAGGACAACCGAGAACCGGTACTTGTACATCCGCCTCTCCTCTTTGCTCGTGCCCGAGCCCAGGAAAGCCTTCGGACCTGCTCACCACGCACGCCGGTCCGTTTGGTCCGCAAGAGCGAGCCTAGTGAGAGCGGGTTTTGGGATCAACCGGATAGAGGCTCTTTTCCTCCTTTTCGCCGTTTTTGAGCGCGCCTGGTGGAGTTTTGCGCCGTGCCTAGCCGCCGATCTTCGATATGAGCTTATCGGAGAGTTTCATCACGGATGTCGGCAAAGGCTGGAAATTTACGGGGCCCAGGTACGTGGCAGAGTTACCACCGGACGGCGCCACCACCCACTTTAGGAAGGACCCAACGGCCTGAGCCGTAGTCGAGTTTTGTTCCTTCGCAGGGAGTATGGCGTACTCGTAGTTGACGATGGGGTAACCTGCCGGCGCCTTGCCATAGATCATGGAAATAGCCTCGTCCGGAGGGATCTGCGAGATGAACGAAGCGGCCTCGGCGTCGATGGTCGTGGCCGTAGGCAGCTCGAAGTGAGCGGAGGCGTTCTCCAACTGGCTTTCGCCCAGCCCAGCCTTCTGGGTAGCAGACTTATAGCTGATACCTATGTAAGCCACGCACCCCGGTGTCTTCTGGCAACCGCTGACCATGCCCCCGTTGCCCGTCTCACCCAGAGCGTTGGAGATGTTGGGGAAGCTGATACTGGTGCCGTAGCCGATCTTGCCCCCCCAACCGGACGGGTCGGCGTCGGACAGGTAGGTGCTGAAAAGGAAGGTGTCGCCGCTGCTGTCGGAGCGATGGAGAGCGACTATCTTCTCGGCCGGGATCCTGACCCCCGGGTTGAGCGCCCTTATCTGAGAGTCGTCCCACTGCGTGATCTTTCCCTCATAGATGGCGGAAAGTACTGCGCCGCTCAACTTGAGATGGGTATTGGCCGGCACCCCCGAGACGTTGTAGTTGACCATCTGGGACGATATGGCCAAGGCGATGTCCTGTATGCCCGCCGCCTCCGACCGGTCGGAGCCCGACAGGTAGGCGTCCGAAGCGCCGATGTCGACAGTGCCGCCGATGACGTCGCTGATGCCCTTGCCGGAGCGGCCTCCCGAAGGGGTTACGGTTACGGCTGGGTCCTTTTCCTGGTAAGCCTCGGCCCACAAGTCGAACAGCGGCTCGAGCAATGTGCTGCCGGACTCTCCTATCGTCACTCTGTTCGAGGCGTTTTTCTCCGTGCTGGTGGCTGCGGAAGCGCTGACGGCGCTGGGCGCCAAGACGACGGACAAGATCGTGGTGGCTAACAGAGCTAATCCTGACATGGCTTTGTGGCCGGATTTCTGGGGGCTTATAAAGCTGGGCATGCTCCACTCCTGGCGCGGTTCAATGACGAACGGACAAATGGGCCAAGGGCTCGTACGGGCGCGGCATCACCCGTCATGACTCTCAAGCCCGGTGCCGCTGTCCCCGGGCCGCCAATGGCTTACTTACCCATGGGACATTGAACGGAAAATGAACAAAGGAAAACATCTCGCCCTCGGCCCGGGCCCGGCCCTTCACCGCCTCGCTGCTCGGCCCGGTACGACCGCGCCGCCCCGGGGCCCGGCCGGTAGCTGCCGGCGCCCGGACAGAACTGCTAACGTCCGCGCCAGCGGAGGTGGTGATGGCCGAACTTAGCCGTGAAGGTGACGAACTGGTGGTACATCTCAGCGTGGCCGAAAAGGCGGAGGCGGTGCACGGGGACATCCGGGTGCCTATGTCTTCGGTCCGGCAGGTGGAGGTCGTGGACGACGCGGTGCACGCCGTCAATGCCTTCACCAAGTCCGTGGGGGCGGCGTGGCCAGGGCTGTTCGTGATCGGGACGTTCCACTCGGAGGGCACGAAGGTCTTCGCCGTGGTCCATCACGGCTCGCCCCGAGGGGTGAGGGTGCGGCTCGAGGGCGCCAACTTCGACGAACTGCTCGTTGGCTGCGACGACCCTGAGGGGGTGGCCGGGCGCCTCGTCCCCGCTCAACCCGGGTCAGGGTAGCGACGAGGTGGCCGGTATCATCGCCAGATGACCGACATCGGGCCCTCCGCCGCCATCACCCGCCGGTACCGCTTTTCCCGACCAGGCGGTGCCGAGATCGAGACCCGTGAGATGAACAGTGACGAGGACGCCGAGGTGCGCGCCCGGGAGTTGTCCCAGGGACAGGGCACTCCCGTCATCATCGAGCACCACGACCATGTCGACTGGGAGTACGTCACCGAGGTCGACAACCGGCTCTGACGTTGGGGATCGCGCTCTGCCGGAGAAATAGGAGCGCCCCCGGAGGCCGGGCCGCATTTGCGTTGTCCCCGTTTAAGGGACAAGTTTGAAAGCGCTGCCCCCCTTACGAAAGGGCGCCCACTATATGGTCGATGCAACCAGTGAGGGCGGCGACGTCGGACGGGTCAATAGCCGGGAACATGGCCACCCGTAACTGGTTGCGCCCGAGCTTGCGGTAGGGTTCGGTATCGACAATGCCGTTGGCACGCAGGACCCTGGCCACGACCGAAGCGTCGACGGAAGCGTCGAAATCGATGGTACCGACCACGTGGGAGCGTTCGTCGGGCTTGGCCACGAACGGGGCCGTGTAGGCCGTGGACTCGGCCCAGCCATAGAGGATCTCGGCGGAGCGGTCGCAACGGCCGGCAGCAAACTCCAGGCCGCCGTTCCCGAGCAGCCAGTCGAGCTGGTCGACAGCCAGTACGAGGGTGGCCACGGCGGGGGTGTTGTACGTCTGGTCGAGGCGGCTGTTCTCCAAAGCGATGCCGAGGTCGAGAAAGGCGGGCACAAAACGGGCCGACCCTGGTCCCGTCAACTGCCCGACCCGGGCGACGGCCGCCGGCGAGAGGAGCGCGGCCCACAGTCCTCCGTCGGAGGCAAGGCCCTTTTGCGGCGCGAAGTAGTAGACGTCGAACTCCCCGGCGTCAACGCGCAGGCCGGCGGCGGCCGAGGTGGCGTCGACGGCGACGAGCGCCCCGGCGTCAACGCCGTCCGGCCGGCGGATCTCCATCATCACGCCGGTGGACGTCTCGTTGTGAGTTAGCGCGTAGAGGTCGATGCCCGACCGTCCGATAGCTGAGGGGTGGGTGCCGACGGGGCTGGTGACGACATCGGGGTCGTCGAGCCAGGGAGCGGCCTTCGCCGCGGCGGCGAACTTAGAGGAGAACTCACCGAAGGAAAGATGCTGGCTGCGGTGCTCGATGAGGCAGAAGGTGGCGATGTCCCAGAATGCCGTCGTGCCTCCGTTGCCGAGCACGACCTCGTAACCGTCGGGGAGCCCGAACAGCTCGGCCAGACCGGAGCGCAACCGGCCCACCAGCGTTTTGACCGGCTTTTGCCGGTGGCTCGTGCCCAGGGGGCCCTTGGCGGCAAGGCTCAGGGAAGCGACGGCCTCGGCGCGCACCTTCGACGGCCCGCTGCCGAAACGGCCGTCAGCCGGGAGCAGGCCGGGGGGGATGACGATATCGGGAAGCTCGGTCTCAGGCATCCCGCCAGTCTGCCAGGAGCGCCGGCCGCTCGCGACGAGTTGCCGCCGGTTGCGCCACCGCCCGGTGCTCGCCCGGCGGTAAGCACTGGAGCCGAGCCCGTCACGGTGCGAGCATGTGGGATGTCCCGCGTCCTGGTCACTGAAGAAATCGCCCAACCCGGCCTCGACCTGCTCGCCAAGGCCGGCCACGAAGTTGACGTCCGCCTGGGGTTGTCCCCCGCCGCCCTGCTCGAGGTGGTCCCGGGCGCCTCCGCCCTGGTCATCCGCTCGGCCACCAAAGTGACCGAGGAGGTGCTGGCCGCCGGGCGAGACCTGGCCGTCGTGGGCCGGGCCGGCATCGGCCTGGACAACGTCGACGTCCCCGCCGCCACCAGGCGGGGCGTGACCGTGGTCAACGCTCCGCAGTCCAACATCCTCTCGGCGGCCGAGCACACCATGGGCCTTCTCCTGGCTCAGGCGCGCAACATCCCCCAGGCCCACTCGGCGCTGAAAGCCGGCCGGTGGGAGCGTTCCCGCTGGGAGGGCGTCGAGCTCTATGGCAAGACCCTCGGCATTATCGGCCTGGGCCGGGTAGGGACGCTGGTCGCCCAACGGGCGCTCGCCTTCGGCATGCACCTCGTCGCCTACGACCCCTACCTGGCCCACGAGCGGGCCCGCCAGATCGGCGTCGAACTTGTCCCCCTCGAGGACCTGGTACGCCAGTCAGACTTCGTCACCATCCACCTGCCGAAGACCCCTGAGACCATGGGCCTGGTGAGCGCCGAGCTGCTGGCTGCGGCCAAGCCGGGCCTGCGCCTGGTCAACACGGCGAGGGGCGGCATCGTCGACGAAGACGCCCTGGCCCGGGCCATCTCAGACGGCCGCGTGGCCGGCGCCAGCCTGGACGTGTTCGCCGTGGAGCCCCCCGGGCCGTCACCGCTGCTGCAGCTAGACGAGGTGGTGGTGACCCCGCACCTGGGGGCCAGCACCCGCGAGGCCCAGGACAAAGCGGGCGTGACCATCGCCGAACAGGTCGTCTTGGCCCTGGCCGGCGACATTGCCCCCTTCGCCGTCAACGTGCCCGCGGCCGAGGTCGACGAGGTCGTGCGGCCCTTCGTGCCCTTGGCCGAGCGGCTCGGGCGCCTTTTTGCGTCGCTGGCCGGCGAACTGCCGGGCGTGCTGGAGATCGAGTATGCGGGGCCCCTGGCCAGCCATGACACCCGCCTGCTCACCCTGGCGACGCAAAAGGGGCTTTTTTCGGCCGCCAGTGATGACCCTGTCTCCTATGTGAACGTGGCCCACCTGGCCGCAGAACGGGGCTTGGAAGTGCGGGCCACGACGGCCAGCGCCTCCCACCGGTACATCAACCTCGTGCTGGTCCGGGGAGGAGAGCGAGCTGTCGGGGGGACCCTGTTCGGCCAGGACGAGCCGAGGATCGTGCTCCTCGACGAGCATGAGATCGAGCTCCCGTTCGCCCGCTGGCTGCTCGTCGTGCGCAACGACAACCGGGTGGGCATGGTCGCCCTGGTGACGTCGGCCTTGGCCGGCGCCGGCATCAACATCAACGACCTCCACCTG
This sequence comes from Acidimicrobiales bacterium, assembly GCA_052325485.1. GTDB lineage: Bacteria > Actinomycetota > Acidimicrobiia > Acidimicrobiales > Palsa-688 > Fen-671. Next base: position 15,756 of record JBKQUU010000069.1, on the reverse strand, counting down.
GGCCGCTCCGCGGACAGGCACACGGCGATAATGGCTATCTCGCTGGAAGAGCCCGTGCCGGAGCCGGTGATAAAGCAGCTGCGGGCCGCGCCGGGGATACTTGAAGTGATGCCTCTCTCGGGGCTCTGAGCCCGTGGCACCGCTCGTACCGGTCGAGCTTCGTTGCGCCCACAAGGACAACCCGCTGGGCGTCGAGCCCGACCGGGCCCGGTTCAGCTGGCGTACCGTGAGCCACGGCTCCGGTGGCGCCGGACGATGGCAGACGGCCTACCAGGTTAGGGTCGGCCCCGCCGAAGGTGACCTCAGTTCTGGGGCGGTGCCCTGGGACAGCGGGCGCGTTTGGGGGGAAGGCTCGACCGACATCCCCTACGCCGGGGCACCCCTGGCGCCGGGCCGGACGTACCAGTGGAAAGCCCGCGTCTGGGACGAGATGGGCGGGCAGGGCCCATGGAGCGCCGCCGCCAGCTTCGAGACGGCGTTGGACCCCATTACCGGGTGGAGCGCCTCCTGGATCGGGCGCGGCTCGGGCCACGGCCCGACCGACCCGCCGAGCACAGAGGGGCCCGTCGACGCCGTGGCTCATGCCATGAGACCGCCACCTTACTTGCGGCGGGCCTTCAGGCTGGACGGGGACGTTCGGTCGGCGCGTCTTTATGCGACGGCGCTCGGCATTTACCAGCTCTCGGTCAACGGCCGCCTGGTGAGCGGCACCGTCTTGGCGCCGGGGTGGACCGACTACGCCCGGCGGCTGCTGTACCAGACGTACGACGTGACCGGGCTGCTCCTCAACGGTGACAATGTTGTCGGGGCCATAGTCGCCGACGGTTGGGCCTGCGGGTTCTACGGCTTTGACGCCAAGCGGGCCGGTGCCCATTACGCCCGTGACCCGCAGTTGCTGGCCCAGCTGGTCATTACTTTGACCGACGGTAGCGAGCAGAAGATCGTCACCGACGAGCGGTGGGAGAGCTCGACGGGCGCCATAGCCCACGCCGACCTGCTGATGGGCGAGCGCAGGAACGGGCTTCGAGAGCCGAAGGGCTGGGACCGGCCTGGTTATGATGCCAGCTCGTGGGCGAAGGTCTCCTGTCGTCGTCGGGGCGAGGTGCCCCTCGTGGCCGACCCGGGCCCACCGGTCCTGGTCACCGAGGAGGTGCAGGCCAAGAGCGTGCGGACCGCCCCGGGCGGCGAGCTGATCGTGGACTTCGGCCAGAACCTAGCCGGCTGGGCCCGGATCAGCGTCGACGAGCCGGCCGGCACTTCTGTCCGCGTCCGCCATGGCGAAATGCTGTGCCAGGACGGCAGCCTCTACGTTCACAACCTACGTACGGCCCGCCAGACAGACACGTACACGACTTCGGGTGGGAGCGAGGTGCTGGAACCTCGGTTCACGTTCCACGGTTTTCGCTATGCCGAGATCTCCGGCCTGTCCCGTCACCTAAGCCCGGTCGACGCCACCGCCTGCGTTGTGCATTCGGACACGCCCCGTACCGGGTCCTTCGAATGCTCGTCCCCAGAAGTCAACCAGTTGTTCGCCAATATCGACTGGGGCCAACGAGGCAACTTCATCAGCATCCCGACCGACTGCCCGCAGCGCGACGAGCGCCTCGGGTGGCTCGGCGATGCCCAAATCTTCGCCCGCACGGCGGCGTACAACCGCGACGTCGCGTCATTTTTCTCCAAGTGGCTCGACGACATTTCCGATGCACAGTTGCCTTCGGGCGCCTTTACGGACTTTGCTCCCCGGCTTGACCTCGACGGGGCGGCGGCACCGGCGTGGGGCGATGCGGGCGTGATCGTGCCATGGACCATCTACAAGATGTACGGCGACAACGGGGTGCTCGAGCGGAACTTCCAGTCGATGACGGCCTGGATGGACTTCCTGGCGGCTAGCAACCCGGACGGTCTGAGGACGCGAGAGCTCGGCAATAACTTCGGCGATTGGCTGGCCCCGAAAGGCGACTTCACCCCGGGCGAGCTTCTCGCCACAGCGTACTGGGCTTACGACGCCACCCTTATGGCGGAAGCCTGTCGGGCCGTCGGCCGGCCAGAGGAGGCTGCTGGGTACCAGCGGCTGGCGAGCCACGTCCGAGACGCCTTCGCAAGAGCCTATGTCGACCGATCAGGCCGGCTCGAGAGCGGGACGCAGACTTCCTACGTGCTGGCCTTGTACATGGACCTCGTCCCCGACCACCTCCGGGCTATGGCCGCCGCACACTTGGTCGAGGCCATCGCCCGTGACGGTTGGCACCTGTCCACGGGTTTCGTCGGCGTCGGGTACCTCTTGCCGGTGCTCAGCGCCAACGGGTACTCGGACGTCGCCTACCGGCTCCTCGAGCAGCGCTCCTTCCCATCTTGGCAGTACACGATCGACCGAGGGGCGACAACCATTTGGGAGCGCTGGGACGGCTGGGCCGACGAGAACGGGTTCCAGTCGCCGCTCATGAACTCGTTCAATCACTATTCTCTTGGTTCGGTGGGGGAATGGTTGTACCGCTTCGTTCTCGGGATCGAGCTCGCGCCGGGAGCGGCTGGCTTTGACCGGCTCGAGATCCGGCCCCACCCCGGTGGGTCTTTGAGCTACGCCCGGGGTTCGTTCCGCTCGGTGCGTGGGGAGATCTCGACGGCGTGGGCACGCGACGGGCACCGGTTCACGTTCAACGTCGACGTACCTCCCAATGTCCGGGCCACTGTTCATGTACCGTCCGCCCGGCCCGAAGAGGTCGAGGACGCCGACGGGACGGGGCCGACATCTATCGCCAGGTACCCGGGCGCCATAGGGCAAAGGGAGGCCGTGTTCGAGGTGGGGCCCGGGACATATTCGTTCTCCGGTCCCCAGCCGGCCCTTCCTCAGGACCGATATGACGAACTGATATGACAGATGTAAGGCCCAAGTTGTGACCCCTCGCACTTACGGTACGAGTGCCCCGCTGTCATTGTTTAGGACATGGTCGCAGACAGCAACGACAACGTCATTGTCAACAACTTGGGCGCAGGGGGGATCCGTCTCAGCCATCTGAGCAAGTCCTACGGCAAGGTGCACGCCGTGCGCTCCATCGACTTAGCCATAGATGTCGGGCAGACCGTGGCCCTGCTGGGACCGAACGGGGCCGGGAAGACCACGACGATAGACATGGTGCTCGGGCTTAGCCGGCCCGACTCGGGCCGTGTCTCGGTGTTCGGCATGTCGCCGGCCATCGCCGTCAGGAGCGGCGTCGTCGGTGGCATGCTCCAGACGGGTTCACTGATCCAGAACTTGAGCGTGCGCGAGCTCGTCACCATGATGGCCTCCCTATATCCCCGTCCCCTCGACGTGGAGGACGTGCTCAGGCTGACGGGTACGGCGGAGATCGCCGACCGCCAGACGATGAAACTGTCCGGCGGCCAGGCCCAGCGCGTCCGTTTTGCCATGGCCCTCGTCGCCGGTTCGGACCTGCTGGTGCTGGACGAACCGACGGCGTCGCTGGACGTCGAAAGCCGCCATGAGTTCTGGACAGCCATGCGCGCCGTTGCCGCCAGAGGGAAGACGGTCATCTTCGCGACCCATTACCTGGAGGAAGCGGACGCTTACGCGGACCGCATCATCCTCATGGCCCGCGGGCGGATCGTCGCCGATGGCCCGGCCACCGAGATCAAAGCGCGAGCGGGCAGCAGGACCCTACGGGCCACTCTCCCCGGCGCAGACCTCGTCGCTCTGTCGGCGCTGCCCGGGGTGACCAACGCCGACGCCCGGGGCGAGGCGGTCGTACTCTCGTGCCGCGATTCGGACGCCGCCCTGCGGGAAATGCTCCGGATGTTCCCCGCCGCCCGTGACATCGAGGTGCGCGGTGCCGGCCTCGAAGAAGCGTTCTTGGAACTGACCGCTGACGGGGACGAAGCCGACGAGGACGATGAAGAAGTAGTGGTGGCCCGATGAAGCACTCGGCCTACCTGCGCTACGAAGTGCTCCGCACGTTCCGCAACCGCCGCTTCTTGATCTTCTCGCTCGGCTTCCCATTGCTCTTGTTCCTGGTCATCGGGGGTACCAACAGGAGGGCCCACCTTGACGGCATCCCCTTCCCCCTCTATTACATGACGGGCATGGCGGCCTGGGGGACAATGACCGCAGTGATCTCGAGCGGGGCCCGCATCGCCGCCGAGCGCCAGATCGGATGGGTACGCCAGATGCGCATCACGCCCCTGGCCACAAGCGCCTACTTCCAGGCGAAGGTGCTTTGCGGGTACCTGATGGCGCTGCTCAGCCTGGTGGTGCTCTATGCCGCGGGGACGTCCCTCGGGGTGCGGTTGTCCGCCGGCCAATGGCTGACCATGACGGCGCTGGTCCTCGTCGGGCTTGTCCCCTTCGCCGTGTTCGGTGTCCTCCTCGGCCATCTCCTGACACCCGACTCCATCGGCCCGGCCATGGGCGGCGCCACCACCCTGTTCGCTCTGCTCGGGGGGGCCTGGGGACCGCTGGCGACAAGCGGCGCGTTCCTGACCCTGGTGAAGTGCCTCCCGTCCTACTGGCTCGTCCAGGCGGGCAAGTCCGCTCTCGGCGCCGGTGGCTGGCCACCAGCGCAGGCCTGGGTCGTCATCGCCGTCTGGACCGCGGGGCTGGCGCAGTTGGCAGCCCGGGTCTACCAGCGTGACACGACGCGGGTCTGAACCGGCCCCCGCCCCGGGCGCGGTCGCTGACCGTACGGTCGCGCCCGGTACGTTTGGGACGATGGCCAAAGGCACGCAGCCCGCTGACCCGGCCTGGACGGCCTGGGTCGCCAACCAGCGCAAATGGGCACGCGGCTGGCGCCGGACAGTTTTCCCGGGGATCTTCCTCGTGTACCTCCTGCAAGTCGTCGGGGCCACCGCGGACGATTCCCGGGGCTCAGCTGCGGTCGCCGGTTACGCCATCGTCGTGGCCTTCTGCGTGTGCTACCTCTTCGTCCTGCCGGAGAGCTGGCAGGCTCACCCCCGCCGCTTCTGGGGCCTCTACGCCGCCATGGTGGCGTTGTGGCTCGCCGAGCTGCCGTTCGCTCATGCCGACGCCTTCGTGATGTGCGTGTTCATCGTCGTCGTGACCGTCGCTCGTCTCGGGGGCCGTTCCACCCCCATAGTCGTCACCATGACGCTGATGGCGCTGCTCGTCCCCGTCGCCGTCCCTTCGTGGCACGACAGCCTCGGCACGGCGGTGGACAACGGCACAGTCATCACCATCCCGACCATCGCGTTGGCCATGTTCGGGTTCTTCGAGATGATGCGGGGCAACCGTGCCCTGGCCGAGGCCCGCGCCGAGCTGGCCCGCCTGGCGGCCGAGAACGAGCGGTCTCGCATCGCCCGCGACCTGCATGACCTTCTGGGCCACTCGCTGACGACCATCACGGTGAAGGCCGGTCTCGCCCGCCGGATCGGTGCCACCGACCCGGCTCGCGCCCTGGTCGAGATGGGCGAGGTCGAAGCCCTGGCGCGGCGCGCCCTTACCGACGTCCGGTCGGCGGTGGCGAACTACCGGGAGGTCACCCTGGCCGGAGAACTGGCCACCGGAAAGGAGCTTCTCCGGGCGGCCGGGGTGGCGGCCGACCTGCCGAGCGCGGTCGATATCGTCGATGCCCGCCATCATGAGCTCTTCGGTTGGGTGCTGCGCGAGGGGCTGACCAACATCGTCCGGCACGCCCACGCCACTTCCTGTGCCGTCTTGCTTTCGACCTCGTCGGTCGAGATCATCGACGACGGCGTCGGCGGGGCGCCCCTGGCCGGCAAGGGCCTGGCCGGCCTGCGCCAACGGGTCAGCGAAGCCGGCGGCCGAGTCGAGGCCGGGCCCCGTGACCCCAACGGCTGGCGGCTGCGGGTCTCGCTCGGCGCCGAAGCCGGGGCACGGGCGTGATACGCCTGCTCCTGGCCGATGACCAGGAGCTTGTCCGCACGGCGCTGGCGGCGCTGCTCGCCCTCGAAGAGGACTTCGAGGTCGTCGCCACCGTCGGCCGGGGGGACGAGGTGGTCGCCGCGGCCAAGGCCCACCGTCCCGACATCGCCTTGCTCGACATCCAAATGCCGGGGATCGACGGTCTGGCGGCGGCCGCCGTTCTTACCCAGGAGCTGCCCGAATGCCGGTCGCTCATCCTCACCACCTTCGGGCGGCCCGGCTACCTCCGCCGGGCCATGGAATCGGGCGCGTACGGGTTCGTGGTCAAGGATGCCCCGGCCGAACAGCTCTCCGATGCCATCCGCCGAGTGGCAGCCGGAGAGCGCGTCGTTGACCCCGCCCTGGCCGCGGACACGCTGGCCCACGGCGTTTCCCCACTCACGCCCCGGGAACGTGACGTGCTCGTGGCGGGGCGCCTAGGCGCCACCGTTTCCGAGATCGCCGACAAGCTCTTCCTGTCCGAGGGAACGGTCCGCAACTACCTGTCCGCCGCTATAGCCAAGACCGGCGGCCGCAACCGAGCGGAGGCTGTGTGGGCCGCCGACGAACGGGGATGGCTGTGACGTTGGACGAGGGACTGGCGTACGCAGATGTTTTCACCCTGCAGCGTGAGCGCGTCCCCGCCCTGGTCCTGACCGAAGGGCTGCTCGAGCGGATAGCGGTGCTGGACGCGGACGGGTCCCCGACGGCGCTGCGGAGCGTGCTGGCGGTCTCGGGCACCGCCCTGACCGAGGCGCAGGCGGCGGACGAGGGAGGCGGCGGCGGACCGTTGCACGGTATCCCCGTCCTGGTGAAGGACAACATCGAGGTGGCCGGCCTGCCCTCGACGGCAGGAGCGACGAGCCTGTCCGGGCGGCCGGCACGAGCTGACGCGCCCCTGGTGCGCCGGTTGCGCGACGCCGGCGCCGTCATCTTGGGGACGACCAACCTTTCTGAGTGGGCAAACATCCGGTCGCCTCGCTCCACGTCTGGATGGTCCGCCGTCGGTGGCCTCACCGCCAACCCGTGGGCCTTGGACCGCAGCCCGGGAGGTTCGTCTTCCGGCTCCGGGGCGGCAGTGGCGGCCGGGCTGGCGCCGCTGGCCGTCGGTACGGAGACGGACGGGTCCATCACCTGTCCCTCGTCGCTCAACGGGGTCTGCGGCATCAAACCCGGCGTCGGGTCTGTGCCGAGGATGGGCATCGTCCCGATAAGCGCCAGCCAGGACAGCCCCGGCCCGATGGCCCGGACGGTCGACGAAGTAGCTTTGCTGCTCGAGGTCCTGATGGCCCGACCGGGGATCCTCGGGCGCGCCCGCCAGGGGGTAACGGGCCTGCGTATCGGCGTGGCTCGTACGTGGCGCACCGGCCACCCGGCCACCGACGCGTTGTTCGACGAGAACGTGGGCCGGTTGACGGCGGCCGGGGCCACGGTCCACGATGTCCCGGCGGCCGTCCCCACCCCGGCAGAAGAAGAGGACGAGCTCACCGTGCTCCTGTGCGAGCTGGTGGACGGCCTGGCTGCTTACCTCCCCACCAGGGGTAACGACGGCCCGCAGGACATCGGTGAGGTCATTCGGCACGAGCAGGGCCATGCGGCGATAGAGCTCGCCCACTTCGGCCATGAACTGTTCGAGCGCGCCCTCGACCTGGGCGGATCTGGTAACGACCGGTACCGTGAGGCCCGGGGGCGCAACCTGGCCTGGGCTGTGGAGCGGTGCCTCGAGCCGGCCTTCGCCGGCGCCGACGCCCTGGTCGCCCCGACCTACGGCCCGGCTTGGAAGAGCGACCTGGTACGGGGCGGTGGTCCGGCCGCCGCCTCCCCCATCACGACGGCACCCTCGATCGCCGGTTGGCCCATCGCCACCGCCCCCATGGGGCTCGTCGAAGGACTTCCCGTCGGTATGGGCGTGGTGGGCCGCCCCGGCTCCGAGGCGCTCCTGCTCGCGGTTTGCCGAGCGGTGGAGCAACCGGCTCGACCAGCCTGGCGCCCGCCGTCTCGGGGTTAGCCAGGGGGCCTCTCCTAACGGCTGCCCCCCTTGACCTTGTCAAGGCGGGAGACGTCTTCGGGGGCCAGTTCGAAGCCGAGCTCGAAGTTCTCCTGGATCCGTTCACGCCGGGAGGACTTCGGGATCACGACGAAACCGTGCTCCAGGTGCCATCGGAGCACGATCTGGGCCGGGGTCTTACCATAAGTGCGAGCCAGCTCGGCGAGCAGCGGGTGCGAAAGGTTGCTGCGCTTGAGCGGGCTGTAACCCTCGAGGACCACGCTGCGCTCGCTCAGGGCGGTCGCCGTCGCCGCGTCGTAGAGGAACGGGCTCCACGGGATCTGGTTCACCGAGGGGCGCTCCCCGGTGGCTTCGACGAGCTCGTCGATCTGGGCGATGCTGTAATTGCTCACGCCGATGGACCGGGCCTTGCCGGCGTCGCGGGCCGATATGAACTGTCTCCAGGTGGCGGGGCGGGCTTGGCCGTTCGGCGGCCAGTGGACAAGCCAGAGGTCGACGAAGTCCACCCCCAGGGCGGCCAGGCTCTCGTCCAAGGTCTTCAGCTCGTAACCGGCCCGCTCGGGCGGGCATTTCGTCGTGACGAAGACCTCGCCCCGCTCGATGCCACTGTCACGGAGGGCGGCGCCGACGCCGTCCTCGTTGGAGTAGCCCGTCGCCGTGTCGATGTGCCGGTAGCCGATCTCCAGGGCCGCCCGCGTACTTTCGTACGCCTCCGTCCCCTCCAGCTGCCAGGTCCCAAAGCCGAGCAGGGGGACATGGCCCCCGCCGGGGAGCGCTGCCGTCAGTGCGTGTGCATCCTTCATCGTGTGACCTTCCTTCAGTCCCGGGCCTTCAGTCCCGGGCCTTCGGCCCCGGGGTCGGTGCCCCGCACAGGTTAGGCGCTAACCTCGCCGCATGCCGGGGCCAAGGCCGTCGTCGGGCCGGGACAGGAGATGACGGGCCGGGCCGACAAGGCCGAGCTGGCCCGACGGGTGCAGGCGGCGTGCTACCTGCGCGGCCACTTCGTGTTGCGCTCGGGCCAGGTGACGGACTTCTACTTCGACAAGTACCAGTTCGAGGCCGACCCCCTCCTGCTGCAGGCCGTGGCCGAGCTGGCCGCCTCCCTCGTGCCCCCCGAGACCGAAGTACTGGCCGGCCTGGAGCTGGGAGGGGTACCCATCTCTACGGCACTTTCCCTCCTCACCGGCCTTCCCCAGGTGCTTGTCCGCAAGCAGGCCAAGACGTACGGCACGGCCAAGTTGTCGGAGGGGCCGGACGTGGCCGGGCGGCGCCTCCTCGTGGTAGAGGACGTCATCACGACAGGCGGCCAGGTGGTCGCCTCCACCGAAGAGCTCCGCGCCCGGGGCGCACTGGTAAGCACGGTCCTGTGCGTAATAGACCGCAGGGGCCCGTCGACGACGGGACGGGGCCCGCTGGCCGAGGCCGAGCTTTCCGTCCGTTCCGTCTTCGCTCTGGACGACCTCCTGGGCGCCGCCGGCGGGGACGGCGGCACCGGGGCTGAGAGCAATCAATGACAGAATGTGATAGATACTGGTAACCGTGCGTTAGGGTTGCCCTAGGGGGACCTCTGTCGGAAGCCAGCTGAAGTGAGGAAGACGAGCCAACGACTCGCGGACGACCGCGAGATCATCTATTACGACGCCGTCGGGGACGCTCCGCGACAGGCTAAGGATCTACGCGATATCAGCCCGGTGGGCGTTTCGTCGGAGCTCCGTCGTGACCCATTGCTCGGTATGTGGGTCATGTACGCCTCCCACCGCCAGGACCGGACGTACCTACCCGCCGCCCAGGACTGCCCGTTATGCCCCTCCACCGACGACCACATGACCGAGGTGCCGGAACATGACTACGAGGTCGTGGTTTTCGAGAACCGGTTCCCGGCGCTGGCGGCCCCGCCCCCCGAGGTGCCCGGGGCCGGCCCTCCTCCCGGCGCACTGGCGACCGGGGCCGGCCTGCTGGCCGAAAGCCCCGGCGCCGGGCGCTGCGAGGTGGTCTGTTACACCGCCGACCACGCTGCCGCCTTCCACGACCTGAAACCAGAACGTATCGACCTGGTGCTGGACGCCCTCATCGACCGGACCGTGGAGCTGGGTGCTCGCCCCGACGTGGAGCAGGTGTTCTGTTTTGAGAACCGGGGCCAGGAGATAGGGGTCACCCAACCGCACCCCCATGGCCAGATCTACGCCTACCCTTTCGTCACGCCCACCACCGAACGTGTCCTCAATACGGTGGAGGGGTACCGGCGGCGGTGCGGGCGCAACCTGTTCGAAGACGTGCTCGCCGCCGAGCGCGCCGACGGGTCACGTGTCGTGCTGGCCACCGAGCACTGGACGGCCTTCGTACCGCACGCCGCCCGCTGGCCTTACGAGCTCCACTGCTACCCCAATCGTCGCGTCGCTGACCTGGCGGGCCTGGCCGGGCCGGCGCGCCGCGAGCTGCCCGAGGTCCTCCACGACCTCTTCGGCCGCTTCGCGCAACTGTTCGACAAACCGGCACCCTACATTTCGGGATGGCACCAGGCGCCGGCGCGGACCGGGAGAGAGGATTTCGCCCTTCATCTCGAGCTGTTCACCCTGCGGCGGGCCAATGACAAACTGAAGTTCCTGGCCGGGTCGGAGTCAGGCATGGGAGCGTTCGCCAACGACATCGTCCCCGAGGCGGCCGCGGCCCGCCTGCGGGAAATGGCCGGCTGAGCGGGCCAGGGAGGCCGAAGGTGCTAGCCCGCATGAGGCGTCACCAGATCCTGGAGGAGCTCCAGCTCAAGGGGGGCGTCCGCTTGACCGAGCTGAGCGAGACCTTCCTGGTGTCGGAGATGACCGTGCGCCGGGATCTCGATGCCCTGGAACGCGACGGGCTCATCGAGAGAGTGCACGGCGGCGCCGTTCTCGCTCAGCGAGGGACGGAGGAGCCGGGTTTCGAGAAAAAAGCGCTCCGGGAACAGCCCGAGAAATCGGCCATCGCCGAGCACGCCGCCCGGCTCGTAAAGCCGGGCTCGGCCATCGCACTGTCGGCCGGCACAACGACGTGGGCGCTGGCCCGCCAGCTCTCCCGCGTCGACCAGATCACCGTGGTGACCAACTCCATGAACGTATGGCACGAGCTCCAGCAAGGCGGCCGGGTGGGGACAACAGTGATACTCACCGGTGGTGAGTTCCGGACCCCGTCCGACGCCCTCGTGGGGCCCACTGCGGACGCCGCCATCCGCTCGCTGTACTTCGACTTGCTGTTCCTCGGCGTGCACGGCATGGACCCCGTCGCCGGGCTCACAACACCGAACATCTCGGAGGCCGAGACGAACCGGGCGTTCATCTCCCGCTGCCGGAAGCTGGTGGTGGTGGCCGATCACACCAAATGGCGCACGACGGCGCTTTGCACCATGGCCGAACTGTCCGAGGTCGACGTGCTGGTGACCGACGACGCCTTGCCGGCTGATGCTCGTCGCCTGCTCGAGAGCCAGGTCAGAGAGCTGGTCGTAGCCACCAGGAGCGGCCCCTAGCGGGCTTGGGGCCCGGACGGGCCACGGCAACGGCACCAGGGGCGAAGGAGCGGCAACCCTGGCCGAGCAGCGCACCGGAATGGGGGATATTGGTCGGGTTTGTACAGATCCAGGGGGCTCCTTGCGGCGGCCCCGTGTGAGCGCTAACCTTCCGGCGACACATCCGGGCAGCTCCGACCGCCCCCCGCTGTCGACCAGCCGGGGCGAGGACGCCTGGCAACAGCGGCGCTGCCACGCAGGTGGCGGCTAGGGGAAAGGGTAAGAATGGCTACAGAACCCTATCAAGTAGATCCCAAGAAATATGACGCGTCCAGGAGAAGGTTCCTGCGCAACGTCGGGATGACCGCGGCGGCTGTGCCCTTTATGGGCGCGCTCACCGAAGTGCTGACGGAACGGGGCGCCGCCGCCCAGGGATTCCGGGCCGAGGACATCCCGATGTTCGCCAGCCACCCGGCGTACAAGTTCACGTTCGTGAACCACGTGACCACCAATACCTTCTTCACGCCCACGATCTACGGGCTCCAGGACGCGGCCACGATCCTCGGCATACCCACACCGGCGTGGACCGGTTCTACGACCTCGCTCGCCACCGACATGGTCACCGCCATAAGCGCGGCCATTGCCGCCGGCGTCAACGGCATCGCCACTACCTTGATCGACCCCACGGCCTTCAATCAGCCGGTCGACAACGCTCTGGCCAAGGGCATCCCGGTGATCGCCTACAACGCCGACGAGCCCGGCAACAACAGGTTGTGCTATGTCGGCCAGAACAACCTCACCGCCGGTGCCGCCGCCGCCCAACGGATCGTCGCCAGCGGCCTGGTCAGCAAGGGCGACCTGGTGGCCGGCGTCATCGCCACCCCGGGTACCGGCAACATCCAGCCCCGGATCGACGGCGCCAAGCCCACCTTCGTCGCCGCCGGGTACGACTTCAAGGAAGTCGGTACGAGCGCCACCCAGGCCCAGGAGGAGCCGCTGCTCGAGCAGTGGTACCTGGGCAACAAGGACGTCAAGGCCTTCTACTGTGTCGACTCCGGTGACTCGATCGCCGCCGCCGAAGTCATCGCCAAGTACAACCTCGGGGGCAAGGTCGGTGGCTCGGGTTGGGACATCGGCCAACCCGTCCTCCAGCAGGTGCAAGAGAACCATTTGCTCTTCACCATCGACCAGCAGGCGTACCTGCAAGGCTTCGTCCCCACGGTCCAGCTGTTCCTCTACTGCATCTCCGGTGGGCTGATGAAACCCTGCAACACCGACACCGGCCTTGGCTTTGTGACCAGTTCCAATGTGGGCCCCTACTTGAAGACGGCGAGCCGCTTCGAGGGCAGCAGCAAGGCCCAGGTCGCCTTGAAGCCTCCCGCCAAGATCGCGTAAATCGTGGCGCAGGCGGCGGTTACTACTAGCAACAGCCCGCCTGTCCCCCCCGCCCCACCCGCTAAGGGGGGGCGGGGGGTTACGCCCGGCACCGTGCTGAGGCGGCTCGTCCGCCAACCCGAAGCAACGGTGATCGGCATCACGATCCTGACGATCATCTACTTCGCTTTACGCACCTCGGCCCTCTTCACGGTCGACAACACCATCGTTACTTTCCAGTACGTGGCGCCGTTCATCGTGATCGGCGCCGGCGAAGTCCTCATGCTGGTCCTGGCCGAGATCGACCTCTCCGCAGGCCAGGTGTACCTGACGGCGCCATGGTTCGTCTATTGGTTTTGGAGCGCGGGCGTGCCCGTCGGCTTCGCCATCATCATCGCTCTGGTCCTGAGCGCGGTCATCGGCTTGGTCAACGGGCTGATCACTGTTTGGCTCCGCGTGCCGTCCTTGATCGTCACATTGGCTATGACGTTCCTTCTCTACGGCTTGGTGCTGGTGGGGTCCAGTTACACCCAGGAGCAGATGACCTGGACGAAAGGCACCCCGCCGGTCTCGCCCGTCCAGACCCCACCATGCCACGGCTACCCGCTCCCGGCGGCGTGCCTGCACGCGCCGAGCTGGGCCCACCCCTCCCCCTTCTGGTACTACAGCAATATCCTCGGCATCGGCAGTTGGGCCACGATCCTTTGGGCCCTGCTGGTGCTGGGGGCGATCTGGTTCCTCCTGAAGCACACCCGCTTCGGCGTCCATACCACGGCCACTGGTGGCAATATGTTGGCGGCGGCCGAGGCCGGCATACCGGTGGCGCGGGTCAAGATCTGGTGCTTCATGATCATCTCCACGATCTCGGGCTTCATCGGGATCCTTGACCTGATCAGGCTGGGGAGCATGGACCCGGGCGACTACGGCCTCAACATCGTGCTGCCCCCCATAGTGGCGGCTGTCATAGGTGGCACCGCCCTAACTGGGGGGCGGGCCACCGTACTGGGTACCCTGATCGGCGCTCTCTTCCTCGGGATCCTCGAGGACGGGCTCAACCTCACTGGGGTCAGTGCGAACTGGTTCTTCTTGCTCGAAGGGATTATCATCCTCTTCGCCATGGTCCTCAATGGCCAATTTAGCCGGTTAGCGATGAGGCTCCGAAGATGAGCACAACTCCTGAAGGGCCTGGTGCGGCGCCGGCCGAAGGTCCCGCTGACGCGGCGGCCACTGCCGGGGGCCGGACGATCTCCGATGAAGTGATCCTGCGCGTCGAGGGGATCTCGAAGCACTTTGGTGCCGTGGTGGCCCTGGAGGGCGTCGACCTCGAACTGCACCGAGGTGAGGTGCTGGGCCTGGTTGGCGACAACGGGGCCGGCAAGAGCACCCTGGTGAAGATCCTGTGCGGGTTCCAGCGGCCGGACACGGGCCGCATCCTGGTAGAGGGCCACGAAGTCACCTTCCACTCCGTAAAGGACGCCCGGGCCCACGGCATCGAGACGGTGTACCAGGACCTCGCCCTCGTGCCTCAGTTGACGGTCTACGAGAACCTGTTCCTCAACCGGGAGATGACCACCCTCGGCCGGGTCGGCATGCTCTCGCGCCGGCGCATGCGCGCCCTGGCCCGGCACTACCTGGACGACATCAGGGTCAACGTCCCGGACCTGGACCAAGAGGTGGAGCTGCTCTCCGGTGGCCAGCGCCAGGCGATCGCCGTGGCCCGCGCCACACGGCTCAACGCCAAGATCCTCCTACTGGACGAGCCCCTGGCCGCCATGGGGGCCAAGGAGTCGGCGCTCATAATGGACCTGGTGAAGGACCTCTCCGCTCGGGGGGTGTCCATGATCGTCATCGACCACAACTACGCCCACCTGTTCGCGCTGTGCGACCGGCTCAATGTGATCCAGCAGGGAAGGGTGACGCTCGACACGCGAGTAGCGGAGACCTCCATTGAGGAGCTCACCGAGCTCATGGTCAGTGCGTTCCGCCGGCAGCTTGAAGCCGGTCACAGGGAGATGGCGCAGTAGCCGGGACCGTCAGCGCCCCCGCGCCCCGGCGTCATCCGGCATGCCCCCCACCTCCGAATACTCCCTCGTGAGCAGACGTACGTCGTCGACAGGGCGCCGATGATGCCTGCGTTGGCAAGGGTGGTAACGTCGGATCCTGTCCGGTCGGTTAATACAGGAAGGAGGTGCGGGCCGTGCTGTCAACCATTTTCTCGGGTGGCGACGATCTGATCGTGATCCTGGTAGCCGTCGTGGTGCTCTTCGGAGGCAAGCAGCTACCGAAGCTGGCAAAGAACACGGGCGAGGCGCTGCGGGAGTTCCGCAAGGCCAAGACTGAAGCAGAGGCGGGAGAAACCCCTGCCGTCGCTGCCGCGCCCACAGCCGTACCCGTGGCACCGGTAGCGGCGCCCGTCCTGCCGGCGGCACCGGTGAGCACGGCGGCCCCGGTGGCCGTACCCGGGACAGGCGACTCGGTGACGCTCAAGCGCTCAGAGCTGGAGGCGCTGTTGGCTGAACGCGCCGCTGGCGCCCAAGCCGAGGGACCCAAGGCAGAGAGCTGACGCGGTGGCCAAGCCCGATCAGTCCTGTCGCGCTTAGGGTCGGGCGGTAGGCGGTGAACCTCGACCCCGACAAGCTGGTAGTGCTGTTCGTCATCGCCCTGCTGGTGCTGGGCCCCAAGCGCCTGCCTGAAGTGGCGCGTACGGCCGGGCGTTGGATGGCCGAAATCCGCAAGTACACCTCCGCCATCCAGGGGGAACTACATGGTGTCCTGGGTGAGCCTCTCAAGCAGACCTCCGCTCTTCGCGACGAGTTCCGCTCCGCCATGGCTGAGCCTCGAGCGGCGCTGGAAGTGGGCGCCCGAGAGGTCCGCAGCAGTTTCGACGCCGTCGGTACGCCGACGCTGGCCGCCGGCGAACCGCCGGCGTCGAAACTGCTGCGGACCTCTCGGGCGCCCACTTCCAGCGCCGCTCGAGGCTCAGCCATGGCGGAGCGGAACTCGTCGCGAAGAGCGGAGGTCTGCTTG
>JBKQUU010000068.1:0-21746 GCA_052325485.1 Acidimicrobiales bacterium | reverse complement strand
ACTGGGTCTGGGCGTAGGTGTGGCGAAAAGCATGGGGGTGGATGGCGCTGCGGTCGAACGGGACCGGCTCGCCACGGTCGTCGAGGGGGCCGGCGTCTATGCGAGGGACCCGCTCTAGCCAGGCCCGGAACCAGGCGTTGATGAGACCGGTCTCGAAATGGTTGGTGCCGTCGGTGACCCTGAAGGGCGACAGCTACCGCCTCAAGGGCCGAGACCTCGGACGGGGCCCCGGGCCCGACAGGACGGCCGATGAAGTGACGCCCCAACCGGGCCCACCGCCAAAAACGGGCGGGACCGCCACTGGCATGACATCGAGGAGGTGATGGCCCTGGCCAAATGACCGCGCCACGCGGCCGGTGGGCCCGCACCCGGGAGGGGGGTCAACATTCAACCGGTGGGAAAGGGTCAGTTTTCAAGCGGTGTTGACAACACCTCCCAGTGCCCCGAGTTCTCCTGCGAACGTGACCCGGTGCACCAGCTTCCCCGGAGTTTCCTCTCAGCGCGACGGGCGGAGACGCCAACAGCCGACATGCCCGTGTTTATTGAGTGCGACGTGGGCCGGACGTCGGGCCCGCGCAGAAGCGAGTCAGTCTCTCCGAGCGATCATCAGTCGCTCCCCACACTGACGTGGATCGCCTTTATGGCGTCCTTCACCTCCGGTCCTCAACCCCTACGTGTCCGCGCTCAGCGCCTAACTGCAGAAGGCGCGAGCAGGCCGAGTGCGCGGGCGCGCTCAACCGCCTGCGTTCGGGTGTGCGCGTCGAACTTGTCATAGATGTGGCTCAGGTGCGTCTTCACTGTGTTCACCGACAAGTAGAGCTCCCGTGCGATCTCGGGAGTGGAAAGGTTGGTCGGGAGGTAACGAAGGACACGCTTCTCACCGTCTGACAGTGGCTCGTGCAGGCTGCGCGCTCTGCCGGGGGGTGGCGCGGGCCTGCTCGTCCCGGCGGACAGGTCCAGGATTTCGGAGATCAGGGCGGCGTGCGCGGTGGTATGCCAGGCATGGCGCTTGAGGAGCCCCGGCGGGAGGTGGACCAGGAACGGGACCAGGCTGCGGTCCGGCTCGGCGAGATCGAGCGCCCGCTCCAGGGCACGCCCGGCGGCGTCCGGGTCGCCGAGAGCGTCGCGTGCGGTCACCTCCACCAGCAGAGCCGCCACTGCCCAAGGCGGACCGACGGAGCCGTCGAGGACCGGGGCGAGCGCGGCCGTCGCCGCCTGCGGGTCGTTTTGGGCGAGGCGCAGCCACGCCAGGGCGGTGCGCATCTCTGCGCTTTCGCGCTCGTGCTCGTCCAGCCCGGCGAGGGCGGCTTCGACGCGGCTGGTCTGGTCCAGCCGCACGAGCGCGAACAGCACGTAGGCTCGCACCCGCAAAGCCCGGGTGGGCGGTGTGACCAGCGTGCCGGCCAGCCGCTCGGCGGTCTCGAGGGCCTTCAGTGCCTCCTCGTTACGGCCACGGGCGAGCTCGAGCAGGCCGCGAGAATAGTGGATGATCATCCCGACGACGGGTTCGGTCTCGGTCCGCAGGGTCTGCTCGGCGAGCTCGAGCCACGGCTCTGCCTCCGCCAGGCGGCCCTGGCCCACCGTCACGGCGCCGAGCACCCCGTAAGCGACGCCGGCGGACTGGTCCTCGCCCCACCCGTGCCGGCGCGCGAGCTCGATGGCCTGCCTGCTGCGCTGCTCTCCCACCGCATAGGACCGGAAGCCCGCGATTGCTGCCCCGTGCGCCAGGCCGAGGAGCTCGAGATAGGGCCGCCCGGCCCGGCGGGCCAGGGCTACGCCCTGCTCCAGGTGCCGGTCCGCGTCCTCCAGCCGCCCGGCCCAGGCCTCGGCGATGCCCAGGGTGATCACGGCCAGCGCCCGCATGTCCTCGCTCAGCCCAAGTTGTGCAGCGTCCGCGGCCTCAGCGGGGGCGAGCAGCCGGCCCGCCTGCTCGGCCACAGCCGACAGGTCGCCGCGCCGCCGGGCGAGCCAGAGCCGCATGACGGCGAGGAGGACCTGCAAGCGCCCGCGCCGCTCCGCCGGCACCAGCCCCTCTCCCCCTTCCAACCCCCGCGCCGCCAGCGCCAGGTAACGCTCGGCCTCTTCCAGCGACCCCCAGAACAGCTCGTCGGCCGCCCTCAGCGCGGTGAGCTCGGTATCGGCGGCGAGGAGGGCGGGCGGGAACCCGGCCAGGAGCTCATCCACGGTGGTGTGCCGCCCGCCCAGGTAGAGGCTGAACCAGTGCTCGGAGAGCACACGAGCCGCCAGGCCCCAGTCTTCCGCCGCTTGGGCATGGCGCACCGCCTCGACTGGGTACCCGTGCTCGGCGTACCACTGAGCGGCAGTCCGGTGCAGCGCCGGGAGCTCGCTGGGTTCGCTGCGGCGCAACTCGAGCTGGAGCAGGTCGGCCAACAGGTGATGGTAGCGGAACCACGACCGCTGGGCGTCAATGGGCACCACGAAGGCGTTGGCGTCGGCCAGCTCGTGCAGGATCTCCTCCGAACCGGGCGCTCCTGTCAGGAGGTCGGCGAGCGCGCCGTTCACTCGCTCGAGCAGCGACGTGCGGAGGAGCAAACGCCTGACCGGTCCCGGTTGGCGGTCCAGTACCTCGATGAGCAGGTACTCGGCTACGGTGCGCTCGCTGCCGGAGAACTCGGCCGCGAAGCGATCGGGGTCGGGCTGCGCTACGAGCGACAGCGCAGCGAGGGCAAGCCCCGCAGCCCAGCCCTCGGTCCGGGCATGCAACGAGGCCAGCGCGACGTCGGAGAGCTGCACCCCGGCCGCCTCGAACAAGCTGCGCGCCTCGTCGAGGGTGAAGACGAGGTGCGCCTCACGGATCTCGGTCAGCTCCCCTTCCAGGCGCCGGCGGTGCAGCCCGAGGCGTACGTCGTGGCGGGTGGCGAGCACGAACCGAAGGTGGCCGGGCGCCCGCATCATGAACAGCTCCAGCTGGCGGAGGGCCTCCGCCGAGCGCAGCTCGTGCAAGTCGTCGATTACGAGCCAGAGATCGTCCTCGAGCGAGCTCAAGTCCTCGAGTAGCCGCTCGAGGATCTCCCCAGCCTGAAGATCGGGAGCCGCGGTCACTCCGCGCACGAGCGTGGCGCCGGCCATCGTCGACCGCAACGCATCGGCCAGCGCGACCCAGAACGACTGATGATCGCGCTCCGTGCCCTGCACCGCGACCCAGGCGGCGCGCTCCTCCAAGCCCGCCGCCTGCAGCCACGAGCGCAGCAGGACGGTCTTCCCGCTGCCCGCCGGGGCCGAGACAAGCACCACGCGCTGAGAGCCGTTGAGCCGCTCGAAAAGCTGCGGACGCGGCACCACCCGGCGGCCAACCGACGACGCGTCAGCCATGTCAGATCGCTCGTGAGCGAACATCAGGTCCATCCTTGCACGACACCCGCAGCCCCCCGGTAGCCGAGGCGGCGCAGGCCCAGCGTCGAGCGCCCCCGTGACATGGTGCTACCGGCTCTCGGGTGTCGCGTTCAGTCGAAGCGTCTCGTCGGCTGAGTCGCGGCCGAGCCATTACGAGACTGCACGTACCTGAACAGGAGCCACAAGGCCGCCGAGCTGTTAGTGCAGTTGGAAAGTGCAGTGCGCTGGGACGAACGTCTGCCCCATCAGCACCGCAATGCAGTGGGAGATACCGAAAGACCTAGACATGGCGCGGCACGCTGTGGGTGAGGCCGATGCATTCCTGCTACAAGCCGTCCGGGAAGGGCACACGGCCGCATGATGGCCTAAACTAAGTGCACCCGTTCAAGCAGCCTGGTCTGTCATTTCTGGCCGAGCACCCCGTCAGTAACTCATGGACGCCTACCAGTTGCATGCGTCGCTGAACCTGCGGACGGGGGTTCGATACCCGGGCTTTCCCGCCGGACGCCCGCACGCGGCGGACGGACCCGACAAGGGCGCTTAGCCCAGCGGCGTCGATACGGCCGATGTCGCCCAAGTCGATGACCACCTCGGTTCCCGGTCGCAGTGCGCCGCTTATGAAGCGGCGGAGGGACACGGCGTTAGCCCAGTCCAGCTCTCCGCACGGCCTGCAGACGATGCTCGGACCAGGGCCCACGCCGGACCTCGATCACGGTTTCGCCTCCTGAGGCCGACCACCGTCGCCTTGCTCACGCTGTTCTCCCAGATTACCTGGCTCCAGGGGTAAGCGCTGGAGAGCGAGCAGCTCGATGCCGAGTGCCTCTATCTCGGCCAGCACTCCGTGCAACGCGGCCCGGTCTGGGAGCACACCCCTCAGAATGGTGTCCCCGTCGCGCGTCTCCGGCTCGAGGTCGGGGAACGCGTACAGCAACAACTCCCCTAAGTGGCCGCGAACGACAAACTCGCAGCTCATCGGCTGGTCCGGGTGGTGCAACTCGCCTCTCATGACTCCCATCGTGCCCCAACTAAAGGTGAGCCGGTATCACCCGGAACGGGTGATCGTTCGTTCGGCGACAGACGTCGGCCCTGGCGGCTCTGGGCCCGCGCCCGCCACTTGGTACCTGCCTGGCCCTGGTGCCAATCACCCGGGACCTGTGACGCCGGCTCGTCCTGTGGCGATGAGCATTGGCCGACCAAGCTGAAGCAGAGGAGCCGTGACATGCCAGCCACCGTGGTCTCCTGCATCGGGGAGGCACTTCTCGCCGCCCGGCGGCCCGACCATCCGGCCTACCCAAGGAGGCACGATGCCCGTTGTAACTGTCGCCGACTTGCCGGCGCTGCCGATGTTCTCCCAGCCCGCCTCGCGCTCATCGATGCCGGGCTACTCCACAGGTTCGGAACCGTCGACCCCGAGGAGTGGGGCATCCTGAGGCTTCAGCTCGTAGCCGTGGCGTCATTCACCTCCCTCATGTCTCTGCTAGGGCAATGCTGCCAACGTGGTTGTACTCGTAGTCCCCGGCAACGGTGATCGGGCGAGCTCGTCTCGCCGCTGTTGCCCGCGGTTCGCCTTCCTATCTCGATGGCTCCGCTCGGGCGCCACAGTCAACGCTTTGCGCGACGCCCTCTACTTCCCTGGCTACCAGCACGCCTGACCGATCGCCGTCCTCCGCTTGGGCGATAGTGCCTTTCAGCGCATGGCTGGTCCTCGCTCACCAACACGAGGCAACCGAGAAGCAAGACGCAAACCGTACCGATCGTGCCGTGCGGGCAGGCGACGCGGTACGCAACCGCACCGAGCGCGACGATCACCCGGTTCGGGCGATACGTGCTCACCCTGAGCTGAACGATCATGTGGAAGCAGGAGCATCGGAGTGACCGAGGAGGAAAAGATGATCGACACCTACGTCGGCTCGGATTTCAGCATCGTCTGTAGGCCCACTGGCTGCCTGGACTGGACCGGTGCGGCAGCGCTACGGCACGCAGTACACAACGTACTTTGTCCCGAGATCAACCTGCACATCGACTTGCGCCATCTCAACTTCGTCGACGCCGTAGGGATGAGTGCCCTTGTCGGTTCCGTCCGCCGGGTGAGAGCCGTCGGCGGCAAAGCCCGGATCCAAAATGCTTCCCCGGCAGTTCGTCGGCGTTTACAGATTGTCGGGGTCTACGAATTTCTAACTAGTTCCCCTGCCAACGTCGGGCGTTATTCGCAAAGCGACAGTGGTGATGCCGCTTGAAGGCAAGCCCGCCACGCCGACGCCGGGGAGGGCAGAGCGTGACGATCGGGGCCCAATAGAGCCCCGCGTCTGCGTAGCCGTCAGGTGGCGTCGGGTCATGACTACGTGTTTGGGGGACACAACATGCCCCGCGGCGTACTTACCGTTGCTTGCGAGCCCATTGAGGGCTCGCCCAAGGGACAAACAGGAAGAGAAGGACCCATGTTGCCCAGCGAAATTCGTCACACTCTCGGAGAAGTCTCTGACCACTGGTGGCTTTTCCTTATAGGGGGCGTTGCCTGGTTTGTGATCTCACTGGTCGTCCTGAGGCTGGACATCGCCTCGGTCGCGACCGTCGGAGTGCTCATGGGTGTGGTGTTCCTTTTGTCGGGGTTCGAGGAGGTTTTTATCGCCTCGGTGCGCTCGGGCTGGCGATGGGCGCGGGTTCGCTGGCGGTCGTGTTCTTTGCCGGATCGATCTGGTCGTTCATCACCCCCTTCGGTGCCTTCTGGTCTCTGGCCTCGGTGCTCGGGTTCCTCCTGCTCTTCAAGGGGTCTCTCGACATCTTCGAGTCGGTTGCGACTCAGCCGTTCAACCCCATCTGGGGGCTGGGCCTCGCGACCGGCATCCTCGAAGTCGGCCTGGGGTCCTGGGCCTCGCAGCAGTTGTTCCCAGCTCGAGCTTTGCTGCTGCTGCTCTGGGTCGGCTTCTACGCCATGTTCCGCGGCTTCTCCGAGATCGCACTGGCGTTCCAGCTGCGTCCGAAGAAGTAGAACTAACACCAATAGAAGAGCCGAGAGCGAGAGCGAAGCGACAGTGGCAGCCGGCGCGACAGAGCGGGGGGGACAACGTGCCTCGAAGGCCGGCAGCGAGCGCCGCCTCAGGCCGCCCGTCCGCTCGAGGATCGCCGCCGGTGGCGCTCTCGTAGTCTTCGCGGCCACGCTTGTCGTTCTTGCCGTGTTCACCCTCCGGGACCTGCCCTACGTGCTGGCCGGCGCTCTGGCCATATCGGTTTCGTGGGTCGCCGCCACCAACCGCCGGCGCCGCTGGTGGGCCGCACCGGCGAGCTTCCTCCTGGTTACCGGCTCGGTCGCCAGCCTTGTTGCCGCCGGGCGGGGCGCCTTGGCCGTGCTCCTCGTGGTCTTCGGCATGGCCCTCGCCTTGGGGCTCGGCACCGTGGCCCTTAGTTGGGAGGTCCACCATGCCATCGCCCAGCGTTGGCGGGTGGTGCCGTCCGCCAAATGTGGCGTCGTGCTCATGAACCTCCGGTCAGGCGATGGCAAGCTGGCGAGGCTGGGTCTGGCCGACGAAGCCCGTCGTCGCGGGATTGAACCAGTAGTGCTCGGCCCGGGCGACGACCTGCGGGCGCTGGCCGAGAGCGCGGTGGCCCGGGGGGCCGACGTCTTGGGCATGGCGGGTGGCGACGGCTCACAGGCAGCCGTAGCAGCCGTGGCCGCCGCCCACGGCCTTGGCTTTGTCTGCGTACCGGCGGGCACGCGAAATCACCTGGCCCTCGACCTCGGCGCCGACCGCGGCGATCCCGTTCGGGCGCTCGACGCCTTCGGCCCGGCCCGTGAGACCACCATCGACCTCGCCGAGGTCAATGGTGAGGTCTTTGTCAACAATGTGTCGCTCGGCCTGTACGCCCGGGTCATCGCCTCCGACCAGTACCGCCAAGCCAAGCGCCGGACCGTGGCCGAGACGCTGCCGGACCTGCTGGGGCCAGGCGCAGAACCGTTCGGGTTCAGCGTCGACAGCCCAGACGGGCCGGTTACGCACCCGCAGCTTGTTCAAGTTTCGAACAACCCCTACACGCTGTCGAGCATCATCGGTTTCGGCTCGCGTGCGCGATTGAACACCGGGGCGCTGGGCGTGGCGGCCCTTAGCATCAATCGCACCTCCGACATCCACCGGCTAGTTGCGCTGGAGGTCGCCGGCCATCCCGAGCATTACCCGGGCTTTCGCCAGTGGGCCGCCACCGAGTTCGTGGTCGGGGGGTCGTCCCCGCTCGCGGCCGCCGCGGACGGTGAGGCGCGCACGTGGGAAGCCCCACTTCGTTTCGTGGCCCGACCGGGGGCGCTCCGAGTTCGCGTTGCTGCTGGAGCGCCTGGCGCCTCGCCGGCCATGCTCCACGCCCCTTTGACCGTGTCGACCCTGGTCGGCCTGGCCCGCGTGGTCTGCGGCCGGCCGAGCGGGACCGTAATCGAATGAAGAAGGTAGGCAAGGAA
Source organism: Acidimicrobiales bacterium (assembly GCA_052325485.1). Classification (GTDB taxonomy): domain Bacteria; phylum Actinomycetota; class Acidimicrobiia; order Acidimicrobiales; family Palsa-688; genus Fen-671. Next base: position 13,948 of record JBKQUU010000068.1, on the reverse strand, counting down.
CCTGAGAGTGGAGAGGGCGGTGCATCCCGACCCGCAAGGGGTGGACCACGAGCTCGCGTGGTTGGGCTGGCAACCTCTCGGTCAGATTCTGGTCCAGGAAAAACCGTGAGAAAGGAAACCTAGATGCACAAGCCAGACCACCTGCTGGAGTTCGAAGTGAGGGAAGAGTTCGAGTGGGACCCCGAGCTCGACGACAGCCGCATCATCGTAAAGGCTGACGATGGCGTGATCACCTTGAGCGGGGCAGTGGAAAGCCTCCCCGACCTGGCACGGGCCGCCCGCGACGCGGGCAACATCACCGGGGTCAAGGCTGTCGGCAGCCGGCTACTGGTCGGCTTTATCGGTGCGGTGATCGCCGATCACGACATATCCGCGGGCTGCGCCGCCGTTCTCCAGGCCGACAGATTTGTGCCCCCTGGAGCCGTCATGGTCGCGGTGACAGACGGCTGGGTCACCTTGACCGGCAAGGTCCACAACCACCATCAACGTCAGGCTGCCCGCCACGCCGTCGGGCGGGTGCCCGGAGTGCGCGGGGTCGACAACCAGGTCACCCTCACCGACGAGCCCATTCCCGCAGACGTGGCCGAGCGCATAGAAAAGGCCCTGGCGCGCAAAGCCATCCTCGCCGACTCGCGGGTCAAAGTCTCCAGCGCCGGTCACACTGTCTACCTGGACGGCACCACCGGGTCTTGCGCCGCCCTAGCCGAAGCGGTCGACACCGCCTGGTCCGTCCCGGGGGTCAACCAGGTCGTCAACCGCCTGGTCGTCGACGCGTAACCCCGTTACGCATCACCTTCTAGTGGTGCCCGTGAGCTGCCACGGGAAAACCTGATCGCGATCTACGCGGGCCCTTATCTGCTAACCGGGTGGACCGAGCTGACCGACGCCCGAGCGCTACGGGGCACTGAAGCCAAGCTGAGGACCGTGAGGTTTTGGATGGCTTGTCTAACTGACTCGCGTTTCTGCCGACCTGCGCAATCACGTGACAACGCAACCTCTCACCAAAAATAAGCATTTGCGTAATGAACTTGCCGGCCCGTTGGTTTCATAACGGGCGGGCAACGCTCACGAGCAAGGACCACCGATGCGCAAGCTGAACGACCTACTTGAACGTGATGTCAACGAAGAACTTGGTTCTGACCCCGTGCTGGATGACAGCCGGATATTGGTGAGCACCGACGACGCCTGGTCATCTTAACCGAGGCAGTACAGACAGTTGCCGACGTAAAACAGGGCAGTCAGGACCCGGGAGGTGTCGCTGGGGTCAGGACCGTTTCCGGCTGGTCCACGCCGGGATCACAGCGGTCGTCAACCACATCGTCGTTGGCTGAGCCGGCCTGAGTTGGCGTCGCTCGGCCTTGGGGCCGCACGTATAGGCTCACGCGTCCAATTGGCTTCGCTCGTGGTCCAGCAAACGACGAGCGAAGCCGATGGACTGTACGCCTGGCTGAGGGCTGGGTTCAACACCCCCTCGGGGTTCTTGCCTGCTTCGACCGGATAGAGAACGTCGTATCATTCCCCACCGTGCTGTCGTTCGTGCCAAGAGCGATTTCTGCAAGCAGCACCTGACGGCTGTACGGCTCCATCGACTAAGAAGTGCCTCACCACGGAGGTACGGGATGCAATAAGCGCTCCCGAACTGCGAGCATGGAGAAAAACAAACTCAAAGGAGAGCAGCTATGAACGGAACGGTGGCCCGGCGAGGCACTGGCGTCGGGCTCGGGCACACCCAGGGCACCCAGACATTGTTTGCCCAGACAATGTGGCTCGTGGCTGTCACAACGGGCATCTTCGCCTTCGGTGCCTACGTTGGTCGCGACCTGTCAACTGGTTGGGGTTTGGTGTCCTTTATCGCCGCGTTTGCTTGCCTGATCGGCATGAAGTTCGCCGTACGGGCATCGAGTTCGCCGGCAGTAGCCTTGTTGTTGCTGTTCGGGTTCCTCATAGGGTTGGGGACAGCGCCGACAATCGCGTATTACGCGGGCGCGGGCCCGGAGGTGGTTTGGGAGGCGGGGGGAGCTACGGCGCTGTTCATGACCGGCCTGGGCGCCGCCGGTTACGGGACCGGGCGTGACCTTTCGGGTATAGCCCGGGCGTCCTTCTGGGCGCTGTTGGCCCTCATTATCTTCGGCATTGTCATGATCTTCGCGCAAGTCCCGAACGGTTCGCTCATCTACTCCGTTCTGGGGCTGGTGATCTTCGCCGGCCTGACCATGGTCGACTTCCAGAGGCTGCGCCTGACGACCGGTACGGCTTCGGCACCGCTCATGGCGGTGTCGATCTTCCTCGACATCCTCAATGTGTTCCTGTTCTTCTTGAACATTTTCAACAGGCGAAACTAGAAAGACGCCGCTGTTCCCCTTTTTTTCATGCCGCCTTGTTGCCTAGGATCGCTGGTCATCTCGGTCGTCGTGACGCTCATCCTGCTGGCGGTCTTTCCCCACCACTGAGTGGGGATAGTGACCAGCAACGCAGCAGAAAAGGCACAGCAAAATGAAGCCGTCAAAGTTGGCTGATATTCTCGTCCGTAGTGTTGATCATCGCCGGAGTCGTGCGGGTGCTCGATGCGGCGTGGGCATTCCGCCACAACCACGCTCTTCCCAATGCTTAGTCACCTACGTCGCCATCGCCGTAATGGTGATCTACGGCCTGCCGGCCCATTTCGACGAGAAAACGACCGCCAGCTAAAGAGACCTGGAGGGTCCACGATGGCTACAAGCGAGCGGCCCGGGGGTTCGGGGACGTCGTCGGCCGGCGGGCTAGGGACCGTGGCGGGGCCCAGTAGCGGCCCTGGGCCAGGCGGCCCGGCAGGGGACCGCTTAACACGAGAAGGACCGGGACCGGCCCAAGTGGCAGGGGCGGGGCACAAGGGCAAAAACCTGGTGCTACGGGTTGGGGCTGTTGTCGTGGCGGGAGTGGCGCTCTACGTGCTCCTGCCAAGCCTCACTGTCGTCCTGGGGGCGTGGCCACGCCTGTCGATGTTGAACCTGCTCTGGCTGGCACCCGCAGCCGTGGCGGAGGCAGGCAGCTTCACGTGCACATTTGCTTTGCAACGACTTGTCCTGCGGACCAGAGCGTGGTTCGCGGTCGCTACGGCGGGCATCACTGGCAACGCCGTCACCAACGTGCTCCCCGGCGGCGACGCGGCAGGAGCGGGTGTCCAGTTCCGAATGCTTGCCACCGCCGGGGTCGCCCCCGACACGGCTGCCGGCGGTCTGGCGGCGTCGTCCATGCTGGGCGTCGGGGGTCTGCTGACGCTCCCGCTGTTCTCCCTCCCGGCGGTGCTTGGCGGTTCTGGCGCCAGTTCGGGGTTGGTGCCCGCCGCGCTGGTCGGCCTCGTCGGCTTTCTTCTCTTTGCGATCTGCAGTCTCGTCGTCATCGCCACAAACCGGCCCTTGGCCATATTTGCCCGGGTCGTGCAGTCGCTTTGGAACCACATTGCCCGCCATCGAACGCCGGTCACCGGGTTGGGCACCCGCCTGCTCGACCAGCGCAACGCCGTGCGGTCTGCGTTGGGCCAAAAGTGGTGGCAGGCAATCCTTCTCGTCGCCGGCCGCCTGGCTCTTGACTACCTCTGTTTGCTTGGCGCACTGCGCGCCACCGGTGCCGATCCCCGTCCCGCACTGGTGCTCCTGGCCTACTCGACTGCCAACGCCCTGGCCTTGGTCCCGGTCACCCCAGGGGGGCTTGGCATTGTGGAGGCCAGCCTCAGCGGTATGCTCGTGCTCGCCGGCGTCGGCGCCAAAGACGCTCTCGTGGCGATCCTGGCTTACCGGTTGGCGTCTTACTGGCTCCCGCTTCTGAGCGGGCCTGTTGCTTATCTGCTGTTCCGCCACCGGTACGGGCGGGTCAAGTAGGGCGGGCCCAAGCTTCCTCGTAATGTCGCAGCCGAGTCAACGGACCTCCCCTGAGTTCACGGCCCCGCCGGACGGCGAGGGACGGTCTCGGGTGACCGAACAGAATAGCCCGGCTCGTCCGGGGCTGTGGCCCGCCAGAGCTCACGGACCAGCACCTGGACAGCACCAGTGATGGGGATCGCCAGCAAAGCCGCTACGAGGCCGCCGGGAATGCCGCCGAGCCAGGCCCCGAGGTCCGCCCCGACGAAAACCGCCACCATTACGAGGAGTGGGTTGACCTTCACGGTGCGGCTCATGATGACCGGGTTCAGTACGTGGTTCTCCAACTGGGTGTAGACGAGGAAGACAACAGCTGTAGCCACCCCCGCGGAAAGGGAATGACCGACGGCGAACAGGACCGTGGGTATGCCGGCCATGGCCCCGCCAACCACCGGGAGGCAGTCGACGAGAGCAACCCAGAGCGCCCACACAAGAGCGAACGGAACGGAAAGCAATGTGAGGGTGACAAAGACGATGAGGCCAGCGATGAACGAGGTGAGCAGGTCCCCCAGCACATAACCGAAGACGGACCGGCTCACTTCGCCACCTATCCTCACGTACCGCTCGGCCCGCTGAGGAGACATCAGGCTGAGGAGCCCTGTGCGCATCTGTGGTGCTTCCAAAAGAAGAAGGACGACGAAGACAAAGGTGGAAGTGAGGGCCACCAGGACCGAAACGGCGCCCTTTCCGACGGCGAAGGCAGGCTTGCCCAGCTTCTCGGCCAGGCTGACAAGCTTGGGCGAGTTCTTCTGCACCCAGTCCTGGAGGTGGTACTGGCGCACCAGCTGGCCGAGCCAACCCGTGTTGTGGGCCGCCCTGTTGACGTAGGCGGGCAGGTTGTCGGCGAGATGGGTCACCCCATTGACGAGCGGGTAACCGAACCCCACGGCCAGGCCCGCTATAGCCACCAGCCCCCCGAAAGTCACGATGCCGACGGCGAGGCCGCGCCTACGGAGCTTCCAGTGCTGCAAGGCCACCACGGCTGGGTTCATGACCAGGGCGACAAACCCACCAACGAGCATGAGCATCACGACATCGCCCAGCCGGTAGAGAAGCTTGCCGCCGAGATAGACGGCGACCACGAGCGCCAGGGTGACGACGATCGTCCGCAGAGGGACTTGATTGGACTCGGCGGACCGGAGGATCCGGGCTCGCCTGTTTTGCGTGGGCGATGTCTTGTCTTCGGGCATCTCAAGCGGGGGTGGTGAGCGCGTCAACAACGGCAGGCATGGGTTGCGAGCCCTCTTCTCGTGCCGCGATCTCCGGCAGGCTCGCTCTGGTGCCGTCCCCCACGACCACGGACCATAGGCACCGGCGGGCCAGAGTCATCATTGGTGTGGTGACGTCCGTTTGACCTTAGAAGATGTGGGTCATCGGCCGACAGGCGCGCGCTCAAGACGCACGGCTCACACGTTGCTGTCCCCCAAGGTGGGGTTATAGCGCTAGGCGAGGCCAAAGCCATTGGGCAGCTCAGCTTGCCTTCAGTGTCTCGTAGTGCTCGCCGAGAAGCCGGGCGACTTCGACCCGGGAGCTAACTCCGAGCTTGCGATAGACGCTGCGAAGGTGGTAGTCGACGGTGTGGTGAGACATAATCATCCGCTTTGCTGTTTGCTTGTTGGTCAGGCCTTGGGCTACGAGATCGGCGACGGCGCGCTCGGCGTCGGTCAGTTCGGCCCACCCAGTCAGCAGGTAAGGGTCGAGCGGCACTATGGCCCCCTTGTCCCTCAGTTCTGTCGCCGTCGGGCCACCTGTCCGGTCGCGCTTGGGATCGTCCAAGGACAGATGTAGTACGGCCCCGACCAGATGGTCCTGGTGGGCCACCGGCTCACAGTGGGCGGCGACGCTTACGCCGTTGCCCAGAACCATGTTCATAGGTGAACCCGAGCCGCTCTCTAGGACGTTGCGTGCCCAGTCCCACAGCATCCGCCGGTCGCGCGATTGGAGCAGCTCGGATGCGCCTACGTTGGCCATCATGGTGCGGTCGGTCATGGCCACCAGAGGCCCCCTGGTCCGATTTCGGGCCCTGAGGAAGGCCTCCAGTACCAGTCGGTCAGTCTCTGAGGGCTGTACGGACCCACGGTCTTCTTGCGAGCCCGCCGGGTGGCCCGTCGCCCTGGCGAGAGCTGGCTTGGCGTCGCCTAGCCCGACGACCGTCTGATCAAGTGGTCCTGGATCCGTCTGGTCGAGTGGTTTGGGGGAACCGCTGTCTCGTAACATGAGCTTCCTTCTCCTGGTCGTTCGATTTCGTTCAGTCGACCGGTGTAGCTGCTAGGCCCGGCCCCGGGGGTTTGGTCCTCGTGGGCCTACCCATAGACGTAAGGCGAGAGAGGGTGAGCACACCTCACCCCAACCGGGTGACTTCGTTGAGCTTCACCCCCGACGCGACTGTTACGGGCGGCGACGTCTTGGTCCGGACACTGTTAATGCGACTCGCTCCCGCACGGGCAGAGACGCGTCCGGTGCCAGGGCAACGCACCCGACCGGGTCTTTACCTTGTGACGAGCCACCTCACGACCGTCGGCACCTTTGTGGCGAGCCCGGGCCCCGCGAGTTCATGTTCTTGGCCCCCTTCCCATCGGGCGAGCCGACCGCTGGTCCGCTCGGTTAGGGACGCAATCACCCGGTGAGGGTGATGGCCGCTCATCCCCCTGGCCCTCAAGATGGGACCCAGACGTTCGCCGCGAACGCCCGAGCGGCCCAAGGTTACGCTCATCGAACAGAAAGAGGATGGTCCTTGTGACCAAACGTGCCAACTCGTCGCCCCCGGGCGACAAACCCGTCGCAACGGCCCCGCCGCCGCCGCCATCCTGGCGGAACTGGCTGTGGGCGATAGCTTTTGCGCTGTTCTTCCTATTGTTCTTCGTGCTCCCTGGCACCCAGCTGAGCTCGCCGGTCACCCTCACTTACTCGCAGTTCACGAAGGACGTGGCCGCCAAACAGGTCGAGACGGTCACCATCTCCTCAGACGGCAGCGCGTCCGGCACGTTCAGGAACGGTCACGGTTTCACGACCGTTGTCCCAGTCGAGCTGGCCGGGCCGAGCCTGCTCACCGAGCTCCAAAAAGACGGCGTGTAGCTGACCGCCACCACCCCGGGCCCGTCCTTCGGCTCCCAGGTGCTCACCTGGGTCATATTGCTGTTGCCCTTCCTCATAACCGCTTACATCTGGCGCCGGCTGTCCAAACAGGGCTCCAGCCAGCTCCAGGGCGTGTTCGGGGTGGGCAAGTCGCCGGCCAAGGTCTTTGACGCCGACCGCCCGAAGACGACCTTCGCCGACGTCGCCGGCTACGAGGGGGCCAAGGCGGAGGTTGCCGAAGTTGTCGAGTTCCTAAAGCGGCCCGAGCGCTACCGCCGGGCCGGGGCGGTGGCGCCCAAGGGCGTGCTGATGGTGGGGCCGCCGGGGACAGGCAAGACCCTGTTGGCCCGGGCCGTGGCCGGCGAGGCCGGGGTGACCTTTTTGTCCGTCACCGGCTCGAGCTTTGTGGAGATGTTCGTGGGCGTGGGCGCGTCGCGGGTGCGGGACCTGTTCGCCCAAGCCCACAAGAACGCGCCGGCCATCGTGTTCGTCGACGAGATCGACGCCATCGGCCAGCGCCGAGGCGGGACGGGCGCCGTGTCCAATGACGAGCGGGAACAGACCCTCAACCAGTTGCTGGCCGAAATGGACGGCTTTGACATGTCCGAGGGGGTCGTCGTGTTGGCCGCCACCAACCGGCCCGAGGTCTTGGACCCGGCCCTGCTACGGCCGGGGCGTTTTGACCGCCAAGTCATTATCCCGCTGCCTAACCTGGTGGACCGCCTCGCCATCTTGAAGGTGCACTGTCAGACAAAGAAGCTCGACTCCCGCGTTGACCTGGGGGCCGTGGCCCGGGGCACCCCCGGCTTTTCGGGTGCCGACCTCGCCAACTTGGTCAACGAGGCGGCCATCGCCGCGGCCCGGGCCGACCGGGAGGTCATCTTGGCCTCCGACTTCGACGAGGCCCGGGACCGCATCATCCTCGGCCGGCGCGAAGGCTCCAACGTGCTGCTCCCCGACGAGAAGCACGCAGTGGCCGTGCACGAGGCGGGCCACGCCCTAGTGGCCGCGCTCAGCGCCAAGGCCGACCCGGTGGCCAAGGTGACGATCCTGCCCGCCGGCCAGGCCCTGGGGGTCACCGAACAGCTCCCGCTGGACGAGCGCCACCTTTACGGGGAGGACTACCTGCACGACAGCCTGGCCGTGCGCCTGGGCGGGCGGGCGGCAGAGCTGGTCGAGCTCGGGCAGGGCTCCACCGGGGCCTCCAACGACCTGGCCGGGGCCACGGACCTCGCTGTCCGGATGGTACGCGAGTTCGGACTGTCTAAAGAGGTCGGCCCCATCGGCTACCCCGAAGGTGGCTCGGTTTTCCTCGGTGGCGGTGGCCCGGGCCTGTCGAGCCGGCCGTACGCCGAACAGACCCAGGCCCGCATCGACGCCGAAGTGCAGGCGCTGCTCGTACAGGCCGAGCACCGGGCGGTCGAGTTGCTGACGAACAACCGCACCAAGCTGCGCCAGTTGGTCGAGCTCCTCGTGGCCCAAGAGACAGTCGATGGCACCCAGGTGTACGCCATCGCCGGGGTGGCGGAACCGTCAAGGACCGACGTTGGGACGACGGTGGCGCCCCAGCGGGCGGCCGTCACGACGGCCGCCCTGGAAGAGGGCGCCTCGGCCCCGGGCTCCTTGACCCCGGCCGCCATAAGCGTGCCGTGATGCCCGCGTTGGAACTCACATGCATTTGCCGGGTGGCCGGGGGCGCCCTCGTGCGCCACCGTGACCCGCCCGGCCGGGCATTGGCAAGCGAGAAAGGAACATGATGCACAAACCGGACCACATGCTGCAGGCTCAAGTAAGGACGGAGCTTGAATGGGATCCCAAGCTCTTTGACAGCCGGACCGTGGTGAAGGCCCATGACGGGTCGATCATCCTGAGCGGGGTGGTCGACACCCTCGCCCAAGCACAGCTGGCCTCCGAGGACGCCGCGTGCGTCGTCGGGGTCAAGGCAGTCGACAACCAACTGCTGGTCGGTCCCACGGGAGGCCTGGCCACCGACCTTCTCATAACCGCGGACTGCGTGGCCGCCCTCCACGCCGAAAGGCTGGTGCCCCACGGGGCGGTCAACGCGGTAGTAAAGGACGGCTGGGTCACTTTGGCCGGCGAGGTCCACCGCCACTTCCAACGCCAGGCCGCCCGGCACGCCGTCGCAGGCGTGCCCGGAGTGGTCGGCGTCACCAACCAGGTCACCCTGACAGACGAACCTATTCCCCCTGACGTGGCCGACCGCATAGACAAAACGCTGTGATGGTTGGCTTTATAAGCCCGTTCTTGGTTGCCTCGATCGTTTAGAAAAACCCCTTAGGAAGGAATATCAAAATGAACAAGCCTAACAAGATCCTAGAGAGCGAGGTCCTGGACCTGCTCGACTGGGACCTCCTCCTCGGCTCGTCCAGGATCCACGGCGAACGCCGGGACTGGGTTGTCACCCTCACCGGCGTCGTCTACACCTACAAGGAGTTCCTGCTCGCCGAGGACGACGCCCGGAACGTGAGCGGGGTCAAGGAGGTCCACAACGAGCTCCTGGTCGGCCCTCTCGGCGAGGCGGTTGCCGATACGTATATTGCGGCCGCCTGTACCGCGGCGCTCGAGGCAACCAGGGCGGTCCCGAAGGGCTCGGTGAGCGTGCAGGTCAACCACGGATGGGTCACCCTGTCGGGCCAAGTCCGGAACCACTTCCAGCGCGTGGCGGCCAAGCTCGCCGTGGGCCCCGTAGGTGGAGTTCGGGGCATTACTGATGAAGTCGTCATCAGCACCGAAACCGTACCTGGCCCGGCGAAGTTGCCGACCGCGTCGACAAGGCGTTGAAGCGCAGTGCCATGCTCGAGGACGGGTCAGTCGCCGCCTCCAACGTCGGGAGCACTATCTACCTGGACGGCACGGTGGGTTCCTACGCGGCCAAGAGGAAGGCCGAAAACGCGGCGTGGAACACGCCTGGTGTGACCAACGTGGGTCGACCGGACAACGATAATCGTCTGAGCCAGGTGGGGCTGCGACACCCCTCGACAAGGCCACCGCCCTTACCCTGGGCGGCCGAGGCCGCGGTTGGGTAGGGCGCTGTAGCTGAGCTGGAGGCGACCCAAGAGATGCGGGCGAGCGAAGTCATAGCCTGGCCGTAGCGTTCTCCACCTACGTCATGAATGTCGAGCGACCTCGCCTATTTTCCGTGCCCGGGTGACCCATGATTGCTTCGTCTTGCGCTGTGAGACGAGCCGTCTCCAGGTGACCACGCCGACGCCGACGTCTTCGACGTGCTGTCGCCAGCCGACAACTCGGAGTTGACTGCGGCGCTTGGCACTCTTTCGACCGCCATGGAGGCAGACGGCAGCGGATAGCGGGCGTGCCTGACCCGATGGATGTTCTCCCCGGCTGCACGCGTGGCTAGTACCTACCCTAGAAGCCAGCGGGTTGGCGGACCGCAGTCTGCCTATGCCTATACTTCGGTCTGACGGGCGACATTGACCGCCGCGGTCTCGGGTTGTGTCGTCCGCTCGAGATAGAGGGAGGTTGCCATGCTCGCAGTGACCTTCGGTGTCGGACAGGTCGTGTACTCCATCTTTTGGTTCTTCCTGTTCTTCATCGAGATCTGGTTGATGGTCTCGGTATTCATCGACATCTTTCGCAGCCACGACCTGAAAGGCTGGGCGAAGGCTCTCTGGGTCCTATTGGTGCTGGTGGTACCGCTCCTCGGTATCCTCGTCTACTTCATTGTGCGAGGTGACAAGATGCGTGCCCACCAGATCCAAGTGCAGCAGTCCCAGGAACAATCACTCAGCGACTATGTACGGCACGCGGCCGGCCGACGGTCCCCGGCGGACGAGCTGTCCCGGCTCGCCGAGCTAAAGCGAGACGGAGTGATCTCCGAGGAGGAGTTCCAACAGCTGAAGTCCGAGGTCATGCGGCAAGCCTCCGGCGCGGGCAGTCACTAGCGGGTACCAACATCAGCACCCGTGACCCTCGTGACGTTCTACCTGCTCAGGTGCCGTGTGCTTCGAGTCTGGCGGGGCGTCCATGACGGCCGGTGATGGCCCGTCACGACGGCGGCTAGGTGGGACCCAACCACCGACCTCAGCATTAGCAGAGCGGGTCGGGTCGAGAGCGGTCCAGGTGGACCTAACCGGCTCATCAGCACCGCTGGCGCATCGGGGGAAGCCACGTTTGGTTAGCAAAGAAGTGACGAGCCAACTGCAGCGGCTCCAGAACCGGTCTACCTGACACATACGTCGAATGGGCCGCCTCTTGGGCCACAGCAACGGCGGGAGGCCCCCTCCCCTCCGGAGCGCCGGCCCCGGCCACGACTGCTGACCGAGCCCCGACTGGCCTAGTAGGAGGCTGGTGTCGAACAGGGGTGCGTTTTGACCGGGTCGGCGGGCGATGGGCCCCCCCTCTTTGGAGATGCCCGTCTCGGGCCGGGCGTTTTGCCGGCGGGTGCGGCGGTCGAGGCCCTCGGCACGCCTGTAGCGCCCCGGACAGGGCCTAGTCGGGGCGTGTGGGGCCGGTTGTTCACGGTCTGGCCACCGTCCACCCGCTCGGTGTCGAGCGCAGCCCGAGCACGGCCAGGCGGGCCAAGTTGGTGGCGGCGGCGAGCAGGTTGAAATCGGCACCGACCTTGGTCGTGCCGCGTACTCGAGCTCGTCGCCCACCGTGGCGGCGGCGCATGAGGTGGCCGAACTTGCGCTCGACCTTTGGGCGGGTGGCTCTGTAGTCAGCGGTCCAGGCCGGGTTTTTTTGACGCTCCCGGGCGCGGGCTAAGGCGTCTTCGTGAGCTCCGGCCCAGATGGTCCGCCCGCCGGTGGCGGCGGTGCAGCGGTCTCGCAGCGGGCAGTCGGTGCACGAGGGGCCGAAGAAGGCCAGGCCCGTGCCGTTGCTGGCGTAGCGGATGTCCACGGTGATGTTGTTGGGACAGCTAACAGTGCCGGCTCCGAGGTCTATATCGAAGCTGTCCTTGGTGAACATGCCCCCGGCGGCGTTGGGCGACGGCGTCTTGCACCCTGAGGCGATGCCGGTGTCTTCGAGCTTGGATTGGAACTCGCCGGTCCCGTAAGCGTTATCGCCGTACACCTTGGGCTCCCGCCCGTCATCGTCGTCGCCCACGAGGTCGTCGATGAGCTCAGCGGCGACGCTGGCGTCCCCGGCGTTGCCCGGGGTGACGACGGTCGCGGTGATGACCTCGCTGTCGGGGTCGACGGCAATATGGCCCTTCAATGCCGTGTCTCCCGTAATGCCGCGTAGCGGGCAGACGGGCTGCTGAAGCCGCAGTTGGCGGGGGACGACCTGGCGACCGGCATCTCACTGGACGCGGCATTACGGGCGCCCCATGCTCCTGGCCTCACCAAAAGAGGAAGGAGCAGCGTTGCGCAAGAACAACAAGGACCAGATGGGCGGCCCGTTGGCACCCTTCGCCGGCGGGATCGAGGAGATGCTCCTCGCTGAGGGCTACCTGGAAGTCCCGGCCCGGGTGCTGATGCGCCTGGTGGGCGAACTAAGCCGATGGTTGCAGCGGCGCCGCCTGGGGGCCAGTGACCTGAGCGAGGAGGTGATGGAAAGGTTCTTCGAGGCGGGCGGCGGCCGTTGTTGCCAGCGCCGCTCACGCCGTTCGTTGGAACTGGTCGCCGCCCACCTGAGCTCGCTTGGGGTAATCGCCCCCGCCGGAGTTGTCCCACCAGGCAGGACCCAGGTCGAGGCTGAACTGCTTGGCGCCTTTGGCGTCTGGTGCCTCGGGCAACGGGGGCTGACGCGAACCACGACGGACCAATACGTCAAGCGGGCGGCGACTTTCTTGGAACTTTGGCGCCCAGACGGTGATGTGACGGTGGCTGATCTAGACGGTCGTGGTGTCCTCGCCACGGTCCGAGCGGCAGCGGACGTGATGCCGGCACCTTCGCTTAGGTGCACGGTGACGGCGTTGCGGTCGTTCCTGCGGTTCTTGTACGTAACGGGCAGGGCCCCGACGCCTTTGCCAACTGCGGTCCCACCGCTCAAGTCGTGGCCGCGGACCGCGTTACCGTCGCCGGTGCCGGCGCACGAGGCCAGAAAGCTGGTGTCGGCCTGTGACACTACGACGGGGCGGGGACGGCGCGACGCGGCGGTGCTGCTGGTGCTGTTGCGCCTCGGCCTGCGGGCCGGTGAGGTGGCCCGTCTGGAGCTGGGGGACATCGACTGGCGTCGAGGGGAGGTGGGGATAAGGGGCAAGGGCGGCCGGCGCGACGTGGTGCCGTTGCCGGTCGAAGTGGGTGACGCCATCGCCGCTTACCTTCGACAAGGACGGCCGTCCAGCCCGAGCCGAGCCGTGTTCTTGACCGCGCTGGCCCCGGTCCGGCCGTTATCGCCCGACGGCGTGGCGCTGTTGGTCCGCCGCGCTTGTGGGCGCGCGGGCGTGGCCACGACCGGGCCGCACCGGCTGCGAAAGACTCTGGCCACCGAGACGCTGCGGGCCGGCGCCCCCATGGCCGAGGTGGCCCAGCTGCTGCGCCACGCCGACCAGGCGACCTCTTCGATCTATGCCGCTGCTGATGTCGCCGCGGTGGCGGCCCTGGCCCGCCCCTGGCCGCGGGTGTCCCGATGAGCACCCCGGCAATGCTCAGCGCCGTCCGGGACTACCTGGCCCTGCGCCGTTCCTTCGGTTACGTCCTGGCCGGCCAGGACGGCCCCCTGGCCGACTTTGCCGGTTACCTCGACCGGGCCGGCCTGGGCACGGTCACCGTCGAAGCGGCGGTCGCCTGGGCGGTCCAAAGCGGGGCCACCCCGTTGCGCCACTACCAGCGCCTGGCCATGGTGCGTGGCTTCAGCACCTACTGGCAAGCCATCGACCCCAGTTGCGAGGTCCCGCCCAAGGACCTCCTGCCCGAGGGCCGCCGACGGGTCCCGCCTCATATCTACAGCGACGAAGAGGTCGCCGAGCTGATGAGCCGCAGCCGTCTCCTGCGCCCAGCACTGCGGGCTCTTACAACCGAAACGGCCATCGGGCTGTTGGCGGTGACCGG
>JBKQUU010000067.1:0-7764 GCA_052325485.1 Acidimicrobiales bacterium | reverse complement strand
GCTCATTGGCGCGTAATCCCGTTATTGCGGATTTCATGAGGAAACTCTGGGCTCCGATTCCCAACTTGGAAGAACTAACCAAGGAACTTCCACCAACGCTCGCTGACGAGAGTGCATCCGTAGAGGGCAAACCAGACGCCGACCAGCATACAGCACAAGATAACGACTCGACCGAAGAATCCGAGACTAATGAGGGCGTGTAGCAAACGCTCGTTGGGCGTGGCCGGACGCCGAATAGACCTTGAGGGGTACGCGGACCCCGCGCCCGGTCGTTTGACAGGGTTGGTTTCGTGGGACCCCTATCGAATTCAGATGCCATCAGCTAGGGGCAAGAAGATCGCAGGTTACGCATCTTGAGGGATTGGGGAGTCACGGGTGTTGTCAGGCAGGAAAGCTACACACGCTCGGGGCGGTCCCCAAGTAGGTGCGTAATGACCCTGGTGAGGCCAACTACATGCCCATCCCTTTCTCCGGTCTTGTCATCGTGCAACCCTCGGGTCAGCGGAGGTCTTCCTTGGCTTTCCTAGCTGCTGGCGGGACGTTGGGTAAGGAGTGCCAGCTAAAGGCTTCGCCACCGGGGAGCCAGATCGGGACCTGCTCGCGCTGAACGCCTGCCTCACCGCTCGGAGCCCCCCTTTCCGCCGCAAGGTCGACATAGGTCGTCCCCAGGTCCGGAGAGGACTAGCCCCAGTCGCGGAGCGCTCGATGCGGGTCCTAGAGCCGGTTACCGTCACGGTTTGCACGGCTCGGGCCGGGTTAGCTTTGCGGCGGGTAGCAAGTGGGCAGCCGCCCTCCGATGGCTTCGGTGCCCTGAGCGACCAACGTCAAGCCAGCCCGGTCGCGTCGGCGACATCTACCTAAGGGGGTGTGGTCACACCGTGGGTGCTGCTGTTTCTTCCACACTAAAGGCTTGGCAGCTACTCTCAATCGGCGCTTCTGAGAACTCCCCAATCCACCAGCTGCCGACGAACTGTGAGCTTTGTCCGGTCTGGGCCCACGCCAATCCGCTATAACGGGATTGAAACAGGTTCTCGTCGTGTTCGACGGGCCTTCGGCTGCTCGGCCGCCAGGCTCCGCGTGCAGCCGGCCCATCCGGGGGACCTGGCACCGAGGTCGGCGTGACGACGGGCCCGACACGAGTTTTCGGTGCCAGCGCATCAGCGTGGCCGGTGGGCCGAGAGAGAAGATGCCCCCGCGCTAGCGTGGAGCGGGCGGGGTCACGAGGCCCGCCCCTTTGACCGGGCTTAGAGCTCGAGCTGGTGAGCACCCAGGCGGGTTGATATAGCCTCGTCGCCAGCCGGGTGGAAGGCGGTCAACATGGCTAGGCCGGCTATTACGGCGGCGGCAAGCATGGCCACCCGGTCGCCGGCTACGTCCCCCGTTGCCCCGCCTCGGTTGACGGCCTCCACCACGGCGGGCAACAGGGCGGCACCGACGGCAGCCCCGATCTGGCGGCTGGTGTTGATGGCCCCGCCCACGAAGCCCTGGTCGGCGTCGGCCATGCCGCTCGTCGCGCCCACCATGCTGGCGAAGGCGGTGCCGGCGGTGCCGAAGCCCACCAGGGTCACGGCCGCTAGTGCCGGGCTGTAGCCGCCGCTATGAGGCAACTGGGTCAGGACGAGGAAGCCGAGGAAGGCGGCGCCGCCGGTGACCAAGGTCAGGCGCCGGACGCCGAGGCGCCTCATGAGCTGCGCACCGAACAGCCCGGCGGCGAAGCCGACCACACCCTGGGGCGCGATCACCAACCCGCTGACCAGGGCTGAGTCGTGCAGGGCCTGCTGGAGGTACAGGGACAGGACCAGGAGCTCGCCCCCGTTCCACAGGCCGAGGAGGAACATCAACGCGGTGGCCCGCCGCAGGCTCGGCCGGCGCAGCAGTGGGAGCGGCACCAGGGGGTCAGAGTGGCGGTGCTCCACGAACCTGAACCCGACCACGGCCACGACGGCTGATCCCAGCGCTACGAGCACGCGCCCTGAGCCCAGGCCGGCCAGGCCGGCCTCCGATACGGCGTAGACGGTCAGGGCGATAGCGACCGTGACCAACGTCGCCCCGCCGACGTCCAGGTGCCGGCCCGCCCGCTCGCCTCGGGACTCGGCCAGGACGTGGGGGGCAATGAGGACGGCAATGAGGCCGACGGGCACATTTACCAGGAACACGGCTCGCCAGCTGGTGAACTGAACGAGGGCCCCGCCCAGCACCTGGCCGGCCACGAAGCCCAGCGACGACACCGCGCCGTAGGCGCCCAGGGCCCGGTTACGGGCCGGCCCCTCGGGGAAGGTCGTGGCCACCAGCGATAGCGCTGCCGGTGCCACCATGGCTGCGCCTGCGCCCTGCACGAGACGGGCGGCGACCAGGAGAGCGGGCCCGGTGGCGAGGCCCCCGGCCAGAGACGCCACGGTGAAGACGAGCAGGCCGGCCAGGAACATCCGGCGACGGCCGTAGAGGTCAGTGGCCCGGCCGCCGAGGACGAGCAAACCGCCGAAGGTAATGGCATAGCCGGTGACGACCCACTGCAGCGACGCCGGGGCGAAGCCGAGCTCCCGCTCAATGGACGCCAGGGCCACATTGACGATGCTGAAGTCGAGCACCACCATGAAAGCCGCGGTCAGGATGAGCCCGAGGGCTAGGCGGCTGTGGGCGGCCGCCCGGGACACGGGCGGGACCACCAAGCTGGGAGGCGCTGTGCTGGTCGTGGCCAAAGTTGTGCTCACCCGTCCGTCCTCCAATACGATACGTACCGTTTCGATATTTGTGTAAGCTAACCGCAGAAGGAGACCACCTATTCCTGAGCCCTCAGACCAAGCGCACCGGGCGGGCCGGCCCCGCAGCGCCCAAGCCGGCTCGTCCATCCTCGAGGCGGCGACGGCCCTGCTGGCCGAGCGCGGGCTGGCGGGCATGTCGATGGAAGAAGTGGCCGCCCGCGCCGGCGTGGGCAAGGCCACCGTGTACCGTCGCTGGCCGTCACGAGGCGCCCTCGCCCTGGACGCCTTCATGAACGAGTTCCAAAGCCAACTGCCGCTCCCTCACACCGGTTCCTTGCGCGGTGACCTGTATTGCGCTCTGCAGGCGTGGGCGAACGCCGTGACCGGCTCGAGAGCGGGCCGCATCCTCGCCGGCCTCACCGCCGAGGCCCAGCGCGACCCGGCGTTGGCCGCGGCTTGGCGGGAGCGCGTCTTCAACCCGCTCCGGGACCAGCACCGGGCGATAATCGAGGCGGCGGCGCGACGAGGGGACATCGCCGCGGGGACCGATGCCGACGTCGTGCTCGACCTCGTGTTCGGTGCCGCTTACCACCGCCTACTACACGGCCACCTACCGCTCGACGACCGCTTTGTCCGCGAGGTGGTCGACATCGTGGTCGACGGGGCGGGGACCAAAATCGGGACGCCGGCGCCGTGAGCCGGCCGGCTCGCTCGGCCCCAGTACTGGCCCCGGGCGTTAATGCGCGGCTCGCATTTTTCGGGTGAGGTGAACCATGAGGTCTCCCGAGCAGCTCGCTCCCGTGTCGCCCTATGCGGCGTCGCCCGATGTGCTAGGGCTCCGCATCAGCCACTGCGAGGCGACCGTCTGCGCCCAGCTGGCGGTATTGCGGGCGAACTGCGCGTTCAAGATCGCCGCGAACGTGCGATGCCGGACCGGACCAAGACCCACCCGCGCCGTGACATCGCCATCGACGATGCCTTGCGTTCGCGGCCCCGCGGAGCGGGAGCCTCTGCACGAAGGGGCCGGGGTCCCGTAATGGAGGATCTGGGCTCACGGGGATGCGGGTGCGGTTGGCCCCGAATTGGTGGCCTCGACCCGCATCGGGCCGTTGAGGTGGGCAACCGAACGGCACGTCTTCTCGGCCGATTGGAACTGCGCCGAGCTGATGTCGATGTTGTGGAGCACGAACACGCCCTGGCCGTTGGGGTCTGGGAAACTAGGGAACCCGCGCTGGCGGACGCAGGCGGCAAACTTCGTGTACTCGGCCATTTGACTGGCGGTCGGCGCTGGAAGGGCCCCTCCGTAGGGCAACAGTTCCTGGCAAGCCCGGTTGGCGGCCTCGTAGCGCGGGCTGTCCGGGTCGAGGTCACTGCCCGGTCCCCCGTTGATCCTGAAACCGCCGCCTTGCCCGTTGGGGCCGGCCGTCGGGTCCGGGAAGTCCGTGATGCCGTGACTGCGCATGCAATTCGTGTAAGCCAGGAGCTTGGCCAAGAAAGTTGCCTGGTTGATGGTCGGCTGCCCCGCCGACGCCGCGGCGGTCGTCGACGGCACCTTGCCCAAGCCGGCGACCCCGGGCGACTTCGGCCCGCTCGAGCAGGCTGCTGCGAGCGAGCCCAACGTGATCAGGGCGAAGACAATCTTGCCCGGCCGGTGGGCCCGAGGCGTGCGCCAGGGGAGGGGCAGGGCGGTCGGAGCAGCCCCGGTGCCCCGGGATCGTCCGGTGCTTGGCGGGCCCGACATAGCCGGGGCGCGTTCCTGGCGAGTGGTCACTCAGATGTTGTAGTCGCCCTGCGGTAACACGCGCACAACGGAGGCTGTTGACTGGTTGTTACCTACGTCGCGCAAGCCCCGCTTGGCGCGGTCGACGGTGACAGCATCAGGCGTCTCCACGGCATGCCGGCGAGAGTGGCGCCTCGAACCTGCCGTGGCGCGGTGCGATGCCCGGGGCATCCCGCTTCGTTCGGCCAAATCCCGCCGCGCTCTCGGTACCGGAGCCGAACTTGAACCGGGAGGAAAGAGCCGTCGAACGGCTCTCTGACTGCCGAACGAAGAACCATGACGATTATGTCCGGCATATCGGGGCATTACGCATTGGTGCCACATCGGAGCCGTTCGGGACCGGGGCCCGTGGCGTTGCCCCTCGCCATAATCGCCGATGCCCTGTCGGATGACTACCTCGTCCTCATCAAGTCGTGCTCGGCTCTTACTCATCAGATCTAGCGGGCGTCCTGCACTGCTGTCAGCCAGAACAGGCGCCTTCTCATAGTCATCCGTCAGGCCTGCGTGACCAGCTCTGACTTGGACGGGTCCCATCGCAGTCTCGCTACGCGTCCCTGTGCGCCAACGGTCGGCGTTGCAAACGCCGACGGCCGGCTGCGCTCAGTCCGCGACCCTCGTCGCCAGGTCAAAGATGGTGGCGATCTCCCTCGCGTAATGGTCGACGTCGAGGTCCGGGTCACGGACAAGCCGGTACGGCACTGAATCGATGGCTCCTCGGATCGCCACGGCCATCACGCCTGGGTCGAAGTCGCTACGGAGCCCCCCTTCGGCCTGGAGGCGCGCCAGAAGCTCTTGGAGAAGCTGGGTCGCAACGTCGACATCCCGGCCGTCGACGCGCTGGCGGCCGTCGGTCGTCAAGCCTCCGTTCCGGACGATGTCGACGATGGCCACCATGGAGTTGCGGTGCTCGTGCATGAACGTGAGGTTCGCCTCGATGTAGGCGCGCAGCGTGCCCGGCCCGGTCGGTTCGGCAAGGACGCGCGGGATTATGTAGGCCCTACCGGCCTCGACGACCTCGATCACGACCTGCCTGATGAGGTCGTCCTTGCCGGCGAAGTGGTAGCTGATCACGCCCTTGCTGATGCCGACCCGCTCGGCGATGCGAGCGAGGGATGCCTGCGCGAAGCCAACTTCGGCGATCGTGTCGATCGCGGCGGCAACGATCTGCTGGCGCCGAGCGTTCTCGATGAACGTCCGCTCCTTGGGTCCCGTAGCCGCCTCGGTCATGATCAGAATCTAGGCTGGCTGACCATACAGACAAATTTTAGCACGAATGGCCAAAACCGTGCTAACTTCCAGACCGTGCGAGATGCCGGGCTCTGCGAGCGAGCGACCGGACCGGGTGTAGCTGACGTGCGCTCCGGCTCATGACCATGGAGCTCGACGGCAGCCAGGGCCGACCAGTCCGAGACGGCGAGAAACGTGGTCCCGCGCTCGTCGTTGAGCATCTGACCAAGCGGTTCGGTGAGCGCGTCGCCTACGACGACGTCTCGTTCGAAGTTGGCTACGGTGAGGTCTTCGGATTCCTCGGCCCGAACGGAGCAGGCAAGACCACGACCGTGAGGACGCTCGGCACGCTGCTCACGCCGACGTCGGGGTCGGCGACAGTGGCTGGTATCCGGTTAAGCGCCGAGTCAGGACCAGCCGTACGGACGCGGATCTCGGTCATGCCTGAGTCTCCCGGCCTGTACCTGCGCCTCACGGTAGCCGAGAACCTCGAGTGCTTCGCCCGTCTCTACCGGCTCGCCAACAGGCACGAGCGCATCGAACGGGCGCTGCGAGCGGTCAACTTGGCCGACCGGGCCAATGACCTCTGCCGCTCGCTCTCCAAAGGTCTCCGACAACGAGTGGCGCTGGCCAGGGCACTGCTCAGCGACCCGGAGGTGCTGTTCTTAGACGAGCCCACGTCCGGGCTCGACCCGGTGGCCACCAGAGAGGTCCACGAGCTCATCGTGGGGCTCAAGGACCGCGGCGTGACCATCTTTTTGACCACGCACCGCCTCGAGGAGGCCGAGCGGCTTTGTCACCGCGTGGCCATCCTCAATACCACGCTGCGCATGGTGGGCCGTCCCGACGAACTGCGTACCCTCCTGTTCAAAAGGAGCCTCGAGGTCCGCCTGCGCGCCGCGCTCGCCGACCCCGGCGCCGTGTTCGCCGGGCTTCCCGGGGTCGAGAGCTGGGAGGCGCAGGCGTCCGGCTCGTACCTGTTGACCGTGCCGGACCCCGACGTTGCCGCGCCCGAGGTGGCCCGGGCCCTCGTGCATGCCGGCGCGGACATCCTTTCGATCACCGAATCCCATCATTCCCTCGAGGACGTCTACTTGCAGCTCGTGGACGAAGACGTGGAGGCCAAGCGGCGATGAACTTCAGCTGGGCCAGGGTCGTCGGGATCGTTCAGAAGGAGCTGCGCGACTACGGCCGCAACCGCTTCGTCATCCTCACCATGGCGGTGCTGCCGCTCATCTTCATCATCGTGCCGGTGGTCGAGCTCTTGGTCATCAAGGTCTCGGTCGCCAGCTCCAAGTTCGACACGCGCATCGGGCTTGCCCTGCTGTACATGCTCGTCATCCCGGCGATCGTGCCATCGGTCCTCGCCGCGTACTCCGTCGTCGGCGAACGCGAGCAAGGCACCCTCGAGCCGGTCCTGACCACCCCGATCCGGCGCGAAGAGCTCCTCGTCGGCAAGGCCCTGGCGGTGCTAGTCCCCGCCCTCGGCATCGCCTATCTGGTCTTCGGCATTTTCCTCGGCATCGTGGCGCTCTTCGCCGATCCCGGCGTGGCATCCGCAGTGTTCAAGGGTTCCCGCCTGCTCGTCCAGCTGCTCTTCACCCCCTTGCTCGCGGGCTGGTCGATCTGGGTCGGCATCGCCATCTCCGCCCGCTCGGTCGACGTGCGTGCCGCCCAGCAGCTCGGCACGTTGGCCAGCCTTCCCCCGCTCGTCATCGTGGCCCTAATGTCGCTGAACGTCATCAGCCCTTCACTACCCCTGGCGCTCGGCCTCGGTGCCGTGCTGCTCGCCCTCGACGGGCTCGGATGGAGGGCCGTGGCGGCCATGTTCGACCGGGAGCGGCTCGTCACTGGGGGGAGAAATTGACGGTCCCGATCTTCGGACCGAGGGCGCACACCCGGGAAACCCAGGGGAAAGGAGAGCGCCAGTGGCGGCAACTCTGCAACTGGTCAGGGAAGGTTTGGGCATAGAGCTTCGACGTGGCACGTTCCACGTCTTGCTCGACACGAACGACGTCGCATCGATCGAATCGAAGCAGACGATCGAGGTGCCGA
>JBKQUU010000066.1:0-4965 GCA_052325485.1 Acidimicrobiales bacterium | reverse complement strand
AGCGACCACACGACCGTCGAGTCCACTTTCATCTGGATCGTGACCTGGAAACACGTGACTTTGTCGGTCCCGCCGGTCACCGGCAACATCACCGGCACTCTGTACGGTACCGTCCATGAAACGAACACAAAGAAGGCGCCCTCCGCCTGCGGTGGCAACAGCAACTGCGACAAAAGCTTCGATTTCACGGCCAACGAAGGCCTCGACGGGAGCAACCCCGCCGCCTTATTAGTCGTGAAGTCCCAGAGCGGAGAGGCGGGTGAGAACATCATCCCGGATTTGCTGACGTTCTCGGACCAGGACGCCGAATGCGAGTCGCTCGACCCGGACGACACGGGCTTTCTGGTCGGGGACCCCACCTCCTTTGCCCCCAAAGCTACCGACGCCCTCGCCGCCTCGGCCGTGGTACCGCTGTCTGAGCTGAAGCACTTCGGCAAGATCATCATCTCGGTGCACAAGACAGCCTTCAATTACCCCACGCCAGGCGACGATAACTGCTCCAATTCCAGCCTGGGCCTCACGTCTTGCAGTCACTCCCAGACCTGGGACGGCACCATCACGATGACCCGCTCCGCCTGAGCACCTCCTCCGCCAGGCCCTGCGGGCGCGCCGCCGGCTCTCACAGCCACTGAGAAGGCACGTGGTGGCACCTCTGCCATGTGCCGCCCTACCCGTCCCGTCCCATTGACCGCAGGCGGCCACCGCCGTCCTGGAGCAAGCCCCGACAGCCGAGGGCCCCTACCGGAGCGCCGACCCGGCCAGCGCCGGCATCCAGCCGCACGTGAACCCGGAGACGACGCCCGCCGACGGCCAGTTCCACTGGGACGTCATCAGCGACTACTACAAGGTGGTGGCGTCAGCGCCGGGCTGCCATGCTCCCGGACAAGCTGGCCAACCAACGGTTTCCACGCCCGTTCTGCCCGTCCCACCGCCCTGGACGGGGTTGGACCTGGTGCTCCAGTGCGCCCACGAAACAGCCCCCGTGCCACCGAGCATCACGTCGTTGTCCGACAACGTCGCCCCGAGTGTGGGCGGCACACAGGTCGAAATCAATGGCAGCGGCTTCATGCCCTCGGCCAAGGTCTGGTTCGGGCTGACCCCGTCGCCGGCCGTCAGCTACGTGTCGCCCAGCCTCCTCGTGGCGGCCGTGCCGCCCGGGCACGGGGCTGTCCATGTCCTGGTCGTCACCGCGGGCGGGCGCACGCCAGCGAGCTCGGCCAACTATTTGACTTACGGGACAAGCCCGGCGATAACGGGGGTCAGCCCGGCTTCGGGGCCGCTGGCGGGCGGCACCCAGGTGAGAGTCCGCGGCTCTGGCCTCGCCGGGACCGAGCTTGTCACTGTCGGCCATAGCATCGTCACCGACTTTTCCGTCGGGACCAACGGCGACATCACGCTCACCATGCCGGCCGGTTCATTGGGAACGGTCGATGTCGGCGTTGTGACGGCGGTGGGGACGAGTGCACCAACGCCGGCCGACCGGTTCAGTTACGTCGTGCCACCGCCGTGGGTAGGGCCGGGCCAGCAGGCGCCCAGCTCTCAGATCCCCTGGAGCCGTGTCGGGCCGGGTTGGACGCTGGCCATCGCCAGCTCCCAGGCCGCCAGCTCGGCCACGCTTTTCGTCGTCGACCCCGCAGGCGGGCGCTACCGCGTGACCTCGTCGGTCCCCCTGGACGGGTCGATCGCAGGCTGGTCCGGGGACAAGACCAGCGCCCTCATCGTCGCTTCGGTAGGTGGGGCGACGACGGCCGTTATAGAGGTCGACCTAAAGAGCGGGAAAATTCACCGGTTCCTGGATTACCCGTCGGATATTGATTCATTTACCTACAGCCTTTCGAGCCCGCCGGCGTTGCTGGAGGTCGTCTCCAAGGCCTCGGGGCAGTACGCGTTGCGCCGGGCCAACCTCGACGGCGCCACCAAGCTCACGTACCCGAGCGAGTTCCTTGTCTCCTTTCAGGATGGTCACCATCGGGCCCCGCGGGGCCCGGCTCCGGCAGGGATAACCTTCTCCCAGGGGACGTTCCTCCAGAGCCCGGACGGCAGCGAGATCGTCATGGGCCTGGATGCTGGGCTAGCCGTCGTTTCGAGCGGTGGGAAGACCGTGCGGGTGCTCAGCTCACCGACGTTCCTAAACTGTTCCCCGCAGCAGTGGTGGCAACCAGGAGTAGTCCTGGCCTCCTGCTTGGGCCAGAGCGGCGCACCGCACCAGTACTGGCTGATGCCCGTTTCGGGCGCCGCTCCTACTCCTCTGGGCCCGACCGGGAGCACGACCCTCGTTTGGAAAGTGGCTGGCACCCTTTACGGCCAGGTCGACCAGAGCTGCCTGTCGGTCGCTAGGTTCGCGAACGGCAAGTGGGCACCCACCGCCCTCCCAGGTGCCCCTCGGGCGGGTACGCGCAGCTCATCGGCGCCGATGGCGGACAGTTGGAGCTGTTGACGTACCCGGGCCGGTGCGCCAGCCCGAACGGCCCCGGGACACTCACATGGTCCAGCCCCGGGACGGGCACCAGCACGACCCTGCTCGGCCCGTCCGTCGGGGCCGACAACGCCATGGCCTACCCGACCAATGCCAGCTGAGGAGAGCGACGATCGCGCCTACTTGGGCGATGCCGGCCTGGGCGCCGACAAGAGCAGCCGGCGCCCAGATCCGAGTACAACGCGTACTCCAGCCCAGCAAGAGCTCCGTCCTCCACCCAGCCGAGGCGACGTGGACCGGGACCGGCTCTGGCTCGTCCACATTGGCCAGATTGCCTGGTGTGGGCGCCGGGAGGTCCCCGGTGATGGGCCCTGGTGAGGTCGCGGCGTTGCTGGCGGGGCCCGAGCCCCGTTGGCGCACCTTGCAGGTGGTGGGGAGGGAGTGGCGCCGCCACAGGCTGCTGTCCGAAGCCTTTATGGCGGCTGCGCCGGGCGGTGGCGAAGTGGCCAGGGGGGTGGGGTCCGGGGGCGGTGGCGTTGTAGTGAGGGCCTCGGGCAAGCCCGAGGCCGAGGAGTGCGAAGAGACCTGGAGGCTCTGGTCGGAGGCGCCCGACCGGTTGCGGGCCGAGTTCGCCGTCGGCACCGAAACGGTGACGGCGTGGTTCTCAGGTGGGACCTGGTGGAGCTGGTCGCCCTCCCAAGGCGCCAGGACCAACGAGGGCTGCCAGAACTTCGGCCACGGCAAGGGCCCTGGCGCCGTCCTCGTCTCGCCGGCGCAGATAGCCCACGTGCTCGATCTTGAGCCATTGGGCGGTCTCAGGGTGCTGTCGCGCTCGGCTCACCGGTTGAGAGCGCGGCCGTTCGCCACAGGGGACTTCGCCCTCCACCGCCTCGGGTCGGGGGCCGACGAGTACGACCTTGTCGTAGACGCCGAGGGGGGCTTCCTGCTCCGGGCCGAGGCGAGGCTCCGTGGAGCGGCCTTCAGAGCCTTGGAGATGACCGAGGTCGCGCTGGACGAAGACATCCCGGCTGACATTCTTTACGCCCCACGCGCCCGAGGGTGAGCACTTCGAGTTCTTCGAGCCCTGGCGGAGGCTTGACCTGGAGGAGCTGCCTGGTGCGGTGCCTTTCAAGGTGTTCGTGCCTGCGAAGGCACCGGGACAGCACCCCTTGGTGCAGGTAAGGAACCCCGAGCCGCGCCGGGGCACCCCGCTCTTGGTGGTCATCTCCTACCCCGTCCCGAAGCTCGGCGGCGGGCACGGGAACCTGTGGGTGAACGAGTCCGCCGAGCTAGAAAAGCCCTCCGCCGTGCCCAACCCGAACGAGACCTGGAGGCAGGTTGACGACTTGATGGTCGTCGTGGACAACAGCATGGGCGAACTGCGCGGCCAGGTCGTCCTCGAGCGCGAAGGGACTCATATCAGGTTGGAAAGTACCGCCATGGCTGTGCACGAGCTCGTCGCCCTGGCCCGCTCGCTGGTCCCCCTTGCCCCTGGAGCGCCTCCTCTGGCCCACTGAGGCCGCAGAAGGACCAAGGGTGAACGAAAGAAGACAAACAGTGAGGCGCCAGTTGCCCACTCCCGGTCGAGGCTCTCGGGAACCGCCCGAGCCAGGGTAAAGTGAGGCCCCCGGGACAATTTTCACAGGGAGGCCCCGCCATGGCACGAGTCGTCCATTTCGAGATAACCGCCGACGATGTCGAGCGCGCCCGCAAGTTCTACGAGATCTTTGGTTGGGAGATAACGGCTTCCGGTATGCCCGGGGTGGACTACTGGCTGGCCCACACCGGCGCGGAAGGCATGGGGATAGACGGCGCCATCATGCCCCGGGCGTACAACCCTCAGCCCGTGATCAACTGGGTCGGCGTCGGCGACCTGGACGACATGATCGACAAGGTCAAGACGGCGGGTGGAGAGGTCGTCGGCGAGAGGCAGACCGTGCCCGGAATTGGTGACACGATCTACGCCAAGGACACCGAGGGCAACACCTTCGGCATGATCCAGCCGCTCCCCGGTTCCGGGATGCAGCCGTAGTCGCGACGCCAGCGCCCACCGAGGGCGTCGCCCTTCGGCAGGGTCAAGTGCTTTGCGGACTGGCGGGCGCTGCGGGCTTTGAGGGCCTCGGGCCGGGCGGCCTGACCCCGCTCGGCCACCGCTACGCGATCGTCCGTTGCGAGGGCAAGGAGCTTCTAGTCTGTGCCGATAGGTGGCTCGGGGTTACTGAGCGGGTCAGGACCTCGTCTTGGAGGTCTTGGCCTTGACAACGGCTCTGCCAGGACTGCCGCGGGCCATCCCGCCCAGGGGGCCCTGATCGCTTCTTTCATGGCCACGGCGAGGACATGTACACATCGCAGGGAACCTTCGTCTACTAAGGTTTCCTTCTTGCAAAACTGAAGATATCCGTCAGGGAGGGGTGGGTTACCCTTTAACTCCGTTGGTGTTTTCGTCACGCATAACGGATAATCGGGAAAGCTAGCTCATCGACGGGGCCCATCGCTAGTACTTCTTAGAGCTGCCTCGCAATCCGGGTCTCTGGTCACTCAACGGAAAT
>JBKQUU010000065.1:0-4740 GCA_052325485.1 Acidimicrobiales bacterium | reverse complement strand
AAGGCCACCCGTACTACCGGGCCTTCAGGCGCCTCGCCGGCGCCGGGGGGCGGCCCCGGCGACCGCCTGGGCCGCACGCACGAAGCGTGAAAGGCGGCCACCGACCCCGCCAGGGAGGCGAGCCCGCGCCGGCGAGCGAACAGGGCGCCACCCAACAGGGCCCATGAGGGGGCGAGCAGCCACGGAGCCGCGGCCGTCACGGCGATGTCAACGGTCGTACGCTCCGGGCGCCACGCTCGTACAAGCGCCGCCCCACCCAACGCTAGCCCTGTGGCGTAAGCGGTCGCGGTCCAACCCGCGGCAAGTCTAGGTTTAAGCACCCGAACGTTGTACCACAGGGCCTCTTGTACAACCCACACCGCGCAAAACCACGCCGTTTTTTTGGGCTCGACGACACCGGACGTCGCTCTAAGACGTCAGGGATCTCCTCCCGGGAAGCCGACGGTGCCGTGCTCTCAATGTGAACCAAACTGGGCTATATGGCCGGAGCCGCACGCCGCGCTGTGCGCGCCCTGCGATGGGGGTTGATCGGCTTGTCCTGGGGGGTGGTGGCCGCGCTGGTGGTAATAAGCGTGTTCCACCTGGTGCACCGCGAGCCGCGCACGGTCATACTCGACCTGATAGCCGTCACACCATGGATCTACATGCTCGCCTGGCTGACCACGTCCGTCGGGCTCTGGTTCCATCGCCCGGTGATGACGGTGACGTCGGCTGTGCTCGTTGTGTTGCAGCTGTGGTGGGTCGTGCCCGATTTCGACCCCATATCACACTTGGTCTCGCCCGTCCCGGGTGAGGTCCAGATCCGTCTTTTCGATGCCAATGTCAGCCAGTCCAACCGCAACCTCACGGAAATAGCGGGGGAGATCCGTCGAGACGACCCCCAGGTGGTGACCATGGAGGAGCTGACCCCGGCGTCCTTGGCCTCGTTGGAGTCGACGCACGTGATGGACCGTTACCGCTACAAGCTGGTCCGTCCTATGTACGGCTCGTTAGGGTTGGCGCTCT
Source organism: Acidimicrobiales bacterium (assembly GCA_052325485.1). Taxonomy (GTDB): domain Bacteria; phylum Actinomycetota; class Acidimicrobiia; order Acidimicrobiales; family Palsa-688; genus Fen-671. The sequence continues at coordinate 3,735 of JBKQUU010000065.1, read as the reverse complement.
GGTCCGTCTATCCGTTGGCGGACGCGCAACAGTGGTCGGCCGGCTTCCACCCCGAACTACGGGCGTGGCTGGAGCTTCCGGGTGGCCGGCGGCTTCGCCTCGACGTGCTCCACACCACGGCACCCTACGGCGCCGGCCAGCTGGGGTTCTGGACAACGCAGATGGGAGCGATCAGGTCTGAACTGTCTCACGAGCCGCGTCCGCTGGTGGCGGTCGGCGACCTGAACGCAACGTGGTACGACTGGCACTTCCAGGCTATCTTGCGACTTGGCTTGAGGGATGCAGCCGTTGTCGCCGGTCAAGGGTGGCGTATGACCTGGCCCCGGGACCAGCAGCCCGTTGTGCCTTACTTACGGATAGACCACGTCCTGATCTCGCCTGGTGTCTCATTGGAAAGTTACGGCGTCGGCGACGGCCGAGGGAGCGACCACCACCCGCTATCGGTACGTTTCGAAGTCCCTAAGCCCGGCGGGCGCACCGGTTCCGGGCACGACCGCACACTCTGAAAAGACGAGTTAGTCAGTGGGGACCGGCTGGCCGAAGCGGCGCAAGCGGATCCCCAGAGACTGCAGTGCCTCAAGGTTTGGCACCAGCGGGGCAGGCCGGACCAGGCCAAGCAAAGAGTCAGACCGGACGGGCAGGCCTAGTGGCGTCCTTTCCCCTAGCCGGAGCGCGGCCTGCACGAGGCGCCAATCGACCGGGACGAAACGGCACCGGTGCCCTTGGTCTCGAGCGAAACGGTCCAGTATCTGCCGGAAGGGCACGGGAACAGGGTTGGCGATACCAATCGGCCCGGTCGGCACCTCTGGCGCGTCGGCGAGGGCGGCGATGGCATCGGCGAAGTCGTCCTCGTGGACCGTGAACTGGTACGAGCGTGCGCCAACGAGCGGTACGAAGGGCATCCGGCTGAGACGTTGCAACGTGCCCGCCATCCCACCGGCACGCGGTCCGTCCACGAGGCCAGGGCGGACCGAGCAGGCCCCCAACCTCTGGGCATGGGCTTCGATCTGCAGTTTTGCCTGCCCGTACAGTTGTGTTGTCCCGTCGAACGCTGACATTGAGGACAAGACGATTACCCGCCCCGCACCGGCGGCACGTGCCGCCTCGAGTAGGTTTGCTGTCCCTGCGACATTAACCCGCCAAATGTCGGCGCGTTGTCTTAGCGCCATGTCGTACGCGCAATGGACCACCAAGTCGATACCTTCGAGGAGCTCGGGCTGGACAGGAGCCCCAAGGACGAAGCGGCGGCACGTCTCGCCACGTTCGGTGCGGACCAACCTGAGCGTTTGCCATCCTTCTTTCCCTAGCCGCTCGGCGACGATAGCGCCGAGGTAGCCGTTGGCCCCCGTGACGGCTGCCGTCCCGTGACCCCGGGTGCTCACGTCGTCATCCCGAGGGTTTCGCTGGCAATTCGGTGTGCGTTTGCCATTATGGTCAACGTGAACGTCGTGGCCGGCACGGTTGGGAAGACCGAAGCATCGACGAGGTGCACTCGGGACCACTGGCCCAGGCGTCCCCACCGGTCGGTGGTGAGCGGGCCGTCGGCGGGCAGGTCACTGTGAGGGAAGCTCCCGCCGAAGTGGTAGCTCTTTCCCGCTGCCGAAAAGAACATCATCGGCAGCACCGGCCATAGGTCGAGGCGCGGCGCGGCCTGAAGGACTTTGCTGACTACTTGTCGGAACATGGGGATGCGGCTACCCTGCGCCACGTCCCCGGCAACACGGAAGTCGGGAAGTCCTTGGTCCCCCCGGGGTTGTTCTGCCCTCACCCGCAGGGGGGGAGAGACCCATGATGGCAGGTACCCGAGACCGATGGTGAGGCGACGTAGCAGCTGGTTGGTCGCTGGATCGGCCCAGGGCGCGGCAAGGAATGTGGGCAGGGCATCGAGAATGGCGTCATTATGGGGATAAAAATGGATCTGCGAGACGTCGAGCCACTCTTGGTCAGTTGTTATCGCCATGTTGAACTGATTGAGGGTGAACTCGGCGCTGAGTCTGGGATCGGGGGTCGGACGGGCGGACAACATGGGCAAGACGAACTGCACTGACTCAGCCATCTCGACCTCCTGACGGAAAAGGCGAAGTGACCCGAGCACCAGCCGGGTGGTGCCAAGCGCACCCGCCGCCAGGTAGAGGCGATCGGCTTCGAAGCGCTCGACTGTCTGACTACCCAAGTGACGAGCCAGGACGTAAGGCGCATCGCCATTTTGGCCGACCTCGACGGCCATAAGGCCGTCGTGGTACTGGACGCGACCGCTCCGGCGGAGCTGGTCGAAAGTCTGTGACGCGGAGTAGATGAGCGAATAAGGGCACCCTGTCATGCATAGGCCGCACCGGACGCAGGCAGTCGAGTCGAAGGCCAGACGTGCCCTTCCGACGGTGACGCCGATCCGGTCGAGCTCGTGCTGTTTACGCTCGGCAGACCTTATGACCATCTGGGCCCGGGGCGCCAGCTGCGGCAGGGGTTGGGCCTTGCCCACCAGCGGGAAGTGCCGGGCTAGGGCGTCTTCTTCGCCGGAATAAGGGATCGCGTCCAACACGGCCCTATAGTGGGGCTCCATTTCATGGCTACTGACGGGCCATTGGCCGAATGTCGCAGGCGTGAACACCATGACCTGTGACCCCCAGACATTGCTCAATCCTCCGTAGGCGCCCGAGATCACCGAGATGTTCGCTTGGCCGAGGGCGGTCACCCCATCAAGCTGGCCGACGTTACGGAACGGGAAGTCGGACCCGTAGGCCCGCTTCTGCGGGAGACTTTTCCCGGTGTCGTCGACAGGTTGCCTGCTTATGAGGTCGACATCCGTCTGGTCCCAGTCGGATGGGCCGTGGCCGGCGAGCCGGGCCATGGCATCGCGGGGCGCGGGTTCGAGCCGGTGCCCGATATCGATGACCGTGACTTGCTGGGCGCGGTCGTTAGCCAAGGCCAGGACGGCTCCGGCTGCCGCTGGGCCCGAGCCGATCACCACTGAGCGGGTCATGCCGGATCGCCTTTTAGCCGCGCGCCAACCCGGTCCGCCGTGCCTAAGTCCATGTGCTCAGCCTAAGACACCGCACGATCAACCCGATCGGGCAGCACCGACATTTCCTAGTACACGACATTGGCGTCGTCGAAGAAAACACTGCCGTTGTTGTTGGACGACTCCAGGTAAAGCACGGCATAGGCTGCCTGCGCTGGGGTTACGGCGTCTACCGCGAGCTCGGTCCAGTTCGAGGTGCCGTTGGGCAAGGCTGCCGACACGTTGTTGGAGATGTAGTTGCCCGTGGGCCTGAACCAGGCCACGGCCAGGGTGTTCGCTCCGGTGGCGGCCGAGCCCTCAGCCCAAACGGTGGCCTGGAGCTGCTCGCCCGCGCTCAATGCTCCCGTGTTGATGACCTGGGTCCAGGCCGCCTGGGTACCCGAACCGCTGATCTCGACCGAGTAGGAGCCCGAACGGGAGGGGCCCGAGGCCCAGCTCAGTCTCCCCGTCGACGGCCCTGTCGGTGCCCATCCCGTGGGCACCCCATTGGTGCCTTGTTCGAACCCAGGATCCAGCAGCAGAGGTTCAATACGGTCCGAGAAGAAGTCCTGCACGACGGCGGCGGCTGGCTTAGGTTTGCCATTGGTACTGAAAAGGCCGAAATACCGCTGGTCAGGATCCTGGTTCGCCAGACTGGGTACGCCCGCCTGGACAAGGTCGTTGAGCATCCACGGGGCAGCTGCTGGGAGGCCCAGCGAGGCCGTGGCGTTCTCAAC
>JBKQUU010000064.1:0-10814 GCA_052325485.1 Acidimicrobiales bacterium | reverse complement strand
ATGTGGCCGCCCGCACCACTCGCCAGGCCAAGGGGCATGAGGCCGAGGGCGAACTGGTGGGCCGCTGGCGGGCCGAACTGGCCGAAGCCGGCTGGCCCGTCGAGCGCCTCGTCGCTTCCGTGGACGCCGCCAGCAAGGCCAGGCAACTAGCCGAGCCGCTCAGCGTCAAGAACGCCCGGGACCTGATCGCAGAAGTGCTCGAATCCGATGGCAACCTGGCCCGGCGGAAGGTGTTCTCCCGCCGGCACATCGTCGTCGCCCTCGCCCCGAAGCTGTTTGGCCGAGACCCCCAGCTCTTGGACCGGCTTGTGGACCGAACCATGGCCGACCCCGAGGTCATCCCCCTGGTCGGCGCGGGCGGTGCCCGGGAACAGGTGCATTCCTTGGCATCAATCCTCGCCCGCGAGACAGCCATTGCGGAGGGTTTGGCCCGCCAGCTGGCCCGCACCGACGGGCCGGCCGTAGCGCGAGGGGCGGTGGAGGCGGCAATCGCGAGCGCAGAGCAGGCCATGGGCGCTTCGTTGTCCGAGGAACAGCGGGCGGCCGTGCTTGGGATTTGCACCTCCGGACGAGGGGCGGAGCTGGTCGTGGGCGTTGCCGGCGCCGGCAAGACGACGATGCTTAGGGTTGTGGCCGAGGCGTACGAGCGCTCCGGGCACCAGGTACTAGGCACCGCTACGTCCGGCCAAGCGGCGCGTAACCTCGGCACGGAGGCTGGTATCTCCGGGTCGCGGACATTGGCCAGCCTCATCTGGAAACTTGACCACGCCCAGCTCCGGCTCGCCGAAAGGACTCTGGTTGTCTTGGACGAGGTCGGTATGACGGACGACGTCGACCTGGCTCGGCTCGCCGCGCACGTTGAGGCCACGGGTGCCAAGCTGGTCCTGACCGGTGACGACCGCCAGCTGGGCCCCGTAGGGCCCGGAGGCGCGCTGGGCGCCCTCGTCGCCCGCCACCCGGACGCTGTACATCGCTTGAGTGAGAACCGCCGCCAGTACGACACCGGCGAGCGCCGCGCTCTTGAAGCCTTGCGCGCCGGGGACGTCGGCGAGGCGGTGTCGTGGTACGCCGGGCAGAGCCGCGTCCACGCCGTCGCGACACGGGACGGCGCACTGCAGGCCGCGGTGGAGGCCTGGTCCTCAGACGTGGCCGCCGGCCACTCCACTGGGCTCTACGCCTGGCGGCGGGCCAACGTGGCCGATCTCAACAGGCGTGCTCGGGCGTGGATGGAAACCACCGGGCGGCTGTCCGGACCTGAGCTCGCCTGCCCGGGCGGGGCCACCTACCGTGCCGGCGACCGCGTAGTCACCCTCGCTCCAGGCACCGCCGGCACCCTCGTTACTTCCGAGCGGGCCACGGTATCAAGCGTCGAGCCCGGCAGCGGTTCGCTTGTCCTCCGTACCGACGACGGTCGCCATGTCCGCCTCAGCGGAGAGGAGACCGGCGCTGACCGGCTCGGGCTCGGCTACGCGACAACTGTGCACCGGAGCCAGGGTTCCACCACAACCCGGGCACACCTCTTCGCCGACGGCGGGGGCCGCGAGCTGGCGTACGTGGCCATGAGCCGTGCCCGGGAGCACACCCACGCCTGGACCGTGGCCGACGATATCGCCCAGGCCGCCGAGGACCTTCGGCGCGACTGGTCGGTCCGGCGCACCCCCATCTGGGCACTGGACACGGGCCTACCGGCGACGGCCGGTGGGGAGGTCGAAGCCTCCTTACCCAAGGCGGACCAAGCGCGTGATGTAGCCCTCGCCCTGGCCGAAGCGAGGATCAGTGCAAACACCGTCGCTCGGGTGGAAGCTCCCGACTTCGTGCGCAAGCTGGCCGACGCCAAGGCGACTCTGCGCCAGGCCGAACAGGCACGGGCTGACCTCGTGGCCGGCCGAGGGGCTTATCTCGGGACCGAAGCCAGCCAGGCCGTGTTCGACCTCCATAGCGCCGAGGTTCGCCTGCGCGCCGCCCAGTGGGACGCTGAGCATGGTCCTCGTTGGCGGGACCGCCGTGCTGGCACCAAAGAGACCAAAGCCTGGGCCGAGCGTGTGGCCGACGCCCGCCGGCGATGGCAGGCTCACGTTGCTCCTGAAGCGGCCCGCCTCGACGTCGCCATTGATCGGCACCAGGACGAGGTAGGGCGGCTCACTTCCAGCGTGGAGCGGCAGGCGGCACGGTCCCGAATGGTCATTGACCGAGGTCGGGCTTTGCGAAGCGACGTCCCGTTGCTCAGGCACGGTCTCGAGCGGTACCGAGACCAACTTGACGGCTCCGGGCAGCCGGTCCCAGAGCGCGCCACCAGACCGGTCCACCCACGGCGCCCGCTCCCGGCCATCTCCCCCTCCTACGCCCCCGACCATGGTCGTGGCCCGGACCTGTAACGCTCTCGCTACTCCTCGGTGATGCCAAAACCACGTCTCTAGCTCGTCCGGTCAATGCCGGCACTACTCTGAGGCAGTTTTTCCCGGGAATTCGCTGCTGTCTTACCGGTCGTAGGCGCGGCCACGAGGAAGGACCCGGTCGATGATTATCGTGCGCGCGGCGACGTCGAGTTCGAGGATCACGCGCCAGTCGCCCACGCGCAGCCGTGACTCCGGGCGGCCCTTGAGCTTTCGCAGATCAGCGCTTTGTGGGTCGCTCACCAGGCGGGCGATCGCCGTCAGCACTCGCTGTTTGACCTGAGGATCGAGCTGTTCCAGGTCTCTGTTAGCGCGCCGTTCAAACTCGACCGACCACGGCTGCGGGATCAAGCGGAGGCGTGCTTGCGCTTGATCTCCGCGTACGAGATCCGCGCCACGCCCGCGGCACGGTCCGCCCGCACTTCGGCGAGCGCTCGCTCGTCCGCCGCGCTGACCGGCTCATCATCGACAGGCGCGTCCCGGAACGCTGCGATCACCGGATCGTCGTGCCGCTCGGCGAGGTAGCGAAGCGCATCGTCGGCCTCCTGCTCGGTGAGCTCGTCGACGAGCTTGTGCAAGCGCTCCTTGGTTGTCACAACAGTGATTGTACCAGCACCCTGGGTACCCGCCATCGGCGCCCGGGCCGGCACCAACCGGGGCCGGCGCCAGCCGCACTGTAACTTCACTGTAACTAGGAGCGGAAACTGGCGGTCACAGACGGGCGCCAGCGGGCAGTCGACATGGCCTTTGACCAGGTATTTCGTCCGGAGGCGGTGGTGGCGAAAGGGGCCTGAACCAATCTTCCAAGCTGGTCATGCGGGTCCGATTCCCGTCGCCCGCTCCCCTTAAAGACCAGCTCAAAGGCGGTGAGCCGGGTAAACGGCAGGCCCTCGCTGAAGCAGCGTGCGCGTTCCGTGCGCGATCCCTAACCTCGGCCGTGCTGGTGACGACGACGCTCACTTGGCCATTGGTCGCGACGGTCGCGAGAGCGTTGTCGTCTGGCAGCCCAGGCCCACCCGAAAATCGAAAGCAGCCCAAACCCAGCGTGCCTACGCCAGGATGTGTACGAACCAACAAGCAAGAAAGAGAGGCCACCGTGGCCTATCCCCGCCGTACGCTCGGGACCGGTGACGCGGCGCTGACCGTGAGCGCCATGGGCCTGGGGTGCATGGGCATGTCCGAGTTCTACGGGACCGGCGACGAGGCCGAATCGATCGCCACCATCCATGCCGCCCTCGACGCCGGCGTGGACCTGCTGGACACCGCCGACATGTACGGACCGTTCACCAACGAGAGGCTGGTCGGCCGGGCCATCGCCAGCCGGCGCGACGAGGTCGTGCTGGCCACAAAGTTCGGCAACGAGCGCAACCCCGACGGCAGCCGAGTGGGCGTCAACGGCCGCCCCGAGTACGTGCGCAAAGGCGCAGACGCCTCGCTTGAGCGGCTGGGCGTGGACCATATCGACCTCTACTACCAGCACCGGGTCGACACCAGCGTCCCCGTCGAGGAGACGTGGGCAGCCATGAGCGGGCTGGTCCAGGCGGGCAAGGTGCGCTACCTGGGCATCTCCGAGGCCGCCCCCGAGACGCTCCGTCGAGCGCACGCCACCCACCCCGTCACTGCCTTGCAGACCGAGTGGTCGCTCTGGACCCGCGACGTCGAGGACGACGGGGTGCTCGGCACGGTCCGCGAGCTAGGGATCGGTTTCGTGGCCTACTCCCCGCTTGGCCGCGGGTTCCTCTCCGGCGCCATCCGCAGCCTCGAGGACCTCGCCCCCGACGATTTCCGGCGCCACAACCCGCGCTTCCAGGGCGACAACCTAAGCAAGAACCTTGAGCTCGTCGACCGGGTGAAACAGCTGGCGGACCAGCGCGGCGTGAAAGCCGGCCAGGTCGCCTTGGCGTGGGTGCTGGCCCAGGGAGAAGACGTCGTGCCCATCCCCGGGACCAAGCGGCGCACGTACCTCCAGGAGAACATCGACGCCGTCAACCTGAAGCTGTCCGACGACGAGTTACAAGCGCTGGACCAAGCCGCCCCCAAAGGCGCCACGGCCGGTGACCGCTACCCGGACATGACCACGGTGCGCAGGTGATAGCTGACGAACGGGGGCGCGGTTAGGACCATGGCCAGCTAAGTAAGACCACGGCACCTCGGCCAGATTGCTGGACTTATGAATCACTTGGGCCGCTCTGCCGAACGCAGGAGAAATAGCCGTCTGATTCCGCGCCTGCCGGAACAGCGAGGCCGACCTGTTCAGGGGCAAGCAATAACGGTTATTCTGCGTTTGTCGGCCAAGGACCCTGCTCTTGCCAGGCGCAATGTCACCCTCGGCGCAGCCGCGCCTTGCCGGCTCGCCTAGCTACCGAGGTCGATGGTCATCCCGGCCTCTGCCCAACAACTTGAGCCCGACCTGGCGGATCCCGCCGTGCCTACTGGCCGGTGTTCTCCCCGGTGGAGGTGGGGGCGGGCGCGGTCTTCGGCTTTCCGGTAGGAACCGGGATAGCCTGGCGCGCTCAACCTCTACCGCGATCGACCAGGGCCCTCTCCGACGAAGAACACGCCGGTGCCGTGCTGATGGCCGACGGCGGTCAAAGTCGTCCTGGCGATGCAAGCCGGTGCGCCCTGCGCCATCGCTTGAAAGGAGCACCCGCCGTGAGGGCTCAAGGCCCCTCAACACGCACTAGCCACCCGATTGGCCATGCCCACGCTCGGGGACCAAGTCTCGCGCAGTGCGCCAGCGAGGGGCGCTGCACCATCCGCATCGTTGACCAAACGCATTGGAGCTTGTAGTGACGCTCGTTTCGAGCCGTTCGCCATCGCTGAAGGCGTTGTCCGCTTACGCCCAGCCTCGTATAGGACGCGGGTTGCTCGACATAGCCACCTCCGCTGGGGCGTACCTGGCGCTGTGCGTGGCGATGTACCTGATGCTGAGCGTCTCGCCTTTGCTTGTGGTCGCGCTCGTGGTACCGACCGCCGGGTTCCTGGTCCGGGTGTTCGTCGTGTTCCACGATTGCGTGCACGGCTCGCTGCTCCCGTCCAAGCGAACGAACACCTGGGCCGGCACGGTCCTCGGGCTGCTCGTGCTCACGCCTTTTCTGCCATGGCGCCACGAGCACCTCGGGCACCACGCGACCGCAGGGGATCTCGACCGCCGGGGCGTGGGGGACGTTGAGACGTTGACCGTCGCCGAGTACCAGGCTCGTTCGTGGGGGGGTCGGCTTGCCTACCGGTTGTTCCGTAACCCGTTGGTGATGTTCGGGCTCGGGCCCGTGTTCGCGATGATCGTCCAACCTCGGCTCGTGGCCCGCGGCACACCCTCGCGGCTACGCAATAGCGTGCTTGCGACCAACGCTGCGCTGGTGGTCATCGTCGCAGCCCTGTGCTGGCTGATCGGCTGGGAGGACTTCCTGATCGTGTGGGCCCCGGCGGGGTTGTTGGCAGGGTCGGTCGGTATCTGGCTGTTCTACGTCCAGCACCAGTTCGAGGACGCCTACTGGCAGCGCCACGGTGAGTGGAGCTATGCCGAGGCCGCGCTGCGTGGCAGCTCGTACATGAAGCTCCCCAAGCTGCTGCAGTTCTTCACGGGCAACATCGGCCTTCATCATGTCCATCACCTTAACCCGCGGATCCCGAACTACAACTTGCAGCGCGCTCACGACGCCAACGCGATCTTCGCCAACGTCCCGACTGTCTCGGTCCGAGGTGGCCTTCGTGCCGTCAAGTTCAAGCTCTGGGACGAGGACGCGGGCCGGCTCGTGACATTCGTCCAAGCCGACCTCCACCCACAACGGGTGCTCAATTGATCTCGCTCGAGCATCTCGTCGATGACATACGCCACTAAAGCCAGAGGTTCGAGGCGGGCAGCGTCAGCCAGGCCGATGCCCAGCTCCTGGCACGGCTCCTGGCACCGTACTTGGCCGAGGACAAACCCGGCTTGCCCCGTCTTCGCTTCAGCGACGGGGACGCCGCCATCTACGGCCTCAAGGACCTCGGGTCCGGGTTCATGGTCAACCACGTATCGGGAGAGCGAGCCTGGGACCTCCTAGCTGACATCGCTCGCCAAGCCGACCTGACGATCGTGCCGGTCGGTTGCCCCGTTGCCGTGGCAGACGAGCACCTTCTCGACCAGCTCCGCGACGGCGCCGTCGTCATCGCCTCCGGACGCCAGCTCCTCGACCTCATCCGCTCGGCCTAAGGACCTCGAGGCCCAGGTCGTCAACCAACAGCTCCAGCACGTCCTCAACAGCCGCATCGTGATCGAACAAGCCAAAGGGATGGTGGCCGAGAGAGCAGGCCTCGACATCGGACAGGCCTTTGCGGCCTTGCGTAACCATGCCCGTAACCACAACCTGCGCCTGGCCGATGTCGCCGAAGCCGTTATCGGCGGCGCCCTGGCCCCGTCGGCATTGGGCCGTACGGCCCCGCCGACCAGGACCTGAGGTCTCGGGCGACGCGACCAGCTGTCCGAGCCTCCGGCGCGAGCCGGCGCAGTGACGGCGAGGTCGGCCGTGGGAAATGGGGCTGAGCCTCTGGCATAGGTGCCCGCCAACGTCGAGGCCCGGAGCGGCGTACCATTAGCGCGAGGGCCGCCCTCCCGGCCCGGGAAGGCCCAACGTGGCCAATGCCGATGTGACCCGAGGTCCGGCGCCGAGAGAAGCGCTGCTGGCGAGGGCCTTGGTGGAGCTGGCCGGCACGCTCGTGGCGGACTTCGATGTGGTCGAACTGCTGAGCCTGCTCGCCGATCGCTGCGTCGAGGTGCTCGGCGTCGGCGCCGCTGGCCTGATGTTGGCCGGGCCTGATGGAGGCCTACGGGTGATGGCCTCCTCCAGCGAGGCCATGCGGGCCCTGGAGCTGTTCGAGCTGCAGTCGGAGGAGGGCCCGTGCCTGGACTGTTACTGCAGCGGCGAAGCGGTCGCGGGCCAGGACCTTGCCACCGTCAACGGCTGCTGGCCCCGCTTTGCCCATCAAGCGCTCGCCGTTGGCTTCCGCTCAGTGCATGCCTTGCCCATGCGGCTGCGGGGCACCGTGATCGGAGCCCTCAACCTGTTCCATGCCGAGGCCGGCGAAATGCACGCGGCCGATATCGACGCCGCCCAAGCCTTGGCCGACATCGCCACTATCGCCATCCTCCAACAGCGCGCCGCGCTCGAGCGCCAGGTCGTCGCCCAACTACGCCAGCACGCCCTCAACAGCCGGGTCGTCATCGAGCAAGCCAAAGGGGTGGTGGCCGAAAGGGCCGGCCTCGACATGGAGCAGGCGTTCGCGGCCTTGCGCGACCATGCCCACGACCACAAACTGCGCCTCGTCGTCCTCGCTGAAGATGTCATCGGCGGCCGTCTGGCCCCGTCCGCATTGGACCGTACGGCTCCGGGAAATGAGGACCTGACGTCTCGCTAACTCTGGGCGTCCCCGTAGTCCTGGTTGCGATGTCGGTGACGAACATGTGCCCAGGACTGCCCTCGGCAAGGCCGGCAGAGCGGCGCATTTATGGCTCGCCCTACGACAGCCAGCGAACAGGAGTGCTCGCTGCGTGAGCGTTCTGGCGTCGCCATCGGCCTGGCGGGGAGCTGCTCGTAGGCGCCAGTGCCGTCGTTATCTCCACCCCTTCTTCGGGTGTCATCTCTGTAAACGAGGGAGCGTTTTCTCCTCGGCGTGGACGCGTTATCTGTAGCGGTGTCTTCGCGTAACCGCCGTACACCCGGCCTCGACGGTCAGCGTTGGTCCCAACCTTCAGCCTCCTCGATCGCCCGTGCCGAGAGGACCTCGATCTCTGTCACTAGCTCTCGGAGGCGCTTGGTGTTGTCGAACAGGGGCGGTAACGCTCGGCTTGGGCGGCACTGAGGGTCCGCGTGACCGTCTTGTTGGCGACCTTCCTGATCCAAGTCGGGTAGGGCCCGTGCAACTGGGCAGGGTCTTTGTGGCAACGGCAGGTTGGGCTGCTGCAGCGAGTCGTGCGCTCCACCAGGTTGCCCGGCAGGCAGGGACCGAGCTTGGCGATCTCGGCAGCGAGCTGGCGGCGTCGGCGCCGGGCTTGGTCTTCGGCTGAGGCCATGACCTTTGCTAGCGCGTGAGCGGGGCCCACCACCGGTTGGCTTGAAGCGATTAGTTTCAACGCGTGCTCGTGCAACGTGTGCTCATGCCGGGTAGCGGTGCTGAGTCCTGGACGCTGCTGGGCGACGACGGAGCGGTAGTCGAGCCGGTCGAGCGTTACCTGGCCTACCTGGCCGCCATCGAGCGCTCCCCCAACACCGTGCGGGCCTACGCCATCAGCCTAAAACTGTGGTTCGAGTTCCTGGCCTGGGCCAGGCTCGACTGGGCCGAGGTGGGCATCGAGGACATGGCCCGTTTCGTGGCCTGGCTGCGGGCCCCGGCCCCCAACGTGGTGGTGCTGGCCGACGGGGCCGGGGTGCGCCGGCCGGCCACGGTGAACCGCTACCTGGCCGGGGTGTTCGGTTTCTACGACCACCACGCCCGCTCCGGCCTCGGGGTGGCCGCCGAGCTGGTGGCGTGGCGACGGGTCTCCCGGGGTTCCTACAAGCCCTTCATGCACCATGTGACCAAGGGCAAGCCCATCCCGGTGCGGCCGGTGAAGCTGCATGTGCCCCGCCAGGCTCCCCGCACCTTGGAGCCCGGCCAGATCGTCGCCGTCCTGGCCGCCACCGAGCGCCTGAGGGACCGGTTCTTATTGGCGTTACTGGCAGAGACGGGAAGGCATGCGCATCGGCCAGGCCCTGGGGCTGCGCCACTCCGACTTCGTCTCGCACCGTCGGGAGGTGCACATCGTGCCCCGGGCCAACAACGCCAACCGGGCCCGGGCCAAGGTGCGCTCGGCGGCCGTGGTGCCGGTGTCGGCCCCGCTGGTGCGCTTGTACTCCGAGTACATGCACACCGAGTACGGCGAGGTGGGCTCGGACTACGTGTTCGTCGGCCTCTTTGCCGGCCGGGCGGGCCGGCCTATGGGTTACTCGGCCGTGCACAAGCTGATAGGCCGGGTGGGCGCCCGGGCCGGGGTGAACTTCAACGCCCACATGCTGCGCCACTCCCCACCGACGTGGTCCGCCAAGGCGTTCCCATCGAGGTGGTGGCCCGCCTGCTCACCCACCGCTCTTCGACCACGACCAGCCAGACCTACGTGCACTTGGAGGCAGCCGACATCAAAAATGCGCTGTTGCGGGCCGGTTTCTGGCAAGAAGAAGAGGCCGAGCGGTGAGCCCGGCGTCGGCCGCCAACCGGACGAGCGCACTGGCGCTCAGCGTGGTGGCTTCCCAGGGCACGGACCTGGACGGGGAATGGGCGGCCGACCGCTGGGACGCCTCTCGGCTGGGGGTCCCTGCCCGGTTCGACACCATCACCCAGCACTGGTCCCGGGAGCCGGTCAAGCGCTGGTCCCGGTTCCGCCTGGCTACGGGCTGCGCCTTTGGGACGATCTCCTCTGGCGCGTCAGCACTTTCACGGTTCTCCTGCTTCCTCTCCGAACGCCACCCAAATGTGGGGGGCGGCAACGGCATAACCCGACCGGTGCTAGAGGACTACATGGCCTGGCTGGTGGTCCAGGGCTATTCGGCACCCACCCGGGCGCTGTCGCTGTCCATGCTGCGGGTGTTCTTCGACGCCTGCCACCGCCACGGTTGGCTCCCCGGGCTGGCGCCCAACGCCACCATCTATGTCGAAGAGCTCCCGTTCCACCACGACGAGATCGCCCGCTTCGTGCCCGAGTTCGTGATGGCTCAGCTCGAGGCCGACGCGGCTCTGGCCAAACTCCCTCACCGCACGACCCGGAACCTGGTCATCGTGCTGATCGAGACCGGGCTCAGAGGCGGCGACGCCTGCAACCTCCTGTTCGGTTCGGTGTTCCAAGACAGCACCGGGTGGCCGTGCTTGCGTTTCGAGGCGACCAAGGTCCGCACCGAACAGCTCGTGCCTCTTTCGGCCAAGGCGGCTGCCGCCATCGCCGACCAGCAGGCCTACGTGGCTGAGCACTGGCCAGGCGGCAGCCCGTGGTCGTTCCCGGGGCTGGCGAGCAATGACGACGGGTCGAAGCCTTATTCGCATTCCCACTTCACCCGTCAGCTCGTCGCCTGGGAAAAGGCGATCGACCTGCGCGACCAAGCCGGACAAGCGGTGCGAGTGACCGGGCACCAGTTCCGCCACACCCTCGTTATCTACGGTTCTTCCCTTGGCATAAGGCACGTGAGAGCGGCTTGAGGTGACCGTCGTGCCTGACAAGTATCTGACAGTGGTTGAGGCACGTGGGTCACCTTTGTTGGCCGCCCGCTGCTCGCTTTCGTCTGTCCGGAATGGGCTTACTTGGCCTCTCCGCAGAGGTCGGTTTCGGTGACCAACTGCACTGAGATGGCTTCGAGCTCGGCGACCAGCTCGCGGAGCCGCCTGGAGTTATCGAACAAGGGCTGGTAACGCTCG
>JBKQUU010000063.1:0-34286 GCA_052325485.1 Acidimicrobiales bacterium | reverse complement strand
CCGAGCAGTACCTGCTCTACCCCGGTCACGCCGCCCGCCTGGAGCTGGTGCGCCGGGGAGTGATCGGCCCGCCCACCTCGGTACAGGTGTCGTCGACCCACGGCTACCACGCCGTGTCGATGGTCCGGGGCCTACTGGGCGCCGGTTTTGAGCCGGTGACGGTCTCGGCCACCACTTTTTACGCCCCCCTGGTCGACCCGCTGAACAGGCAGGGCTGGACGGGGGACGACACCCCCAAAGAAGCCAAGACCACACTGGCCACACTGGATTTCGGGGGCCTGTCCGGGTTGTACGACTTCACCGACAACCAGTGGCACAACCGGCTGCGTTCCCGCCGCATCGTGGTCCGGGGCAGCCGGGGCGAGATCGCCGATGACAACGTGGTGCGCCTGGCCGGGCCCGGGACCATCCTGAGCTCGTCCCTCGTCCGCTCACAGCTCGGGTACGACCTGAGCCTTGAAGGCTACGACACCGAGCACATCTCCTTCGACGGCGAGGTGGTCTACCGCAACCCGTTCCTCGGTGCCCGCCTCATGGACGAGGACATCGCTGTCGCCACGCTCCTGTGCGCCACCGGGGCGTGGGCCCGGGACGAGGGCGCCCCTCCCTACCCTCTGGCCGAGGGCTGCCAGGACCAGCTGATCGCCCTGGCCATCGACGAAGCGGCCGCCACCGGGGCCAAGGTCGTGGCCGGTGTCGAGCCCTGGGCCACCGGCGGCGGCCGGGGCGGGCGTCACGGCACCGGGTAGTCCTGACGGTGGGAGCGCCGGCGGGCCAGGACGGTGCGGACCAGGTAGGCCAGCGCCGACGCGGCGAAGAGGATCCCGGTCACGGCCAACCAGTTGGTTAGGTACACGTTCTCGCTGAAACCGGTGGTACCCAGGTAGGCGGCACTTGAGAGCCGGAAGATCAACGGGAAGAACATGGCCAGCAACACCGCCGATATGACCACGGGGAACCGGATGTGGTTGGCCCAGGGGACGGTAGGCCGGTGGTGACGGCGCTGTGCCCGGACCAGCCACCGGTCGGCGGCGGCGTAGAGCGGCCAGGCGATGAAGTCGTGGAGGACGAGGCAGGCCCCGAACCACTGGAAGACGCTGACCCAGCCTCCCTCGCCGAGGACGCGTGTCACGGCATAGGCGGCAACGGCGAAGCAGACCAGTAGCCCGAGCAGGTGCCAGGGGCCAGCCCCGTAGTGGCGGCGCAGCTTGTTCACGCCGGCTCCAAGAAGACGATCTCGGACATCCACTTCAGGTTGTGGGTCCCTGGCGCGGACGGCACGATCACCCGGGCCGGGAACCCGTGGTCAAGAGACAAGTCGGCGCCGTTGACGCGCAGGGCCAGCATGGACTCAGGTGCCGACACCTGCGAGCCGGCCAGGGCCACCGAGTGGGAGTCGAGCGCCGTGATGCGGGCGGCGGCACCGGCTTTGGCGCCGGCCAGCCGGGCCAGCTCGGCCAGGGGCACGCCCGTCCAGCGCTGCTGCGTGGACCAGCCCTCCGTGCACGCTAGAGGCAGGTCAGCGGTGGTAAGGGGCAGGGCCAGGAGCTGTTGGCGGCTGAGCGAGAGGCGACGGGCCCCGACCAGCACGAGGCGCCACCCGGGGCCGGTGACGGCGGGCGTGATGCCAACCGAGGCGGCCGTGTAGTTGACCGGGAAGTGGTTGGCCCCGGTGCCCAGGGAGCGGTAATGCGTGCCGAACAAGGCCAGGTGGCGCATGGCGCCGCCGATCGACTGGCCGGCGGTGAGCACGAACACGGCCAGCGATGTGCTCCCGACCAGGGCGAGGATCCCCCTCCTGGATATGGTGGGAGGCGCCGGTCCGAGGGCGACGAGGCTACCGTCGTAGGGTTCGGGCCGGGTGCCGGCCAGGCTGGTGCGAAGTTCGGTCCGCAGCCGTCTCGACCGCAGGGCGCGCCACATCTCGCCGAACTTGACGCAGACGTGCACGATGAAACCGGCCATAAAGGCCCAGGCGCCGTAGAAATGCCCGGAGAAGAAGTTGGTCCGGTTGGCGTACTCGATATAAAGCATCCCCGTGACCATCTCGAAGGTGACGCCGCCGACGACGAGGACAAGGCTGAGCCGTTCGAGGAACTGGGCCACTGACCGCCACGGTGGCCACGCGAACAGCTTGGGCATCACCGACCAGAGCTTGGCCAGCACGACGGGGACGAGGACCAGGCCGAGCGTGACGTGCGTGCCCTCGATGACCCGGTACAGCCAAGCCGGTGCCGTCCCCCAGTTGAAGAGGTACAGCCCGAACAAACCGTGGTCGGGGTTGGGGTCGCCGCCCAGCCGGGGGTCGTAGGCGGCGTATGAGAGCAGCCCGGTGACGAACTCGACCGGGATGCCGACGAGCAGGACGAGACCGAAGACAGAAGTGAGCCATGGCCCCCGCACCGGGCTCTTCCAGTGCTTGGCGGAGAAGGGGCCCCGCTCCCCGCCGGGCGGCGAACGAAAGCCGAGCGCCTCCTGCTCCGCGCCGTCCCCGCCGCCGGGGCCCTCGGAGATGCCGGCCCGGCGCCGGTCTGGAGGGGCTATGGCCAGAGGATACGCCGGTCCTCGCGTCGGCGCTATGCAGCTGCCCGGGGCTCGTCTACTGTACGGAGATGCCCAAGATCACCATCGTCGGCGCCGGGGGCTACGTCTTCCCTCTCACGTTGGTCCGCGACATCCTGGCCTTCGAGTCGCTCCGGGAGAGCGAGATCTGCCTCTACGACATCGACCAGGCACGGGTGGCGATCACCGCCGCCGGTGCTCAACGGTTGATCGACGCCCACGGCCTCGGCGCCAAGCTAACCGTGCCCCTGGCGCGAAGAGAGGCGCTTTCCGGGGCGGATTTTGTCATCTGCACGTTCCAGGTCGGCGGGATCGAGGCTTATGGCTACGACGTCAACGTCCCGCGCCAGTTCGGCGTCGACCAGCCCGTGGGCGACACCGTGGGCCCGGGAGGGGTGTTCCGGGGCCTGCGCTCCGTCGGCGCACTGAAGGAGATCGCCGCCGACATGCGGGAGGTGTGCCCCGATGCGCTGCTCATCCAGTACGCCAACCCCATGTCGATCAACTGCTGGGCGTCCTCTTGCCTCGGCGTGAAGACCGTCGGGCTGTGCCACAGTGTGCAGCACACCTCCCGTATGCTCGCCCAGGAAGTCGAGGTCCCCTACGAAGAGGTGACTTTCGACTCGGCAGGCGTCAACCACACGGCCTGGTTCACCACCTTCCGCCGGGGGAGCGAGGACCTGCTCCCGCGTATCCGGGAGGTCATGACCAAGCGCCACCTCCAATCTCAGGCCGTCGGCCTGGCCTCTGACGAGCTCTATGCCGGCGGCAACGAGCGCGTGCGCACCGAGCTGATGCGTCTCACCGGCTACTTCCACACCGAGTCCAGCCACCACGCCAGCGAGTACTGGCCCTGGTTCCGTAAGGACGCGGAGATGGTCAAGAACTACCTGCCGAAGCGGTGGGACTATTTCGACATCTGCTCGGCGCACTCGCCGGACCACAACGTCGACGCCTTCATCGAGGCTTCCGTCCGGGACGGCCTGCGCCCATCGGAGGAGTACGGCGCCTACATCATCGACTCGGTGACGACGGGCACCCGGCGCGTCATCTATGGGAACGTGCCCAACCGCGGGCTGATCGACAACCTGGCTCAGGGCTGCTGTGTAGAGGTGGCATGCCTGGTCGATGGCATGGGCTTGAGACCGGTCTCGTACGGGAGCCTCCCGCCCGCCTGTGCCGCCCTAAACACTGTGCAGGTCAATGTCCAGGGCCTGGCCGTCCGCGCCGCGCTGGAGGGCGACCGCTCGTTGGTTTACGCCGCCGTGGCGCTTGACCCGCTCTCCGGCGCGCTGCTCGGCCTGCCTCAGCTACGCGAGATGGTGGACCGGCTTTTCGAAGTCGAGCGCCCGTGGCTCGGCGCCTTTGCGCCGTAGTGCGGGGCCCGCCGCGTTATGGCCCGCACAACTCGGGGGCGCGGCGCTGGAGCGTCTCGATGCCGATAGCGGCCCGGCGGACCCGCTCACGTGAAGCCGAGACAACGGTGGCGGTGAGGTGACCTCCGGACGGGTAGACGCCGGCGACGTTGCGCAGACCGAACTTGAGATGGACGGGGGCGGCCACTTCGACGATCTCTTCGATCTCGTGGTAGCGCAGCGGGGCGGCGAAGTCGTCGGCGCCCTCTATATAGCAGTCCAGGGGGACTTCGACCGCCTCGCGGATACTGGCAATGTCCGGGATAGGTAGGTCGGTGGCCAGGTTGAGGCTCGTCGCCCCCAGTTCGACGTAGACCCGGGCGCTGGCTGGGTTCATCGTGGGGAGGGCGAGGGAGGTCTTCAAGACGAAGTCGGCGGGAAGCTGTCCCGCCCGTTTGGCCCGGCCTAGCGCCCACAACAGACCGACATCGGACACCAGGACCCCGTCGATACCGGCATCGGCCGCCCGCATGGCCTCTTCCAGGCCGGCGGCCAGGGCACTTGTGCCCCGCAAGGCGGCGGCGGCGGTGGCGCCGCTGGCAGATCTCGCCATGGCCGAGATGTCCCAGGCGGCTCGGAGACCGGCCCAGAGAACGACCTCGGACCCGCTGGCCCGTCCCAGTTCGGCCATTTCGCCCAACTCAGCCTCTGTGAGCAGGGCCGTCCCACTTCCCTGGCTGACCCGGTGCACGGGCACGGCGCGGGCGGCACTTTCGGCCATGACCGCTTTCATGGCTTCGGGGCCTTCGACCGAGGGGATCTCGACCCGCCACGCCGACCCGTCGGCAAAGCGGCGCTTCGAAGCCAAGGCCCGCCCGGCGTCCCGGGCCCGGCTCTGCGGAAGGTCGATAGAGGACAGTGCACTTGCCACCCGTTCTCGCAATGTGCCTCCTTCAGTCGTGAGCGTGGCGCCAGTCCCATCGCTCGGCCGGCGTCGCCGTCCTCCTGCGGCTTACCGACGGTGACCCGTTCTTCTGCTTTATCTGACGGTCACAGACGGTAGACCGTGTTCCGGTTAGGCTCGCCTTATGTCATTCTCTTCTGTACCGCCTACATGCCTATCACCCGAGCACAAGGCCCGGTGGCGCCGGTACCCGGCGCGGTCACTGGTCGCGCTGACGGCAGCCATCGGCTGCATTGCCATTCCTAGTGTGGCCCAGGCCGCAGCCGTCAAGACACCGAAGCCTATTTCGCTAGTGCCTTGCACCAAGATCAGCCCCTCCGCCGTATCGGGGATCGTCGGCTACACCGTCCCCACCGGGAGCGAGTACACGGGCACGTTCGTTGTCAGCGCCAAGTTCAACATCTCGGAAGCGTCGACGAGCTGTACCTTTACCGTGCTGGGCTCGGCCGCCAACCCCTTTGGCGGCAAGACGGTCTCCCTCGACGCCACGGTCTTCAACCGGTCGGTGACGCTGGCCACCCTCAAAGCGGCCGAGGCCGCCGAGGAGGAGAAATTGGCGAGCGAGGAAAGGGCAAGCCATTTCAAGGTGTCGTACTCGCCCTACACGGGGCTCGGGGTGACGGCCATCTACTACAAGCTCACGGCGTCGATCACCATCCCTGGTATGCCCACGGGCGTGACCCTGCCCAAGGGTGTGACCCTGCCCAAAGGTGTGACCCTGCCTACAACAGGGGGCTTCAGTTTTGCGTACTCGGGGATCTCCACGCTCAATGGGAAGCTGAGCTACGGGGCCGCGGTCAACAACGACACGACCTCCGAGTCGGAGCTCGCCAGCCTCGTCGGCCTGGCCATGAAGCTCTGATGAGCTGAACCGCACAAAAGGGCAGTGGCCCGTGGGAGCTGTCCGTAGCCTTTACCTGCTCCGCCACGCCAAGTCGAGCTGGGCCGACACGGGCTTGGGAGACCATGCCCGTCCCCTATCGCCAAGAGGAGACGCGGCAGCCCGGGCCATGGCTGCTTACCTGCGCGGCGAGGAGGTCGAGCCGGCCCTGGTGCTGTGCTCGACCGCCTTGCGAGCCCGCCAGACACTGGCTGCGCTGTCCCCGCGGGGCGAGGTCCGCTACGAGGACGGCCTGTACGGAGCCAGCGCCGCCGACCTCTTGGCCCGCTTGAGGCGAGTCCCCGACGAGGTCGGTTCGGCAATGGTGGTGGGGCACAACCCGGGGCTGCATGAGCTCGCCGTCTCGTGCAGCGGGAAGGGTGACCCCCTTCAGCTGGCCCGCCTGGGCGACAAATTACCGACCGGCGCGCTGGTGAGGCTCTCCTTCCCGGGGCCCTGGGCCGTGCTGGCCCCCGGGCACGCTGTGCTAGACGCCCTGGTCGTCCCCGCCGACCTTTGAGGCCCCATTTCTCGTCCCGGTAGGCCAAAGATGGGGGGCCGGTGCGCCGGGCCCAACAGTAGGGTCGCGTCCGTGAACCTGAAGCGCTCTTGGGCCGACGTCGGCTTCAAGGTCATGAGCCGGGCCCACCGCACGGTCCTTGCCTTGAGCGGTGGCCGGGTGCTCAGCTCGGCCTTCGGGATGCCCGTCGTCGAGCTCCACACCGTAGGACGCAAGTCCGGCCGGAGGTGCTCGACCCTGCTCACGGCGCCGCTGGTCGACGGTGACCGGGTCGTACTGGTGGCCTCCAAAGGTGGGGGCCAGCATGACCCCGACTGGTACCGCAACCTGGTGGCCCGTCCCGAGGTCGAGCTGACGATGGCCGGCAAGCCGCGGCCCATGCGCGCCCGGCCGGCGTCGGCGCAGGAGAAGGCCGACTTGTGGCCCCAGGTGGTGGCCGTCTTCAAGGGGTACGGCGCGTACCAGCGCCGGACCGAGCGCGACATCCCCCTCGTTATCTGCGAGCCACGACTGGGGCCCGGCTAGGCCCCGAGCAGCTGGACCGCCGCCTCTTCGTCGGAGCTCAAAGCCTGGACGGCCTCGTAAACGGCTTCCCCGTAGCGGCCTTCGAGCATCCCGAGCAGGGCGCTGGCCGCCCTGGCCTTCCGGAAGGCGTGACTGTACAAGGCCGGGGAGGTCTTCCCACTTTCCACCTGCTCTTGCAGGCCCCAGGCCACGTCGTCGAGCGACCAAACGAGGTGCTCGACCTCCTTAGGGCTCCGGTTGGTCACTTCTAAGCCCGTCGCCGCCATAGCCCCTTCGACTATCCGGCGGACGGCCTCGTCGAGGTCAGAGCCGGAGCGTTGGGCCAGCTCGGCAGCCAGGCGGGGGAACTGCACGGTCAGCTGGCTGAAGCTCATAGCGAAGTCTCTCACCACTCAGCTCGAGCTCGCGCACACCGTGCCCGGCGGGGGCATCTCCAGCGTGGCGAGGTACCGGTCGGTCCAGCGCTGGACGCAGGTGCTGTACATGTAACCGGTGTGACCTGGCCCCGTCCGGGTGAGGAGCTCGGCGTGGGCGAGCTGGTGGGCCATCGCCTGCGCCCAGACGTAGGGGGTGGCCGGGTCATCAGTCGACCCGATCAGAAGGATGGGGGGACTGCCGTCGGCGTGGACGGGCCCGGTCTTGCCCTCGGCGGGGATGGGCCAATAGGCGCAGGCGACGTTGCTCCACGCATCGGCGGCTCCGAAGTCGGGGGCGACCTTAACCAGACGGGCGGCCAGAGCCTCGTAGGCGCTCACCTGTGGGGGATAGGGCCGGTCAATGCAATTGATGGCAGTACCGGCGGCGATGAGGTTGGCGAACGAGCCGTCGGGCATGAGCCCTTCGAGGGCGTAAGCCAGGGCGACGAACAGGACGCCATTGCCGGCCAGGCCCTGCGCCAGCGCCGTGGCCAGATAGGGCCAGGTCTGGTCCGAATAGAGCGAGCTCACCAGTGCCAGCTCAGCCACGCCCAGGGTGACCTCCTGTTTCCCCCCGTACTGCGCCCTCAGGTCGACGAGAAGGTCGTCCCCGGCGGCGAACCTCCCGAAGAGCTCTTCGTAGGCGGCCTTGGCCCCCTGGGGGAGCTCGCGGGCACAGGTCTTGTTGCCCGGGCACCAGGCGAAGAAATCTCCTAGGTCGGTCTCGAACCCCTCAGCTTGCTGCTCGATCATGGTCGCGGTTGACAGTGCCGGGTCGACCACCCCGTCAAGGACCATGGCGCGCACGTGGCTCGGGAACATCTGGGCGTACAGCTCGCCGATGTAAGTGCCGTAGGAGAAGCCCATGTAGTCGAGCTCGGGCGCCCCGAGGGCGGCGCGGATGCGGTCCAGGTCCTGCACGGTATCGCGGGTGCCCACGTTCTCGAGCAGAGCGGTGGGCGTGTGCTCGGTGCACGAGCGGTCAAAGGTCTTCCAGGCGCGGGCGACGACGGCGACCTCCCCCGCCGTCTGGGGGGTGGGGTCGAGGGCGATCAGGCTCCTGAGGCCGGAGGCCCCTTCACAAGAGACGGGGTCGCTTTGGCCTATCCCTCGAGGGTCGAAGCTGACGAGGTTGAACGAGGAGCGCAGGGCGGCGGGGAAGGTCGTGCTCTCCAGGAACTGCACTCCCGAGCCGCCCGGGCCACCCGGGTTCATGACCAGGTCCCCGATGACGTGCGCGCTCGTGGCCGGCAGTTCGACCAGGGCCAGACGGAGGTGGGCGCCGGAGGGGTCAGAGTAGTCCACGGGTACGCTGAGCCCGCTGCAGCGGAAGTGCGTGTCGCACGGGTGCCAGCTGAGCTCGGAGGTGGCCGAGGACGAGGCCGCGGCGGGCACGGCCGTCACCCCGGTGCCGGCCAGGGCCACGACGACAAGGACGGCGACGAGCCGTGTACCGGTCCGTCCCACTAAGCCGCCACCTCGTCCCGTCCCAGCCAGCGGGCCAGCTCGGCGAAGGCGGCCGTTTGCATTTCCTGGTCAAAACAGTGCTGGCCGTCGAAGAACTGACCGACGTACGCCTGTGGTGCCCCGGCCGCCTCATAACTCTCCGCCAGCCTCTCGTGCGCCGCCATCATGCCCGCCAACGGGAACAGTCGGTCGTGGCGGGCGTACTGCACCACCAGTGGCGAAGGTGCCCGACATGCGGCCAGGTCGGGCCAGTCGCCCACCTCGGCCAGGCCGGGCGGGAACAACATCCACGTGTGCGGCGCCACGTGGGCGTCGAGCAGCTGCCCGTAGGTCGACATCATGCAGACTATGACCGAGACCGAGATGTCTACCGACGTGGCTTGCAATAGCGCCGCTCGGCAGCCGCCTCCGGACAGCCCGATGCAACCAACGCGGCCATTGACGACGTCGTGGCGCGACTTGAGGTACTCGAGGGCGACGCGGTCCTCATAGGCGACCACACCGGCCAGGCTCGTGGACAGCAAGGTGCAGTACTTGGCGACTACGTGCTCATGATCTACCGCCGCCTTGTTGTACGACTCTATTTTCGTGGCCCCGGCTGAGGGAGCACCGGCCTCGGGTGGGTCGACGTCGAGGTCGAAACGGCGACTTCCCCAGAGGAAGACATCATGTACGAGAACGGTGAAACCTGTGCGGGCCAGCTCGTTGGCGAAGGCGAGGCCGCCGTACTCACCACGGCGCAGGTCGGCTACGAGCGGGCTGGGCGCACCGGGCCCGTCGGCTATTTTCTCCTTACCGAAGAACTTGAAATTGCTGTGGTCGTGCAAGGCCAGTACGCCCGGCAGCGGTCCGCGTGCACCGGTAGGGCGCAAGAGCCACGCCTGCGTCCGGGGCCCGTAACCGACAGACCAGGAGACCTCTTCGCCGTCTATGCCGTCGCGGTTCCAGGTGCTATCGACACGGGCGGCGGCGGGAGGTCGGTCGTCGGTAAATCCGAGAATGTCGCGCACCCGCGAGCGAGCCAGTTTGACCCGCCCTGAGCGAGGGGACGCCGCCCCCTGGCGGCAGGCGAAGTCGACCCAATCGCTGAACTTTCCCAGGTCCTGGTACTCCCGCCCTGGAGGTCGAAGGGCACCGTCCACCAGGGCGTTACTTGGTCGGGCAGGCCGGGGTCTTGGTCTGTTCGAGCGCCAGCAGAGCGCAGAAGCTCTGGTCGCCGACCTTCCAGGTCCCGTCCTGGAGCACGGCCACGCCCGTCTGGTTGGAGAGGGCCGGCTGGCCGCCGAGGGTGATCGTGTAGCGCACCTTGGCCTGGGTCTTCGAGGTCACCGTGACCGACAAAACCTTGGCCCCAGAGCTCTCGGACATCGTGTTCGACGCCTGGGACTTGATGACCGCGGCGAAGCTCTGACCGTTCTGGAGGAGGGCGATCTTGTGCTTGGCCGGCGTGGTGCCGGCGAAGAACGTGGCCCAGTCCGTTCTTATCTTGGCCTGGGTGGCCGTCATGTTCGTCGAGAGCAAGGTGCCCGAAGAGAGCACCACGGCCAGGACGACGCCGAACACCAGGCGGGGCCCGGACCGGACCGGGCGCCTCTGAGCGGCCGGGCGCAGCCGCGGGCGCCGTCCTGTCCCGGCACCGGCCTCGTCTGAGCGGGCCCGGAACGCCACGCTGCTACTGGAAGCGATCGACCTGTGGGTCACCGTGCTACCTCCCTCTCGGCCCTGGGGTGGGCCCGTGTGCGACCATCGCCCCCGGTCGCGACACCCGTAATGTAACGTGTGCGCCAGGGCACAGCAAGGGCAGGGAGGGACGCTCCGGGCCTATGAGACGCCGAGGCCGGGCTGGATCCACCAATTTCACGCTCGCCGTGGTCTGTGCTGTCCTGTTTTTAACCTTCCTCGACACGACGATCGTGAGCGTGGCCCTCTCCGACGTCCAGACCCGCCTGCATGCCGGGGTCACGGCCCTGCAATGGGTCGTCAACGGCTACGCCCTCACCTTCGCCAGCCTCATGCTGATCGCCGGCTCGCTCTCCGACCGCTTCGGGCGCCGGAAGGTCATGCTGGCCGGGCTGGCCGTCTTCGCCCTGGGCTCCCTGCTCGGCGCGCTGGCACCCAACAGCTCAGTGCTCATCGGCGCCCGGGTGATCATGGGCATCGGCGCCGCCGCCTCCGAACCGGGCACGCTGTCCGTGATCCGTCACATCTACCCCGACCGGGAGGAGCGGGCGCGGGCGCTGGGCGCCTGGGCGGCCGTCTCCAGTCTCGCCCTGGCGCTAGGCCCCGTGATCGGTGGCGTGCTGGTCGGGATCGGGACCTGGCGGGCCATCTTCTGGTTCAACGTCGGTGCCACCGTCCTGGTAATTGCCCTGGCGACGGTGACGTTGCCCGAAAGTGCCGACCCCGAGGCGGCCCGCCTCGACATCCCCGGCTTCGTGGTGGGAGCGGCGGCCCTCGGCGCTCTCACCTTTGCCGTCATCCTGGGCGAGACCGACGGCTACGGCTCGGCCGTCGTCGTGTCCCTGTTCGCGGTCGGCGTGGTCGCCCTGGTCGGTTTCGTGCGCGTCGAGCGGGCCAGCCCGGCCCCGATGCTCGAGCTCGACTACTTCCGCTCCCCAGCTTTCTCCGGCGCGCTGATCGTCACGTTCGTGGCCTTCTTTGGCATCTTCTCGATCTTTTTTTTCACGGCTCTTTACCTGGCGGCGGTCATCGGTTACTCGCCCTACCGGGTGGCGCTCGAGTTCTTGCCCATGACCGCAGCCATGATCGCCGCCGCCGGCCTGGCTGGGCGGCGAGTGGCCCTGGGCTCGCCGAGAGTCCCGATGGCCGAGGGCTGCGTGCTGGCGGGGGCGGGGATGTTGCTCTCGGAGGTGTTGCTCAGTGCCCCCCGGCCGTCAATGTGGCTGATGGCGACCCTGGCCTTGGCCGGCTTCGGGTTCGGCACGACCGTGGTGCCGGTCACCTTTGTCACCCTGGCGGTGGTCCGGCCCGAGCGGTCGGGCATGGCGGCGTCGGCCACCAACACCAGCCGGGAGCTCGGTGCCGTCTTTGGCGTGGCCGTTCTCGGCGCTCTCGTCAACTCCCACCTTACGGCCGGCCTGACCGCTCGCCTCCATTTGCTGAAGATCCCGGCCAACTTCATCTCGATCATCATCAATGCCGTCGAGACCGGGATCGTGCCCAGCGGTGTCAAGGGAGGCGGCACGATCGAAGACAAGGTCATCGTCGCCGCCTACGCCGCCTTCCGCAGCGGTCTGCAGACGGCGTTGTTGGCCTCGGGGACCGCCCTGCTCTGTGCGGCTGTCGTGGCCGCCATCACGCTCGCCGACCGGGGCAAACGGGGCGACAGCACCGTGGGCCCTCCGGCCGCCTAGTACCGGCCGCCTAGTACCGGCCGCCCAGTGCCGGCTGTACCGGCCGACTAGTACGGGCGGCCTCGTACGGGCGGCAGGGCGAGCCCTAGAGTTTGTCTATAGGTTAAATTCGGGTTCTTGTCCAAGAAAAAGGGGCGGGGCATGTCCAGGGCATTGT
Source organism: Acidimicrobiales bacterium (assembly GCA_052325485.1). Taxonomy (GTDB): domain Bacteria; phylum Actinomycetota; class Acidimicrobiia; order Acidimicrobiales; family Palsa-688; genus Fen-671. The sequence continues at coordinate 22,066 of JBKQUU010000063.1, read as the reverse complement.
TCGACGGGGTGCAGGTCACCGGCGAGTGGGGCGACCGTTACGACGAGGTCCTGAACGAGGCGTCTTTAGGGTTGCTGGGTGACCTCGAGCGGCGGTTCGGGAGCCGTCGTCGGGAGCTGCTGGAGCGGCGCGCCGAGCGCCAGGTGGCCTTCGACCGGGGCCGGCTACCGGGGTTCCTGGCCGAGACCCGGGAGGTCCGCGAGGCCAGCTGGCAGGTGGCGGCCCCTGTTCCCGCCCTCACCGACCGCCGCGTCGAGATAACCGGGCCGACGGACCGCAAGATGACGATCAACGCCCTCAACTCGGGCGCCAATATCTGGCTGGCCGATTTCGAGGACGCCAATACCCCACGGTGGCAGAACATGGTCGAGGGCCAGCTCAACCTGCGCGACGCGCTTGACCGGACGATCGAGCTCACGACCCCTGAAGGTAAGCATTACGAGCTCGGGCAGCACACCGCCACCATCGTCGTCCGTCCCCGGGGCTGGCACCTGGTCGAAAAGCACGTCCTGGTCGACGGCGCGCCGGTCTCCGCCGGGTTGTTCGATTTTGCCATGTACCTCGCCCTTTCCGGCCGGCGCCAACTGGAGCTGGGAGCCGGGCCGTACTTTTACCTGCCGAAAATGGAGAGCCACCTCGAGGCGCGATTATGGGACGAGGTCTTCAGCGATGCCGAGGCCTCGCTGGGCCTGGAGCGGGGGACCGTCCGCGCCACCGTACTTATCGAGACGCTGCCGGCGGCGTTCGAGATGGACGAGATACTGTTCGAGCTGCGCGAGCACGCCGCCGGGCTGAACGCGGGGCGATGGGACTACCTGTTCAGCATCATCAAAAAGTTGCGGAACCTGGGCGAGGAGTTCGTGCTCCCCGATCGCAACTCGGTCACGATGGCGGCACCGCTCATGCGGTCATATGCAGAACTTATGGTCCGGACTTGTCATGCCCGGGGCGCCCACGCCATCGGGGGCATGGCGGCGTTTATCCCTAGCCGCCGCGACATCGAGGTCAACGAGCGCGCTCTGGCCAAGGTCCGCGAGGACAAGGAGCGCGAGGCACGGGCCGGTTTTGACGGCTCCTGGGTCGCCCATCCCGACCTCGTCCCGCTCTGCCGGGAAGTGTTCGGTTCGGTCCTGGGCGAGCGGCCCAACCAGCTTGAGCACCGCCGCGACGACGTCGAGGTGCCGGCCGCCGCGCTGCTAGACGTGAGGTCGGCGGGCAGTACCCGCACCGAAGAAGGGCTCCGCAACAATGTCAGCGTCGCCCTCCAGTACCTCGCCTCCTGGCTCGCCGGGTCGGGGGCGGTGGCCATCTTCAACCTGATGGAAGACGCCGCCACGGCGGAGATAGCCCGCTCCCAGGTGTGGCAGTGGCTGCACAACGGGATCGTCCTGGCTTCGGGTGTGAAGGTGACCCGCCCGCTTGTCGAGGAGATCGTGAGCGAAGAAATGGCCAAAATAAAGGCCGATCTCGGACCCGAGTTCGACGAGGAACGCTACGACCAGGCTCGGGCGCTATTTGTACAGGTGGCTTTAGACGACGACTTCGCCGAGTTCCTGACCGTCGTCGCCTACGGTTTGCTGGCGTGACGGCTCCCGCCGCCGTCGCCCGGCTGACCCAGCGTCTCGGGTCGATCGTCGGCGCCGACAAGCTCATAACCGATCCCGTCGAACTTGCCACCTATGATTGCGATGGGTTAATGCAGCACCGCGTCGTGCCCGCGCTAGCGGTGGCGGTGACGACCGGGGACGAAGTCCGCACCGTCGTACGTGAATGTGCTGCCGCCCACGTCCCATTTGTGGCCCGTGGTGCGGGCACAGGGCTCTCGGGGGGCGCCGTCCCCCATGCGCAGGGCGTCCTGGTCGTGCTGGCCAAGATGCGCAAGTTCCTTGAACTTGACGTGGCCAACCAGCGTGCCGTGCTCGAGCCCGGGGTGGCGAACCTCGACATCACGCGGGCGGCGGTGGCGCGCGGTTATTACTACGCCCCCGACCCGTCGAGCCAGCAGGTCTGTTCCATCGGGGGCAACGTGGCCGAAAACTCCGGTGGCGCGCACTGTCTCAAGTACGGCTTCACCTCCAACCATGTGACGGGGCTCGAGCTCGTCACCCCCGACGGGGAACGCGTGGAGCTCGGTGGCAAGGCCGCCGACCCGCCCGGCTACGACCTCATCGGAACGTTGGTCGGCTCGGAGGGCACTCTCGGCGTTGTGACCAAGGTGACAGTGCGCTTAATGCGGGCTCCCCAGGGTGTGGAGACGGTCCTGGCCGCCTTTGCCGACATCGACGGCGCTGGCGCCGCCGTGTCCTCGATCATCGCCGCCGGGTTGGTCCCCGCCGCGCTCGAGATCATGGACGCGCTCGCCATCGCCGCCGCCGAAAAGAGCGTCAGTTGCAACTACCCGCCCGGTGCGGGCGCCGTCCTGATCGTCGAACTGGACGGCCCGAGCGTGGACGTGGCCACCGGGCTCGAAGAAGTGGAGCACCACTGTGCCGCCGCGGGCGCGTTCGAGATCCGGCGCGCTGCGGACGACCTGGAGCGGGCCCGGATATGGGTGGGCCGGAAGTCGGCGTTCGCCGCCGTCGGGCGCATCAGCCCGGACTACATCGTCCAGGACGGGGTGGTGCCGCGCACCGCCCTGGGGGAGGTCCTGCGGGAGATCGGTGCGCTGTCCGCGGGCTCGGGCGTCCGCGTGGCCAACGTGTTCCACGCCGGGGACGGCAACCTTCATCCCCTGGTACTGTTCGACGCCCGGGTCGACGGCGAGCTGGCCCGAGCCGAGGAGGTGTCGGACAAAATCCTCGACCTGTGCCTGGCCCATGGTGGCTCGATCACCGGGGAACACGGCGTAGGGCTGGACAAGTTAAAGGCGATGACGAAAATGTTCGGCCCGGACGACCTGGCCACGATGCAGCTCCTGAGGCGCGCTTTCGACCCGGAGGGACTGTGCAACCCGGGGAAGCTGGTCCCCGCGCCCAGGCTATGCGGGGAGCCCGCCGGCCACCACAGTGGCGTGCACCCCCTGGTCGAGAGCGGGATGGCAGAGCTGTTCTGATGGAGCTCGTCGACGCGTTTGCACGCGCTTGCCCCGGCTCGCGCCCGCGCCCAGCCGTTGGTGCCGACGCCGTGGACGGCGTGATGCCCGAGGTCGTCGTGCTCCCGCGCACCACTGAAGAGGTGGCGGCGACCATGAGCCTGGCGGCCGAGCTCGACCGGACCGTCGTGGCCCGGGGCGCCGGCACCAAGCTCGACTGGGGGAGCCCTCCGAGCTCGGCTCAGGTCGTGATCGACCTTTCTCGGATGAGCTCTGTCCTCGAGCACGCCCGGGGCGACCTCGTGGTGCGGGCCCAGGCGGGGGCGGGGCTGGCCGCCGTCAACCGCGCCCTGGCCGGGGCCCAGCAGTGGCTCCCGGTGGACGAGGTCGTCCCGGGGTCGACCATCGGTGGCGTCGTCGCCACCGGCATCTGCGGGCCGGCCCGCTATTCCTACGGAGCGGTACGGGACCTTTTGATCGGGGTCACCGTCGTGCGGGCCGACGGCGTGGTCGCCCGCTCAGGGAGCAAGGTGGTGAAAAACGTCGCCGGGTACGACCTGGCCAAGCTCTTCACCGGTTCGTACGGCACCCTCGGGGTCGTCACCGAGTGCACTTTCCGGCTCCGGCCCCTACCTCCGCACCGGCGCTATATGTCGGCGGCTTACGCCGGCGAGGGCGCCCTCGAGCCGGTGCTGGCCGGCGTGCTCGGTTCGCAGATGGCGCCCGCCGCCGTCGAGCTGCGGCGCGCCCAGCCCGGGGGGAGCATCGAGCTGTCCGTGCTCGTCGAGGGGAGCGCCGGTGCCGTCGATGCGCGTGCGGGCGCCGTCTCCGGCGTGCTCGGTGGCGCCGAGGTCTCCGAGTGCCCACCGCCGGAGTGGGGGACTTTGCCCGGCCCGGTGACGCTGAAAGTCACCAGCGAGCTGGCTTCGGTCCCGGCCTTGCTCGGCCTGGTCCGGCGTCTGGCCGAGAGGTACGAGCTGGCCCCCGTCGTCCGGGGCTCGGCCGGTGCCGGCGTGCTCTTTATCGGGCTCGGTGCCGACGGTGCCCCCTCGGGCTTGGCCGGCCTGCTGAGCGACCTGCGGGAAGGTTGCCACCGGCTGGGCGGCAGCGCCACCGTGGTGCGGGCGCCCCCCGCCATCAAGGCCGGGCTCGATGTCTGGGGGCCGGTACCCGGGCTCGAGCTCATGCGCCGGGTCAAGCAGGCCTTCGACCCGGGCCGCCGACTGGCTCCCGGCCGCTTCGTCGGGGGGATCTGATGTCCCTCGACGATCACCGCCCGCCGGACCGCGCCCTGGTCGATGACTGCGTGCACTGCGGGTTCTGCCTTCCCAGCTGCCCGACTTACGCGTTATGGGGCCAGGAGATGGACTCGCCCCGGGGCCGCATCCACCTGATGGCCCAGGCGCTCGACGGCGCCCCGCTGGCCGGGCCGGTCACGGCTCACATCGACAGCTGCCTGTCGTGCCTGGGCTGCCTGACGTCATGTCCGTCCGGGGTGAAGTACGACCATCTCGTGACGGCCACCCGGGCACAGATCGAACGCCAGGTCCGCCGTCCCCCCGGGGAGCGGGCCGCCCGTGCACTTATCTTCGGCCTTTTCCCCCATCCCCGCCGGCTTCGCGTCGCGAGGGCGGCGCTGGCGGCGGCGGAGGCCAGCGGCCTGCGCCGGGTGCTGAGGAACCCGTCCGTCGCTGCCCATCTCCCGGCTCTTGTCCGGGCCATGGAGGCGGTGGCGCCGCCGCCCTCGGCCTACCAGCGCCTCGGGCGCCGGGTACCGGCGCGGGGACCGTGGCGGGGGACGGTGGCCATGCTCACCGGCTGTGTCCAGAGCGTGTTTTTCTCGTCAGTCAACGCCGCCACCGCCCGTGTGCTGGCGGCCGAGGGCTTTGATGTCGAGATCCCGCGCCCGCAGGGGTGCTGTGGCGCCCTCTCGGGCCACGTCGGGCGCGAAGAGGAGGCCATCAGGTACGCCAAGGCCACGATCGACGTGTTCTCGGCCTCCGGTGCGGGCACGGTGGTCGTCAATGCCGCCGGGTGCGGGTCGGCCATGAAGGAGTACGGCCACCTCCTAAGTGACGACGCCGGTTATGCCCGTCGTGCCCAACAGTTCGCGGCCCAGGTCCGCGACCTGTCCGAGTTCCTGGTGGAGGTGGGGCCGCGCGCCCATCGTCACCCTGTCCCGGCCACAGTCGCCTATCACGACGCTTGTCACCTGGCCCACGCCCAACGGGTCCGTGACGCGCCTCGCGCCCTGCTCGACGCCATCCCCGGCCTCGAGCGCCGCGAGATCGCCGAGGGTCAACTGTGTTGCGGTTCGGCCGGTGTCTACAACCTGCTGCAGCCTGGGCCGGCGGGCGAACTTGGGGACCGCAAAGCGGCCAACGTGCGCGCCACCGGCGCCGACGCCTTGGTCAGCGCCAACCCGGGCTGCACGATGCAGATCCGGGCGGCGGCCGAGCGCGCCGGCTGGTCGATCGCCACCTACCACATCGCCGAAGTGCTGGACGCCTCGGTCCGGGGTGCCCGTCTCGGGGACGGCCTCGGTCAGTGGCGCACCGCCTCAGGTGCTCCCGGGTGACCGACCGGAGGCGGCCGGGGCGGCGGTGGTCAAGGCTTGGAGGCCCTGCACCACGTTCGTCGTGAGGGCCCCGACCTCCTCCACGTCGATCCGCACGACGTCGCCGGCTTGGAGGGTGAACGGGGCCGGCGGTACCAGGCAGGTGCCCGTCGACAGCACCACGCCGTCGGGGTGGAGGTCCGCACGCATCAAGTAGCCGACGAGCTCGTCGTACCTGCGGTGCAACCGGGAGGTGCTGGCGTCGCCCCGCCACGCCACTTCGCCGGAACGATGGATGGTCAGCTCGATCCTGAGGGCGTAGGGGTCGGGGACCTCCCATGCCGGGCGCACCATGGGCCCGAGGGCGCAGGCGCCCAGGTATATCTTCGCCTGGGGGAGGTAGAGCGGGTTCTCGCCTTCGATGGAACGTGACGAGACGTCGTCGCAGATCGTATAGCCGACTACCTGGCCGAAGGCGTTGATGACGAGGGCCACCTCGGGCTCAGGCACGGTGACGGCCGAATCGGACCGGACGGCGATGGTGCCGCCGTCACCGACGACGCGCCATGCCGCCGACTTGAAGAACAGTTCCGGCCGGTCGGCGTCGTAAACGAGCTCGTACGCGCTCGCCGCCCGCTCGCTCTCCTCGACGCGTGCCTCACGCGAGATCACGTAGGTGACGCCGGCCGCCCAGACCTCGGTACGCCCGTCGATCGGCGCCAGCACCTCGACATCAGCGAGCGCCTCGCTCTCTCCGCCCGCCCGCCCGAGCTTTTCCCGTAGGACGTCGAGCGGCAAGGACCACAGTGACGCCAGCGAACCGACGTCGAGGGCCGACACCCGACCTTGCTCGACCAAGCCGACCCGGGCCTGGGACGACCCCGGCCGTCGGTACCTGAGAATGTGCACGTGACGTACCTCTGCTCACCGGGGCCGGGCCCCCAACGGGGAAATGACCCTAACACGTCGGGCGAGGGCCTGTCGCGGCGCGGGGGCCGCGAGCGTGCGAGACTGAAGGCGTCTGGGAAAAGAACGACTACCAAGATGGCGGTGAACCCCTGGCTCGGACGGCGCGACCAAGGTGACTGACGTACCGGCTCGCCCATTTCGGCCCGGACGCTGGCAAGAGGCGACCGTCGTCGAGGTCTGGCCCGAGACGGCCAACGCCAAAACCTTCCGTCTGAGGCTGTCCGAGCCGTCAGGCCATCTCGCTGGGCAGCACTACCTGGTCCGGCTCACCGCCCCCGACGGCTATGTGGCGTCGCGCAGTTACTCGGTGGCCACCCCGCCCGACGGGGGCCCTGAGATCGAGATCACGGTCGAGCGGCTCCCGGAGGGCGAAGTGTCGAGCTTTCTGCACGACAGCATTGTCCCCGGAGACGTCCTGGAGGTACGGGGCCCGATCGGTGGCTGGTTCGTGTGGCGCGGGGGCTCGCCTGCCGTTCTCTTTGGTGGGGGGTCGGGGACCGTGCCGCTCATGGCCATGTTGCGCCTAGCCCGTCGCACCCGCCGGAGCGACCTCGTGCGTCTCCTGGTGTCCGTGCGGGCGCCCAGCGACCTGTACTACGCCGACGAGCTGCCCGGGCCTGAGACGACCATCATCTACACGCGCGTCGCCCCACCCGGGTCGTCCCGGCCCGCAGGCCGGCTCACTTTGGACGATGTCGCCCGGGCCTACGTGCCCGGCCCTGTTGCGTACGTTTGCGGGTCGTCCGGCTTCGCCGACAGCGTGACCGAACTGCTCATGGCGGCCGGCGCCCCGCCGGGGGATATCCGGGTCGAACGCTTCGGGCCCACGGGGTAGGGCGTCCACTGTTAACAGTTGAGGGGGCCCGCGTCCCCCGCTGACCCCGGCTAGCCTTTGGGCAAAGGCGCGCCTGCGGTGGCGGTATCGTGGCGCCACCATTGCCGTTATTGGTAAACCACAATTAATATCATTGGTATTTAGTGTCGATAGTATCTAGGTAGTGAGCGAGGACAGGGACGAGCTACTAAGCGAGGCCGAAGGGCAGGGGCCTTTCCCGGCGGGCGTGTTGGCCGGCCAGGTCCGGCGCGCCATCGTTTTGTTGTGGCGCCAAGCACGCCGCCAAGCGCCTTCGGAACTGACCATCGCCCAGTTGTCGGCGCTCGCCACCGTAGTGCGGTCGGGCCCGATCGGAGTGGGCCAGTTAGCCGAGGCGGAGGCGTTGCCCTCGCCGGCGGTGACCCGCCTGGCCGACAAGCTGGAGGAAGCCGGGCTGATCACGCGCCGGCCCAACCCGGCCGACCGGCGCGGCGTCCTGTTGGCGGCCACAACGGCGGGCACAAGACTCATGGCCCGCCGCGAGCAAGCCAGCAATACGTGGCTGGCCGAGCGCCTGGAAGCGTTGCCGGCGAGCGACCGCCTGGCCCTCGAGAAGGCTGTGCCGGCGTTATGGGCGCTGGCGGGCGAAAAAGAGAAGGAGAAGAACTGAGACAAATGCGTCGTACTGGTCCTGTCGTCGTTTTCTGGGTCTCGGCTTGTGCCGGGACGGCGGCCTTGGTTTGTGGCGTCCTAAACCACGAGTTGGGCGTCGTCGTGTTGGGCCTCCTCCTGGCCTGGGTGGCGCTGGCCCACGCCGCGGTGGTCATCCTCACCGCCGTGCCCCGGCGGTGCAACTGCTTCCGGCTCCTGTGCGGGGAAGTGGCTCACGCCCACCCCGATGACCCGGACCTGTGCCTTGACATCAACGCCGTCCAGGTTATGAGCGTGTTCACGATCGGCCCTGAGATCCTTGCCTGTTTGCATGGCGGGACTGGTTTTCGCGGCGACCCCGAGGTGGCCGGTCACGAGCCCTGCCAGATCGACGATGCCGCCATCACCTGGCGATGTGCCGGCCGGCGGGCGGCGAGCAGGTTGGCCCGCCAACTGAACAATTGGCAAGCCGGACGGACACCATTGCGGCTTTTATCGGCCCGGGGCCGCTGCACCGTCCTCATGGAGGACGAACGCAGTTGGTTGGCTTTACCGGAGATCCGTGCCCGGGCCTGAGGGCGTGCGGTCGCATTTGCTACCGCCGCTCGGCGCATTTGAGCGCCGGGGTGGGGGTCAGCGCAGGGGCGGCTCGAGAGTTACGGTCCCCGGGGCGTAGACCACCGCCAAAGCGGGACCGGGCCCGTCCACCCCACGGACCGGGCGGAAACGGCCGGCGATGGTGTGGGCGGTCACTAAGGGCGCCGTACTGCCCTTTTGGACCTTGAGGCCGGGCATTTTCTCGATTGTCAGGGTGCCGCCGAGGGAGGCGGTGCGGCCCACCGAGAGGTACCCCACGGCGAAGCTCCCGGCCGCGGCCACGGCCAGGTCTCCGCCGGCCGATTGGGAGTAGTTCCCGAGGACCGAGAACCGGTTGCCCGGCCCGATTTCGACCGAGCCCTGGTTCGACAGGTCCCCGGAATCAGAGAGGCCACCGTCGGAGCTGACCACTACGCGGCCGTGAGGGGCGTTCACAAAGTCCGGCGCAGTCATTTGCAGGCTGCCGCCGGTGACGTCCACTTGGCCCGCGTTGACAAAGGTCCCCGTCACGGCGAGAGGGGCACTGGAGCCCCAGATCAGCGTGCCGTTGTTCCCTGAGTGACTGGCGGTGAGCGCCGGCCCGGGACCTCCGACGATGTCCAGCGTCCAGTGCTCGGGGACCACCCCGTACAGGGTGACCGGCATGCCTACGTCGATGGTCCCGGTCGAGCCGGCCGGTCCCGGGGGCTCGAACCTGACCGTGGCGGGTTGGGCGCCGAGGTGGTAGAGGACCGACGGCGGCTGGCCCAGGACCGAACCGCCCTGGACGTTGAGAGTGGTCCCGTCGATGCTGAAATCGCCCCCGTTGTCGATGGTCCCTCCGGTGTCCAGGTCGAAAATCCCGGAGGCGCTGAAGCCTTGTTTCGGGGCCACGTCGAGCCGGCCCTGGTCGACGAACACCGGGCGGGGGGCACCGGTCGACCCGGCCATGCCGAAACCCGGGGCGTTCGAGGTCACTGTGCCGGTGTTGATGAAGCGGGACACTTCGAGGTACTGCACCCACCCGGCGGCGGTGTCGGTGAAGCGGCCGGAGTTGACGAAGGTGGTGGCGTCCGAGAACGTCGAGTTGTCGGGGCCCTCCCAGGCAAAGGTGCCGGCGTTGCCGGCGTCGGTGGCGGCAACGGAACCGCCGGTGTCGTCTACGGTCCAGTGCTTGGCGATAGTGCCCTGCAGGTTGGCGTCGGTGGCGACGTCGATGGTGCCCCTGGAGCTAGCCGGCAACTGGGCGCCGAACTTGATAGTCGCCGCTCCCTGCCCTAGGTACTGGCCCGTCGTCGGCACCCCCCCGGTTACCGAACCGCCATCGACATAGAAGGTCGACTCGTTGGCGATGTCGAAGTTCCCGTCGGCGTCGAGCGTCCCTCCCGGCGCCAGCACGAAGATGCTCCCGGAGACGAAAGCCTGCTTGGGGTCGACCCGGAGGGTGCCCCGGTCGACGAAGGTGCACGAGGGACAGGGCGGGTTGGCCGTCGTACCGGAGGTCCCGAAGCCGCCGTCCTCGGACACGACGGTCCCGGTGTTGACAAAGTCCCCGACCGCTATCGTCTGGGTGAGCCCATCGGAGTCGTCCTCGAACCTGCCGGCGTTGGTGAAGGTACCACTGTCGACGAAAGTGCTATTGGAAGTGCTCAGGACGAAGGTCCCGGCGTTGGCCGACCCGGTGGTGGCGGTCAGGGCCACCCAGTCGCCCTCGTTCACGGTCCAGCCTGCCGGGACGGTGCCGGTCAGGGTGCACGCGCCCACGTAGTGCCCCTTGCCCGCGCTGGGCGAACCTAGCTGCAGGGAGCCGGTGGTCCCGGCGGCCAAAGTCACCGACGACTGCAGGGGACCGAGTACCGAGTCGGTGTTGGTGCAGTTGATGGCCGCCCCGCCCGGTGCGCCGGCGGCGACCGCACCCGCCCTCAGCACCGTCGTCAGCGGCAGCGCCAGGAGGACCAGTGCCAGTAGGGCGACGAGCAGGCAACGCCGGTGCCACACCGGCCGGCTGCGCCGGTCGCCGGCGGCGATGACAAGAAGTCCTGGTGCCAGTGGCATGAGCCCTTCCTCCGTGGGTGTGCGACCGTCGCCGCTGTGGTCGAGTCTGGCCCGTCGGGGAGGCACCTCGCGTAAGCTTTTCGTCATGCTCACGAGCGTGGCCACTTTCGCCGTGGCGGCGACGTTGGTCGTCCTCCTGCCCGGGCCGGACACGCTGGTAGTCGTGCGCAACCTGGTCAAGGGCGGGCGTGGGGTGGCGGCGCGCACCGTGCTCGGCGTGCTCTCCGGGCTCACGGTATGGGTCGTCACCGCCGTTCTCGGCGTCTCGGCCGTACTGCGGGCCAGCCACGACGCCTACCTCGGGTTGCGCTTGGCCGGTGGCGCTTACCTCGTGTACCTCGGTGTGAGGTCCCTGTGGGCACGGTCCGGTACGGCCGCGCCCCCTCGTCGCCTCGCCGCTACGGGGTACGCGGCCGGCTTGCTCACCGACCTGCTCAACCCCAAGGTGGGCGTGTTCTTCGTCACGTTCCTGCCCGGCTTCGTGCCCCACGGGTACTCGGTGGCGTGGATGTCCCTGATCTTCGGTGCCATATTCGTAGTCCTGACCGGCGCCTATTTCACCATCCTGCTGACAGCTTCCCGGCCCGTGACCCGGTGGATGGCCAATTCCCGGCTGCGGCGCCGGATGGACCGTTGTACGGGGCTCGTGCTCATTGGCTTCGGCCTACGTCTGGCGCTTGAGCCTTAAACCTGGGGGCTGGCACCCGCCCGCCCCCGTTCGTTCAGTGGCAAGATCGTTGAGCTCCTGTCCAGAATGAGCCCGCCAACCGATCAGGGGGAAGCCCGTGGATGATGACCGAGCCCGCGCACTGCTCGAGGCGGAACGCCGCCGGGTGGAGGCGCTCGTCGCCGGCCTAAGCGTCGACCGCAGCGACGACCGCGCCGCGGAGGAGGATTCGGCCGATTGGAGCGACCCGGCCCAGCCGCTCACGGCCGAGGGTGCGGACGACGCCGTCGCCGCCAGCCTGGACGCACGCCTGCAGGCCATCGAGCGTGCCGAGCAGCGCCTCGCCGCCGGTACCTACGGACGCTCGGTCCGTAGCGGTGCGGTCATCCCCGATGAGCGGCTCGAAGCCGACCCGGCCGCCGAGCTCACCGTCGAGGAGGCCGCCGCCCGGCCCACCAGCTAGGGGCCCAGCAGGTAGGGGCCCAGCAGCCCGGAGCCCCGCACTTTAGGAGATGTCGTGGCGCACCGTGGTCCTGGCGGCGATGACGCAGAGCAGGGTACCGACGGCGCCCACCAGCACGACGGCGGCGATGAAGGGGAGCGGGCTGCCTCCTGAGACGCCGTGGGCCGGACCGAAGGCGGCACCGCCCAGCTTGATCCCGGCCAGAGTAGTGGCGGCGGTGTAGGGCAGGTAGGGCCGGACCGAGGTGAACAGGCCGCCGACCAGTGACTCGATCACCAGTCCCCATACGAAAATGGCGATGACGGCGGCGAGCTGGGAGCGGACCAGGGCCCCGGCACCGACCCCGATGACGGCGCACAAAGCGGCGCCGACCGTGGCACCGGCGATGTGACCGGTCAGCGCCCCCACGCCAAGGTCCACGTGGTAGCCACGGGCAGCGACGAAGGCCAAGCCGGTCCCGGTCGAAATGGCGCCGGCGAGGAGCCCGAAGGCGGCCCCGTACACGGCCGCCGCCACTGCCTTGGCTGTCAACACGCAGCCCCGCTCAGGGGTGGCGAGGTAAGTCAGCGCGGCGGTGGAGTGACGGAACTCCCCGCTAGAGACCATTGCCCCGAGCACGGCGGCGAACAACATCGACCACCCGGTGACGGTGGTGACGGTGGACAGCCCCGACGCCGTGAACAGCGGGGCGACGCCGCTGCTACCGTTGCCGGCCCGGGCCGCTTCTAGGGAGGCGAACAGCGCGCTGAGAGCAGCCGCCGTCAAGAGCAGGCCTAAGGGGGCCCTGAGGGTGCGCAGCTTGAGTAGTTCGATGCGCACTAGACGGCTCATCGGGCGTCCTGCCTTTTCGTGGCGGCGGAGGTCAGTTGGAAAAAGACGTCCTCCAAGCCCACCGAGCTGGTGGTGGCCTCCAGCTCGGCGAGGGACGAGTTGGCGACGAGCCGGCCATGGTCCAGGATGACCACGCGGTCGACGGTCTGGGCGACCTCGGCCAAGATGTGGCTGGACACCAGCACCGTGCGGCCTTCTGCGGCCAAACCACGGAGCACCTCCCGCAGCCACCTCACACCGGCAGGGTCGAGCCCGTTGGCGGGTTCGTCGAGGACCAGGATCTCGGGGTCGCACAAAAGGGCGGTGGCCAGCCCGAGGCGCTGGTGCATGCCGAGGGAGAACTGGCCCGTGCGCCGGTCGGCCGCTTCTGTGAGACCGACCAGCTCGAGGACATCGTCGACGCGACGTTTGCTCATCCCGCCGGCTATGGCCTGGATCCGAAGATGGTGGCGCGCCGTTCGGCCGGGATGGCCACCGGAGGCTTCCAGGACGGCACCCACGAGGTGGAGGGGGTCGGCCAGCTCCCGGTAAGGCCGGCCACAGATCGTAGCCACCCCGTCGCTCGGCTCCACCAGGCCGACCAGCATGCGCAGGGTCGTCGTCTTTCCTGCCCCGTTCGGGCCGAGAAAGCCGACGACGGCACCGGGTGCCACCTCAAAGCTGAGGTGGTCGACGGCCACCAGGGGACCGAAGCGCTTGGTGAGGTTCTCGAGCCGGATCACCGCCATGGCCACGGCACCTCCTGTCCTCTGATGGTCGTAGTCGTGTACAGGCAAGCCATACGCACACACCTCATTGGTCTTCGGGGAGCCGTGGGCCACGGCTCGGTTAGGTCCCAGCGCTCCCGTTCGGGACGGTCACGCTCTTGTACCAATGGTGGGCGGGGCGCCTCGCCAGGTCATCACCCAGGGGACGCAATCGCGCTCGACGCCGGCGGCAGACAAGACGACGGGCGGGTGGCTCCTGAACGTAGCCCGGGCCTACCGGCTACCACCGTTGGCGTAGATGACCGTCACCCTCCGGACGATTACTTGCTTGTCAAGCGGACGTACCGTCATGGTGGTGACAGTTGGGCCGGCCTGGACCGGGGCGCGCTTTGGCCGCTCAGAGCGGCGACGTTGGGCGGTCGATGCGGCTGTGGCGTTGACCGTGGCGGGGGCCCAGGTCGGCGCGGGCTATGCCGGGGCCGCTCACCGCGGGGGCTCGGTAACGCCTGGCGCAGCGGCGTTGTTGGCCATCGGAGGCCTGGTCCTTCTCGCCCGCCGCCGCTTGCCTGTGGGGGTCATGCTGCTGAGCTATGCCATCACCCTTTCCTTCCAGGCGACCCAGCACTTCGCCGAGAGCTACGGAGGAGCCGCCTGGCTCTCGGTCATCGTCGCCTTCGGCACGGCTGTCTACCTCCACCGCCGCGCCGCCGCAGTTGCGTTCCTGGTCGCCTGCTACGCCGTCTCGCTTTGGGCCCCGGCGCTGGTAGGCGACGGCCACGCCCCCTCGGCGGTGTTCGCCCTGAGCCTGGGGGCGGGACTGGCCTTGTTGCTCGGCACCTCCGAACTGGTCCGGCTACGGCGTCAACGGTCCCTGGCCCTGGCCCTGGGCCGGGAACAAGAAGCGCTGCGCAGGGCCAGCGAGGAGCGCCTCCAGATGGCACGAGACCTCCACGATGTCGTCGCTCACAGCATCTCGGTGATAAACGTGCAGGCCAACACGGCCCTACATCTCATGGACCGGCAACCGGAAAGAGCCCGCGTGGCGTTGAGCACCATAAACGAGGTGAGCAAAGAGGCTCTCTTGGAAATCCGCTCGGTGCTCGGTGTCCTACGCGGAGTGGACGAAGACGCTCCCCGTTCGCCGGCCCCGGGCCTCGCCCGTCTCGATGACCTGCTCGACAACGCCCGGGCGGCGGGCCTGGACGTGCACGTCGCCCAGGACGGTGAGCCACGACCATTGCCGGCCCCGGTCGACTTGGCCGTTTTCCGGATACTCCAGGAAGCCCTCACCAACAGCGCCCGGTACTCCGCGGGGACGGGAGCAAGGGTACGCATCTCCTACCAGGATCCGGGCGTCGTCATCGAGGTCGACGACGACGGGGGCGCCCGGCCAGCCGGTCCGCGCAACGGCTCAGGCCACGGGATCACCGGTATGACCGAGAGAGCGCACTCGCTAGGTGGGACCTTGGAAGCGGGCCACCGGCCCGATGGCGGCTTCCGGGTCCGGGCCTGCCTCCCCGTCCAGGAGCGCGCCGGGTGATCAAGGTCGCCCTGGTGGACGACCAGGCCCTGGTCCGGGCGGGTTTCGCCGCCCTGCTCGACGCGGAGGCCGACATCAAGGTGATAGGAGAGGCGGGGGACGGCGAGGCGGCGGTGCGACTGGCCCAGCGCTTCCGGCCCGACGTCGTGCTGATGGACATCCGGATGCCGGGGCTGGACGGCATCGAAGCGACCAGGCGCATCTCCGCCGACCCGGGCCTGGCGTCGGTGCACGTGGTCATACTCACCACCTTCGAGCACGACGAGTACGTCTTCGAAGGGCTGCGGGCCGGGGCGGCGGGCTTCCTGGTCAAGGACACCGATGCCGGCGAGCTCCTCCGGGCGGTGCGAGTGGTGGCCGCTGGTGACGCGCTCTTATCGCCCACCGTCACCAGGCGCCTCATAGCCGAGTTCGCCTCCCGCAGCCGGGACGTGCGCCGTGCCCCGGAGCTGGGGCTCCTCACGGCGCGTGAGCGAGAGGTGGTGGGGCTCGTGGCGGCCGGCTTGGCCAACGAGGACATCGCCACCAGGCTCTACATGAGCGTCTCCACGGCTAAGACGCACGCCACCCGGGCCATGGCCAAGCTCGGCGCTCGCGACCGCGCCCAGTTGGTGGTTTTCGCCTACGAGTCGGGCCTGGTCCGGCCGGGCTGGTCCGACTGACCCCGACTGGTCACGGAGCACGTAGCCAGCCGGAGGCTCCAGGGGCTATGAGTGGCCGTGCCCTTCCAGTGCGGCGATGGCCGAGGCGCTGTCGCCGATCTGACCGGCACCGTCGGTGATGTAGCCCGCCGCCGAGCGCAGCACCGACGAGTTTTTCTCCCGTTGGGCTTGCAGGCACTCCCCGGCGCCGGTGATGTTGAAAGTCAAGGCCGCTCCCCAGTGGTAGGCGAGCGCGGGGTCAGGAGGGTAGGGCTCGGCTAGGGCCCTGGAGGCGACGCTCTCGATCATCGAGCAGCCCGCCGTGTACTGGCCCTTGGAGAGGTCGTTGTCGGCCTGGATGAGAGAGGCGAGGACCGGCTCTCCGGTGCCGCGGTACCAAGCCGAAAAGCCCGCCGGAGCGGACGCCGGTACCGTCGGCAGGCCGGCGACCCTTAGGTTGGCGAAAGCCGGGAGGTCCGAGCCCGTCTTGGCGCCCGTCGTCGAACTGGCCAAGGCGCTGGCCGGGAAAAACAGGGCGGCCAACGCGGCTACGCCGATGCCGGCCCGGCGCCCCGTGCGCGACCACCGCTGGCGTCGGGGCAAACGGTGCTGGGGGCGGATCCTGTGCGAGAACCGAACTGAATGCTGTGACCGCCGCCTAAGGCTAGCCATGAAGTGCCTCCCTCTCCACCACGAGTGGACCACCCCAAGGACCACGACGTCAAGGGCGGAGGGCCTCTAGAGGTGACTGGTAAGAAATATTCGTTCCCATCTCGGCGAAATGGTCAACCTGTGCGTCCGGGCAGTCACCGGGAGCGTTCGTAGCTCTGCGCTGGCCAGGGTAAGCTGCCCCGCGGTGCGTAGAGGCCTGACGATCGCCGATCTGGGCGACCTCGTGGACCTGCCCCTTCTAGGGGTGTTGGCCACCTACCGGGGCGACGGGACGGTGCTGCTTTCCCCGGTGTGGCACGAGTACCGGGACGGGGGCTTCGACGTGTGCAGCTCAATGGCCGACGGCAAGGTCCGCCACTTGGCCGCCGACCCCCGGGCGGTCCTCGTCGTAGCCGAACCGCTCCCCCCTTATCGGGGGGTGGAACTGACGACGCGGGTCACCCTCACGCAAGTGGGCGTCACCGGTACCGTCAGGCGCATTGCCGTGAGGTACCTGGGGCGAGCGGCAGGGGAAGCGTACGCGGAGTCAGCCCCCGACGACGTCGTCCTGCGGTTGGAGCCCGGCCAGGTCCGAGCGTGGGACTTCGCCGACACCGCCCTCGGCTGACGCTTGTCCCACCGCCCGTCAGGCGGGGACGTAGGCGCAGGCCGGGTCTTCGGCCAGGGGGTCTCCCGCGGCCGCAAAAGCCCGGGCGCGGGAGCCGCCGCAGTCGTCCCTGAACTCGCAGCGGCCACACCGCCCGCCGAACTCGGCCGCCCGGACCGCCCGCAGCAAGGGATGGTGCCGGTAGATGCTGACCGGGTCCTCGGCCTTGACGTTGCCGAGGCGCAGCGGGAGGAACCCGGCCGGGTACGCCCAACCGTCGTGGGCCACGAAGAAGATCCCTTTGCCGTCCCTGGTCCCGGCGCTGGCCATCTGGGGCGGCCCCGTCGGTGGTCCCAACAGTTCCCTCAGGAGGGGGGACTGCCTCCGGTAGAGGGGCCCGAGGCGGAAAGCGGAGGCGGGCGTGGCGGTCAGGGGCGTCCCCTGGCGCCAGGCCGCCACGCGGCGGCACCACGGCCCTTCCACCGTCCTCACCGCAAATCCGTAATGCGAAGCCTCGAAGAGCAGGTGGGCGACATCTTCGTTGTCCGCCGGGGAGAGCTCCTGCTGGTCGCGGCCGCGGCCCACGTGCACCAGGAAGAAGACCTCCCACGAGGCGGCGCCCACGTCTTTGACGATGGCGGCGAGGGCGGCCAGTTCGTCGACGTTGGCGACCATGACGGCCGTGTTGACCTGGACCTTGAACCCGAGCGAGCGGAGGTGGTGGAGGGCCGAGACGGTTTCTGCGAAGTGCCCCGGGACGCCCCGGATGCCTTCGTGGGTGGCGGCGGTGGCACCGTCCAGGCTGAGCGAGACACTGCTCACGCCCAGGCCCCGCAGTTCCTCAAGAGGCCCCATTTTCAGCCTCGGGGTCACGCTTGGTGCCAGGGCTACGGGCAGCCCGGCCCGGCGGGCGGTGGCCACCAGCTCTAGGAGGTCCGAGCGGCTCATAACGTCCCCGCCCGTCATCACGAGCACCGGGGGACGAGGGCCGAAGTGGGCCAGCTGCTCGATGAGGCGGCACCCCTCGCTCGTGGTGAGCTCGTCGGGCGAGGGCTCGGGCATGGCTTCGGCGCGGCAATGCCGGCAGGCGAGCTCGCACGCCCGGGTGGTCTCCCAGAAGACCAGCAGCGGCGCCTCGTCGAAGTTCACCTCACCACATTGGCGCTTCCCGTGCGGGACGCGCCACCGTGACCCGTCCTGGCGTGACCCGTCCTGGCGTGACCCGTCCTGGCGTGGCCCGTCCTGGCGTGGCCCGTCCCGGCGTGGCCCGTCCTGGCCCGGGCACCTGGTGGGGGCCCGAGATGCCGGGTGCCGGGCGGGCGTGGGAAAATCGATGGGTGATCCAGGAAATGACCCGGGCCGAGATCGACGACTTCATGCGCCAGCAGGTGGTAGGGCGCGTCGGTTGTTACGTGGACGGCCGGATATACGTCGTCCCCGTCATCTATGCCTGGGACGGCACCTGCGCCTACGTCTACTCCATCGAAGGCCAGAAGGTGACCATGATGAGGGCCAACCCGGCCGTTTGCTTCGAGGTCGACGAGTACCTCTCCGGCGGTGGTTGGCGGAGCGTGATCATCCAGGGCACCTATGAGGAGCTTTCCGGCGACGACGCCGGCCTCACCCTGAGGCTGCTCGCCGATCGCTTTGCCAGCCGTTCTAGCAATGGGAGCGGCCAGCGGCCCCGAGGCGAAGGCCGGGTACCGGTGGCTTTCCGGATCCGGGCGGTGGAGATCACCGGCCGCAAGGTCGAACGTTCGCTGCAGGCGGCCGCGCAACGCCGAGCCGGGGCGTTCCTCACCGGACGACAGGCCCGCCGGGCCGACAAGGCGTAGCCCAAGACAAAGGCCCTCGACCGCTTACCCGCCGTCGGCGGCGAACTGGGCTGCTGCCTGGCGCAGGAACTCGACCATGGCCAGGACCGGAGGTTGCCCGGCGATGGCCGGCCTGGTCGCCGCCCAGACCTGGCGGACCGGTTGGTCCCCTTTTACGTGGCGGGCCACCACGCCCATATGGACCGAGATCCCCAGCGCCAGCTGGGGCACGAGCGCCACCCCCAGGCCAGCGGCCACGAAGCCCTCGACGGTGGGGTACTCGTCGGCCTCCAGCCCGTAGGTGGGTTGGAAGCCGGCCCGCACGCAAGCGTCGTCGACCGCCTGCTGGCAATAGTCGGGGGACGAGCTGACGCGGATCCAGCGGTCGCCGGCCAAGGCAGCCAAGTCGACGCTGCGCCGGCCGGCCAAGGGGTGCTTGCGGGGCAGCACCACCCGGAAAGGGTCGGCCAGGAGGTGCCAGCGAAGGAGCCCGTCGTGGGGGGCACCGCCGGGACCGTACGGTTCGACCGTAATGGCGAGGTCGATGACGCCGCCGCGGAGCTTGATGACCGCTTCCTCGGGCTCGTGGACGGTAAGGCCCAGGTGGACCTTCGGGTAGACGACCTGGAACGCCGCCAGCGCTCCGGGCACCAAAGAAGAGCCAGCGGTGGGGAAGGCGGCCAGGCGGAGCCGGCCGATCTGGCCCGAGCGCAGCTCCGCCAGCGCGTCCTCGGCTTCCTGCACCGTGGCCAGCACCTTTGAGGCGTGCTCGCACAGCAGCAGGGCGGCGTCTGTCGGCCGGACACCGCGACCCGCCCGCTCGAGCAGGAGGCACCCGGTCTCGCGCTCGAGCGCGCTCACATGCTGGCTTACGCCCGAGGGGGTGAAGTTGAGGGCGGCGGCGGCGGCGGCTACCGACCCGGTGTCGACGACGGCCTTGAGCACCTTGAGGCGCCGAACATCGATCACGTAACAATTAAGCATCACTTAACAAGAATTTGCAATTCATCGCTTGAACTTCATGGTTGGAGGTCCCACAATGGGAACGTGAGTACCCGCCTGGTACGCACTGGGAGCCACCGGAGAGGGGAGGCTGGGCTGTGGGTTGGGTGATAGCCGTCGCCGTACTGGCCTTGCTGGCGCTGTCCTGGTTGTTCTCGGCTGACAGCCGGGACAACGAAGACTGGAAGCCGCTCGCCGGCGGCGTAGGTGCCGCCCCCCACCACCTCGTCCGGCCTTTCTCGGCGTCACCGGGGGCGCAAGCTGTCGGTCGGGCCGCCGCCCGTCTGGGGGTGCTGGTGGCCCACCCATGGCGGGCCACTGGCCGGGCGGGAACAGGTCGCCGCCAGGCCCCCCCGCCCAACAACTGACAGGCCCGCCTCGCCTGCCGCCGTGCGGGCACGTGCCCGCGCCCGGCACCCTCAGTTGCTAGTCTTATCGGCGCGGCCGGCGGTTCGGCTGCCCCAGACGGGCGAAGGCAAAATGGCCCAACGTTGGCCGGGCATTTGGTGGCCGGACGGGGGGCCGGGCCATGGCGATAGGCGGGTTTGATTGGCGGGCTCTGTCGCCATAACTTATCGAGCAACGAAAACGGTCGGCGGTGCGTAGGTTCCTGACGTCACTGACGTCATTGACGTCGCTGGCCATCGTGGCCAGCCTTTTGGCCTCCGGGGCATTGGGCCTGGCCGCCCCGATGAGCGCTTCAGCCGTCACGCTCCCCCGTCCGGTGATCTTCTCGGCCCTCGCCACCCCGGGCACGTTGCCCCTCAGCGGGGGGCGGGTGGTGGTGACCGGCGACGTGGGCAACGCCGCCTCGTGCCAGCTGCGCCTGCTGTCGCACCAGTCCTTTCCCGTGGTCTACTCCCACAACTCGACCACCGCGTGCCGCGACGGCAGCTTCTTCGCCGTAGTAACGATCGGCGCCAACCCGAGCGGGGTGAAACGTACCGTCGCCTTCGCGCTGGTGGCCCGCAACGGCCCGTTCTCGTTCACCGGCCCCTTCTACGTGTCGCTGGCGCCCCGGCTATCCCCCGTCGTCCTGTCCGCCCGCGCTGCTCCGGCAGCGTTGACGGCCGCCGGGGGCCAGGTGGTGGTCAGCGGGGCCGTCGCCCACGCCGCCTCCTGCCAGCTACTGCTGCTGTCGCGCCAGTCGGTCCCCGTCGTCTACTCCCACAACCCGACCACCGCCTGCGCTAACGGCCGCTTCTCCGCCCGTGTGACCATCGGCGCCAACCCGAGGGCGGCGGCGCGTACCGTCGCCTTCGGGCTCGAGGCCCGCAACGGGCCTTTCAGGTCCGTCGGTCGGTTCTATGTCCTGCTGGCGGCCCGGCTGGTCCCCGCGGTCCTCTCGGTCCACGCCACTCCGGCGGCATTAGGGCCCAGCGGCGGCCAGGTCCTGGTCGGCGGCACCGTCGCCCGCGCCGCCTCCTGCCAGCTGGTGCTGTTGTCGCGCCAGTCGTTCCCCGTCGTCTACTCCCACAACCCGACCACCGCCTGTAGCGACGGGAGCTTCGCCGCCCGTGTGACCATCGGCGCCAACCCGAGCCCAGTAATACGTACGGTCGCCTTCGTCCTGGTGGCCCGCAACGGGCCCTTCTCGTCCACCGGGCCCTTTTACGTTCTCCTGTCCGCCAGCACCGAGCCGACCGTGACCGCCCCGCCGCCCCCGCCGAGCCCGGTGGCCATCGACCCGTACCCGGCGGGGAGCACAGGCTACGACGTGTCATGGCCTCAGTGCGTCAACGTGGCTTCGGCGCGGACCAAACTGCTGCCGGCGGGCCCGGCGTTCGCCATAGTCGGTGTCAACAACGGGACCATCAGCGGCTTCAACAGCTGCTTTGCCGCCGAGGCGGCCTGGGCGGGCACAAACCTCTCCGTGTACATCATCTTGCAGCCCGCTCCGGGGGGCACGCCGGTACCTTTCGAAGCCACGGGCCCGGAGGCGTCCTGCGCCGCCACCAGCAGTGACTGCGAAGGCTACGACTGGGGTTACAACTATGCCCGTGCCGACATAGCTTTTGTCACGGCTGAGGGCTTTAGCCCCCGGGTCTGGTGGTTGGACATCGAGACCGCTGAGGGCTGGCCCACGGCCAGGGTGTTCCAACCGGTGAACGCGGCCATAGTCCAGGGCGCGCTGGCGGCTATCAGGCAGGCGGGCGACGTCGGTGGCATCTACTGCACCTGGTACCAATGGGGCGAGATAACGGGTTCCTACCTGCCTATCGGGGGCCCACCGATTTGGGTGGCGGGCGCCGGGCCGCTCAGCGGGGGCGAGTACAGCGCTACGTCCTACTGCGTGCGGGCGCTGTCGGCAGGGGACCCGTCCACCTTGGCCTCGGCGGCCATAGGCTTCGCCGGGGCCGTGCCTTGGTTAGTGCAGTACGGGTACGGGGGCGGCTCGCCCACGCCCATCGACTCCGATTACTCCTGCGCCTAGCAGGGCGATATGTAGCACGGGCCCGGCCTGACGCCGCTCACGCCAGGCACGACGGC
>JBKQUU010000062.1:0-3186 GCA_052325485.1 Acidimicrobiales bacterium | reverse complement strand
CAAGAGGGCCGTGCGCCTGGGGTCGAAGATGAACAGCACCCTGATGGCCGCCGCAGTACCGCACCGCAGCTCTTTCATCCGCGGCGCGAACCGGGACGTCCTTATCTCGCCCACCACCGGGCGCTTGTGGTTGGGGCCCAGCTCGGCCAGCAGCTCGATGCGGGCAGCTACAGCTCCCGGGTCAGCCTCGTCGAGGCCCTGGTACCAGTCGCCGAACTGGTCCGTCACCTCAACCTGGAACACGGCCGGTCCTCGTCCCCTCAGCCATTTGGCGCCTCAACCCCGGCCGACGCGGTCGCGGCGCAGCTCGACGACACTGGCGGCGGCTGGTGCCGCCCGACGGGGTACGGCTTGCCGGCGGCGGTCGAGGCGGTCGGTGAGCTCCTCCTGTACGCCCTCGAAGAGGTGCCCATAGACCCGCAACGTGACCGCGGGGTCGCTGTGGCCCAGGCGCTGGGCGACGGCCAAGACATTGGCGCCGTCGTCGATGAGAAGGCTGGCGTGGGTGTGCCTGATGTCGTAAGTCCGAAAATCTTCGGGCAGGCCGGCGGCGCGCAACGCAGGCCGGACCACCCGGGCGCGGAACGTGTCCCGGTTGACCGCTCGGCCCTGCTTGTTGACGATCAACGGCTCGTGGCGTCGGAGCGGTCCGCGCCGGGCCAGGCAAGCGGCGAGCTCCTCGCACAGCCATACCGGGATCGGGATGCTGCGTTGCCCGGCATCTGACTTGACCGGTCCCTCGACGTGCGCCCAGCGGCCTCCGTCGAAGCCGGGCACGGGCGACCAGGTCCGGCGCACGTGCACCACACGGCGGACAAGGTCGACGTCGTCCACCCGCAGCCCGCAGAGCTCGGCTGGCCGTACGCCGGTGAAGATCAGGAGCCACATGGCCGGCTGGTAGTGCTCGGTCGTGTGGTCGACCAGGGACGCCGCCTGCTCCATAGTGAGCATGGCTACCTGTGTGGCCCGCCGGACCGGCACCCGTAGCTGGTGGCCGGCGGCCGGGTTGTCGCTGCGGGCGTTGGCCCTGACTGCGCACTTCATGATCAGCGACAGCACGCTCACCATCTGGCGGACCTGTTTTGGCCCGTGCCCCGAGCCCAACTTGTCGGCGATGAACCGCTCGACGTCGAGGTAGTCGATGGCGCCCAGCTGGGCTGGGCCGAAGTAGGTGAGGACGTGGTTGGTGAGCAGTAGCCAGTACCCGCGTCTGGTGTTCGGGCGGAGCTTCGCTGTCGTCGCCCACCAGGCGTCCGCCCAGTCGGCGAACGACGACCGGCGCAAGGTCGGGTCGACCCACTCCCCCCGTTGGATGTCGTTGCCGTTCGCCTCCAAGAACCGCTCGGCGTCGAAGCGCCGGACGAAGCTGCGCGACCTCGTGCGGCCGTTCACGTCCCGGTAACGGGCCCGCCAAGTCACCTTCCCCAGCGTCCCGTCGGCGAGCCGTTGACGTCGCTTTTCCACCGAGCCCATCGATGCCTCTCTTTCTCAGGGCCTAACCCTAAGGACCGTCAGTGACCGCCCACTTCGCTCCCGATAGGAGGGACGCCCGAGGCGGTGCGCATACGGCCTTCTACGAAAGCCCCACGGGTGCGCTTAGGCGCGCCGCGGCCGGTCGACAAGAAATAAGAGGCCAGCCCGAAAAGGCGGGGCCGGCAATCGCCTTGGATATGGTAGCCCTCGGAGGTGGCGCTGGGGCCACTCAGTCCCCGGCGACGGGCACGCGGCTCGAGTCGAGCCAGGTCGCAATCTTGGCGGGGTCGAACCTGATGAACCTCCCCACCTTCAAGAACGGCACTCGTCTCTCGGCGACCAGACGACGGACATGGCGCTGTGTCACCCCGAGCCTCTCGGCGAGCTCGTCGATGCTCAACAGCTTGGGTAGTTCGACAGGACCGGGCATCAGTCTTCTCCTCGGGTTGGTCTTCTAACCCGTAGGGGCCAAGGTGGCGAACTACTGCTCACCCACGAACACGCACACCTCAAGACCACCTCCTCGCGAGCCGCCACCATGCTCCCCCTCACCACCCAACACCCCTGCCCGCACCTCCCACCCAAGGGCACCGATCTCGACCCACACCACCCCCAAGGGCACCGACTCACTAAGAGCACCACCTCCCAAGGGCACCGATCTCAACCCCCACCACCCGCCAAAGGGCACCGCCCTTCAAAATCCACGCCCACAGTGCTCCTAAAGTTTCTTCTGACCGTTCATTACCGTCACTGACCACCACTGCCCGCACCCAAAAGAGCCCCTTCACAAGGCTTTCTCACCCTGGTAAACCACCAAGGCAAGAGAACACGATTGCAAGCCGGTGGCTTGCCGAAAAATCGGGGCGGGTTGGTCGAGGCGGGGTAGGCCGGTGGGCTGGATGCGGATGATGGGGGCCGAGTCGGTCGAGTACCACCGCGCCACCGTGCTCGGCCGGGTCGACGACCATCCCGGCCGGGCCATGGAGTACTACGCCTCCCGGGGTGAGACGTCGCTCGTTTGGGGCGGTTCGGGGGCGACTTCGCTAGGCCTGGCCGGGGCGGTCTCGGCCGAGGCCTACGAGGCTGTCTTCGGCCCGGGCGGGGCCAGGGACCCTCGTAGCGGTGAACGATTGGTGCAGACGAGCCGGCCCGGGATGGAGATCGTCATCGCCGCCCACTTATGGCCGAGCTCGGCGTGATCGGCCGGGCTGAGGACATGCACGCCATCATGGACGCCGAGCGGGACGCCACGCTCGCTTATTTGGACAGCGTCACCCGCCACATGGGCGGCCGGCGGGGCCAGGCCGCCACGGCCACGCCCACCTCCGGGCTCATCGACGCCCATACCCGCCACGCCACCTCTCGTTTGGGCGACCCCTCCCCCCACGACCACGTCCTGCTGGCCAATGTCGTGGAGATGAAAGACGAGCAGGGCGGGTGGAAGGCGGCCGACACGACGCTGTGGCGTGAGCACCTGCACGCTGCCACCATGGCCGGGCGCGTTGCATCGGCTCGGGTGGCGGTGGAGCTGGGCTACGGCATCGAGGCCGACCCCGGGCCGTCAGGCCGGCTCGGGCACTGGCGCTTCGCCGGCGTCCCCGCCGAGGTGATGGAGTTGCACTCCAAGCGGGCGGCTCAGATCGAGGCCGAGTGCCAGCGCCGGGGCGAGACGACCTACCAGGCCCGCAATGTGGCCGCCCGCACCACTCGCCA
>JBKQUU010000061.1:0-28041 GCA_052325485.1 Acidimicrobiales bacterium | reverse complement strand
ACCGCACATGACCAGGTCGTCCTCGCAAAAACGCACGTCAAAGACGGTGGCATCGCTACGTTCGCATCGTAGAAGTCGCCGGTTCGAATCCGGTCACCTCCACAAGAACGCCCTGGTCAGAGGGTGTTTTTGCCGTGCTTCCGAGGCTATACCCCGGTGGGGTATATAGGCCTCGTGACTCAATGTGACTCTTTGATCCCTGGGCGGCGCGCTTTCTCAGGTCGAGCCACCCCTCCGTCATCGGCTCGCACTCCTGAGGTCGGGCAGTACCGCTTCCGCCGGCTCTACCCCACCGCTCGGCGGTATTCGCTGACCACGGTTGTGGCCGCACCTTCATGTAAGTTCCCTGCCGCGTTATGGACGTACGTTCGATGCCGTCGTACCTTCAGATGAGCAGGCTGGACTTGACTCGATAACCGTCAGGGAGTAATAGCAGTAGAGCTTTTCCGTCCAGGGTCCACCACCGCCAGCGCGAACCCTAGTACGGTCAGGCTCAACTGGTCCTCTACATGACTCAAGGACTGCTGACGGCGTAAGCCTTTCTGGGCAGCAGGGTGTCGGTAGGAGGCCAGGGCTTCGAGTGGCACAAGCCGTGCCCTGGGTGCGGCGGACCGCCCTGGGCCAACAGGGCGATCAGGGTAAACAGCGCGTGAGAGAACATTCAGCCGCTGTGGACGTACGTCAGATATCGGCCGCTATGCCGAACGCAGGAGAAATAGCCGGTGTTATGCGGCCTCTTGGGTGAACGCCGCCGCTTTCGCCTTGGGCGGATGCAGATGAAACGATCGATATGGAGCCTCGCCCGAGCGGGATAGCAAGCGTTTGACATATTGGTAACGTCTCAGTTACCGTAGCAAGGTGGTTACCGAGAGTTCGGAGCAGTAGAGGAGATGCCCGCCGAGCAGACGCGCGGGGATCCGTTCGAAGCGCTGGGCGACCCGACGCGGCGGGAGATCCTGCGACTGCTGAGCGCCGGCGAGAAGCCGGTGCATGAGATCGCCGGGGCGCTCCCGGTCAGCCGGCCCGCCGTCTCGCGCCACCTGCGCCTGCTGAAAGACGCGGGACTGGTGTCCGAGCGCTCGGAGGGAGCGCGGCGTATCTACCAGCTCCAGACGGAGGGGGTGCGCGCCGTGCAGGACTATCTGGCGGGCATCTGGGGTGATGCGGCGGCGCGCTTTCGCTTGCTGGCGGAGAACACCGGGCGCGATGAGGATGAGGCTGCGAGCCGGTGACCTCGCCGCTGCGGATCGAGTTCGACGTCGACTGCTCGGCGGCGCACGCCTTTACGACCTGGACCTCGCGCATCGGCGCCTGGTGGCCGCCCGACCACACCGTGAGCGGCGACCCCGAGGCCGTCGTCATCCTCGAACCCGGGGTCGGGGGCCGGATCTACGAGCGCTCGCCGCTCGGGCTGGAGCACGATTGGGGCACCGTCACCGCCTGGGAACCGCCATGTCGCCTGGCCTATTCATGGCACCTCGGGCGCGACTCACGCGAGGCGACAGACGTCGAGATCCGCTTCGTTACCCTCGAGCGCCGACGCGCCCGGGTCGAGATCGAGCACCGCGGCTGGGAGCGGCTCGGCGAGCGCGCCGAGCCCTGGCGTGACAGGAACCGCAGTGGTTGGGAGAGCCTGCTGCCGCACGTCGTGGCGGCGATGACAGAGGGAGGGACGTGACTGTGAGCGGCACGAAGGACGACCCGTGGGTGCTGAAGACCCCACCGGGCAGCTCGGAGTACACGGTGTACCGGGACGAGTCGGCCGATCCCCCGGCGCTCGTCTGCCAGGTCGGCAGCACGAAGCTGACCTACCACCTGCGGGCGATCGAGGACCTGCACGAGTGGCTGCGCGAGCAGGGCGACTGGGTGCCGCTGGGCGCAGCCGACGAGCAGAAGGACGCCGCGCCCGGGAGCGTCGAGGCCTTCGGGCGCTCGCCGGACAACCCCGTCAGTGGCTGGTACGGGCTTCGCCGCGGCTACCGAGGACGGTTCGCGATCTACCTACCGCCCCTGCTCGAGGAGCTGGGCCTCGCCGAGCTCACGCACGAGGCACGCAACAACCGGGTGCGAGCGTCCGAGCTTGGCCCGGACCGATGAAGCCGGACGAGACCTGGCGGTACATCCACGCCGAGCGGAGACAGCTGGCCAAGACGTTGGCGCGCCTTTCGGCCGAGCAGTGGGCGGTGCCGTCCTGGTGTGCCGGCTGGTCGGTGCAGCAGGCAGCCGGCCATGTGGTCGCCGCGGCGGAGCAGACGCCGCTCAACTTCTACAGACAGCTCGCCGGGGCCGGTTTCCGCTTCCACGTCTTCACTGACCGCGACGCCAAGCGCTTCGGAGCGCGCCCGTCGTCCGAGCTCGTCTCGCGCCTCGAGGCGCGCACTTCGACGACCAACCACCCGCCCGCGCCAGTGCTGGCGATGCTTGGCGAGGTCATCGTCCACGGCGCTGACATCCGCCGCCCGCTCGGGCTTGACCACACGCCGCCAGAAGCGGCCCTCGTCGCCGTCGCCGCCGGCTGGGCCCGCTCCAACCTGCTCATCGGCGCCAAACGCCGGATCGCTGGGGTGCGCCTCCTGGCGACCGACAGCGGATGGTCGCACGGCGATGGCCCGGCTGTGTCGGGACCGCTGCTCGCTCTCGTGCTGGCGATGACCGGGAGGACCGGCGCGCATCACGACCTGAGCGGCGAGGGGCTGGCCCTGCTCGCCAGCCGTCCCTAGCCGCTAGAGACTTGAGGGGTTCGATTGCGCAGAACGATCCCGTGCTCGGGCTGGCCCCTCAGTCGGACCGACCAGCCCGCACCCGAGTCGGCCGTCGGCTCGGCTGGGGAACAGCGCCCCCCAACGAGGTGACCGAATACAGAATATTCCCGTTCTGCCTCGGTAATCTGGCCGCGCATTATGGCGCGGGCATCCGGTGGGACGCACGAGCGCCGACCGTCGTTCTGCGTGAATTGTTGCCTGGGCCTGCCTGTTATTCGGTGTGAGCGTTCTGTATCCGACGACCGCCCCGGTACGGCTGCTTCGCTGAGGCGCCCTGGCGCTAGTTTTGCGCACCCGTTCTGGGATACCGGTTGAGGCGCAGATCGCTTTCGAGCCGACAAGCCACCAATAGGAGATTTGGCGGCGTGACGGAGACCAGACACCCTTTCTCAGAGGCCAGGAAGTCGCTCTAAGCTTTTAGGAAGCTCACAATTATCTGCCCTTGCACGTCGGGAATTTTTGCCACGCGATGTATAAGAGTCATTATGCATCAATTGTGCTAGGCGCCCTCTGGTTGTCGGTGGTCGGGCGCGACGAGGTTGGCGGCAACCGAAGCCGGGCCGGTCCGATTGATCACGCCGAGGTAGCCCGGCTGCCCCCCGGCCTGGCGGTCGCAGGGTCACAGGTCACCCTAGTTTATTGCTACCGAGGGGAGGCCCTGGAAGAGCGACAAGCCAGCGGGTGACCTCAGGTGCAAGTACCGAGCAAGGTGGTGTAATGCCTAGTTTCTTTCTGCGTTCCAATGGTTTGGGTGTGTGTATCCCCTGACAACGCTAGTGGGGTGACAGGTGGGTTTGATATCACCTAGACGATGAAGGGTGACACTATTTCCTCATGGTTGAAACAAGCACGTACAGCCACGCCGACCGGCTGGCTAGCTACGAGTTGCTCGGCGGGCCCGAGTTGCCTCAAAACATCGACAAAATTGGCTAAACGCCCGCACGCAACTCAGTCGTGGCAGGGCTCGTTTAACTTGTACTTGGCCGATGTGCGACCTTTCGCATCCACTGCCCAGATCCAGTACTTGAATTCGAAACCAGCAGGGACGGTACCTATACAAACCCAGAAGTTGTTCACAACTAGTGGATCCGAAGACGTACCAAATCTGTGAGAAATGGGGTCGCATTCTATGCCTGGAGGGCAACTGCGTGATGAACCCATAATGGTCACGGGGAAAACCGGGTGACCGGTCCAGTGAACTGTTAAAGTCCCGTTTCCCTTGTTCGCGACCATCGGGTCGGGTGACACGCTCACCTTGGTGAGCTTGAACGCGGTTGTTGCCTTCGTCGGCAATGCCTGCGCACCCGCCACGGTCCCCGACGCACCCAGCAGGCTCGTTAGGACTAGGACTGAGAACAAGAGACGTCGCATCTTCATCACCACACCTCTAAACAAGCAGCTGGAACACCGTTCGCCTGACGATAGCCGAGGTCCTGGGCGTCGGTCAAGGGCCAGAAACCAACGCCCCGCTCCCGAAGATGTTGTGCCAAAGTTCACCGGCCAGGCCGGAGGACCATCGAGATTGACATACAGCCGCTGCGCCGCAGCCTTTGCCGTAGGGGCCGAAGCAAGTCCCGCCACCGCACCCCCTCGAAGGGGCGCCAATAGCGCCGCACCTATCAGGGCAATGGTGAAAGGCCAGTGCTTCGTCAACCCACGACAAGGTGCCCGTAGCCTCTTCATCTCGCGAAGTGGTTCACCTGGCTAGAACTCACGCCTTCCTGGTCTACTCGCCCCCGCAAAAGTTGGTGTAACCCCACTCTGCTTATCCGTAATCGAACGCGTGAGTGGGTCCGGGCCGTCCCCGCCGTCCCGTTTTGTCCTTCTGTTGGGCATGATTAGGCCGTAGAGTGGCATTCCGGCGTAACCCTCGGGCTGGCGCGGAGTACCACGAAAGACGACCCGACTTGAGGCATCTCGCGCAGCGTCGGTCCAATTGTCCGGTCTCGACCCCCACCACCGCCAAGAGCACCACCCTCAAAAAGGCCTGCCCCCAGTCCTCATAAAATTTCCTCTGACCGTTCGTTACCGTTATTGACCACTACTGCCCGAACCCAAAAAAGCCTCTTCACAAGGCTTTCTCTCCCTGGTAAACCACCAAGCGAAGAGAACACGATTGCAAGCCGGTGGCTTGCGAAGAAAATCGGGCTGGGTGTGTCGAGGCGGGGTGGGGCCGGTGGGCTGGATGCGGATGATGGGGGCGGACCAGGGCGCGGCAGTCATCGAGCATCCTTGCCCGCAGGAAGGCCTCCATGGCGACGTCCGCCCAGGGCGCCCACAGGGGCTGTAGGGCGCCGGACCGTTGCGCCAGCTCACGCATCTTTACCGCTATTTCGACCGCCTCCAGGTCCCTGCCAGCATCCAGGGCGAGCTCGCCACGGATCCTGAGGAGCTGGACCCGCTCCCACACAGCGTCAGTAGACGGGTCAGCTAGCAACAGGTGCTCGACCTTGTTCGCCTCGCCGACGGCGGTGCCAAGATCCCCCGTTTCCGTGGCGATCATGGCCAGCAGGATGTTCGCGCCGATCTCCAACCTGGACAGCACTTGCGCCCTGGTCAACAGCTCGAGGGCAGGCCCCAGCCGCCCCCGCCACCAGAAGCCGTTTATGCAGATGCTCGCGAGCCCGGTCATGGTATTGACGGCGCCTTGGCGCTCGGCGACCTCCCAGGCGATAGCGAAGAACTCATAGGCTTCTTCGAAGCGCTCCATGTAGAGCAGGGTGTCAAAGGCGCGGGCCAACAGCATGGAGACAGCAGCGCTAGGAGCCGGCTCCATAACTGAGCGGACGTTGCCTGGTCCCAGGGCGGCCCTGACTGCCTCCCCCCCGGCCGGGTCGCCGGCCAAAGAGGCCGCCGCGCCCCAGGCAATGTCGGCCTCCAAGCGCTGTTGTGGTGGCAACGTCCCGCTCAGGACCCGCAGGCGGTCCATCATCGTCCTGACGCCGGCGGGCCCCTCGCTCCTGCTCCCCGCAGCCACTGCCTCGGCCAGAGCCCCCGCCAGCCGGTCGGTGCCCTCGGCGGCTTCTACCGCGGCTCGGTAGCGTCGGACGATCTCACTAACCCGGTTGGTGCTCTCCGCAGCCCGGGCCAGTAGGAGAAGAGCATCGGCCCGGGCAGTTGGGCTCGACGACTGTTCGAACAGGCAAGCGCAGGTGGCTTCGGCGCCGCCGTAGAGGCCGGCACCGAGCTGGGCCTCGGCCAAGAGGAGCAACAGCTCCGAGCTGGCCTTGCCACCGGCAAGCTCCACCGCCGAGGTGAGGAACATCACCGCACTGTCCGAGGCCCCCGCCCGGGCTGCCGCTCGCCCCGCAGCCTGCAAGCACTCCACTGCTTGGGGGTCGCCCACCAGATGACCGGAGATGGCGTGCGCCGCCGCCTGGGCCGGGCCGGCACCAGTGGCGAGGAGGGCGCGCATGGCGAGGGCGTGCAGGCGCGAGCGCTCCGGCTGGCCGACCTCTTCGTAAAGGGCCTGGGCGAAAAGGGGGTGGGCGAACTCGACCTGGCCAACGGGCGCCTCGCGCGCCAGCCCGGCCCTCATGAGCACGCCCAGCGCCGCCGCCACCGCGCTGGCCTCTGTCTCGGCTACCGCCGCCACCAGGGAAGGTTGGAAGCGGGCCCCGGCCACGCTGGCCGCTTTGGCGACCGCCAGCACCGGCGCCGGTAACCCGGCGAAGCGGTCGACCAGCTGTCCTAGCGGGGCTGGGCGCGTTGGCCCAACGGGTGAACCTGCCCTAAGGCCGGCACCAGCCTGCTCGAGCAGCAGCGGGTTGCCCGCGCACGAGCCGAGCAGCGGGGCCAGCTCGGCGCCCGACAGCTGCCTCCCGGCGGCCCGGGCCACGACCTGGCCCGCTGGGCCGTCCCCGATCGGGCCCAGCCGCTCGATCGCCGCCTGGCCCTTTCCGTGGAGCTCTTCGGCCAGCGCGGTCGCTTCCTTGGGCCACGGCCGCATGGTGGCGACGAGCCCGAGGGGGCAGTCGCCTAGGCGGCGCAGGAGGAAAGCCAACAAAGCTAGCGAGTCGGGGTCGGCCCAGTGGAGGTCATCGAGCAACAAGACGTGGGGGGCCTGGGAACAGAAGTGGTGGAGCCTGCGCGCGCAGCGGTAGTAGACGCTGGCGCGGGCCTCCCCGGACGCCAGGTCGGAGACGGTCTCCAGTTCGCTGAGCGCCCCCAGCGGCCCCAGGGCCTGGCCCAGGAGCCCGAAGGGCAGCGCCGTCTCCGAGGCGACGCCCTCGCCCTATCCCACCTGCAAGCCGCTGGCCGAGCGGCGCGCCTCGACGATGAGGCTGGTCTTCCCCAAGCCGGCCTCGCCCTGGACGAACAGGACCGCGGGGCTGCCCCGGCGTCGAGGGCCGTGGCGATGGCGCTAAGCGCTGCTTCGCGTTCGAAGAGGGCACTGGTCAGCTTTGGGCACCTCTCCTGTGTTGTCCCCCAAGGCTACAACATGGGGGGGACCCCCAATTTTTGGCCCCGACCGAGGGCCACCAAGCTCTCGTCCTCTCGACGCGGCCCGAAGAATTGGGGGTTCCCCCCCGATGTAGCGCCACGCCCTGGCCTCCAAGCTCAAAGCAAGGTCCCGAAGGGACCTTGGCCCCAGAAGACCATCTGGGTGCCATCAGTGCAAAAGAGATGAACCACATGACAAGCAAGATCGGGACATCGAGGAAGTTCGGGGCGTCGCTGGTGGTCCTGCTCGCCCTCGTCGCCATGGGGGCCGCCACTACGGCCCAAGCGGCAAGCGCGCCGCCGAGCGTGTACCCGCCCCAGGCGCACCCCTACGGCCACACCTACAGCCATTGGGCCGTCCGATTCGTCCAGTGGATGATGGCCATACCCACACCGCACAACCCTGGACGGACCCCACCGGTGCGTACTGCACCGAAGGCCAGTCCGGCCCGGTCTGGTACCTCGTGAACTACGATGGCACCCTTAGCGTGGCTGGCTATGGTGGTGGTACCACTGTCCGCACCTGCACGGTGCCCGCCGGCAAAGCGCTCCTAATCTCGCCATTCGTTTGGGAGTGCTCGATCGCAGAAGGGGGCGGCAGCACCTTCGCGGAGCTGAGCACCTGCGCCAAAGAGAATATGGACGAGACGACACAAGCCGATGTCACGGTGGACGGGGCCCACGTCACGAACGTGCTCACCCGCTACCGGTTCAGGACCTCCCTGTTCAGCTTCAAGTACCCCGCCGACAACCTGGACGAGATCGCTCCCGCTGGTGCCACCAGCTCAGTGGCCGACGGCGTCTTTGTCATGCTGGCCCCCCTTGCGGCAGGACCGCACACAGTTGCGCTGCACGCTGCGAACCCGCCTAACGGCTGGACCGCGACCGTCACGTACCATCTGACGGTTCGCGGCTAAGAACCTGCGCCCTGGACGATGCCGCGGGGCCACTTAGTGTTGGCTCCGGGCGAAGCACCGAGCAGCAGTTCCGCGCGGGCGTTTTAGAAGTTGATCCCGCTGACAACGTGTCGCGGATCGATACTCCCTGACGGTTATCGCGTCTGCTCCGGCCTCGGCTTGGACTTACCACAACCCCCATGGGGAGCAGAAAGTACATGCCGACCGCGCGTTGTCCTCGTCTTGAACCCACTACGAACCCTGTTGACAACTGTCTACGGGCGACTACGATGGCAGTATTGCGACCGACCGACACCCGAGCCGGCCGATCGAGGAGGCTTTGGCCTATGCAGGTGAGCACGGTTGGGCGGTCATCAAGAGCAAGGGCGGTTCAGCACACGCCTGGGGCGTGATGCGCTGCCCCGGCGACTGCCCGCAAGTGTCGGTCTTCTCGACCCCTCGGGTGCCGGAGGACCATGGCAGAGCGTTGCGGCGGGCAGTGGACCGTTGCCCTCACAGTCAGGAACCGAAAGACAATGGCTAAGCACGACTTCGAGTTGACGATCAAGGGAAAACTGACCGACGCCCGACTTGACGCGCTCGTCGACGTCGGTTGCGACGACGCCACCTTCTCCGCCAAGGACGACCTGACCTTTGCCGCGTTCACCCGGGAGGCGGGCAACCTCCTGGACGCGATTGTCTCGGCCATCGAGGCCATCGAGTCGGTAGAAGGCTTGGAGGTGCTGCACGTCGAGCCGGACGAGCTGGTGTGGGCCTCCGAGATCGCGGCGCGCACCGGTCGCAGCCGCCAGTCGGTCGACCAGCTGGTGAAGGGCCAGAGAGGACCTGGCGGGTTCCCGCCGCCAGCCTCCCACGCCACCCGCAACCCGCTGTGGCGCTGGTCCGAGGTCGAAGCGTGGTTCGCCGAGTACGAAGGGCGCCCGCCCGACGCGGAACGGTCTGTACTCATCGGTGCCATCAACGGGGCACTGCAGGCTCGCCACGGGCTACGGACGGCGTCGGAGCCAGAGCCGCTCTATCGGGCACTCGAGCAATTACTCGCGTCTTAATTCGAAATGCATTTACGCGACCGTAAGAGGCTCCGGCGTGCCCGCTGCGTGCCCGTAGCAACAGGCACGAGCAGTCATCCATGGTCACCAACGGTCAGTGTCCCAAAGCGAAATCTGCCCTTCTAACTGC
Organism: Acidimicrobiales bacterium; assembly: GCA_052325485.1. Classification (GTDB taxonomy): domain Bacteria; phylum Actinomycetota; class Acidimicrobiia; order Acidimicrobiales; family Palsa-688; genus Fen-671. The sequence continues at coordinate 18,740 of JBKQUU010000061.1, read as the reverse complement.
GCCTTTTGCCCTGAGCGCTGCTCAGCGCCCTTGGGCGGAAATGGCTCCGATGACTTTCGCATCGTAGAAGCCGAGGGTTCAAATCCCTTCACCTCCACACAAACGCACTGCTCAGAGGGCTTTTTTGATCTGTTTTCGAGGCGATACCCCCAGGGGGTATATAGGCCTCGTGACTCAGTGTGACTCTTTGCCGTCAGGAACGACACCAGTCACCGCGAGTCGAGACTCCCCTTCGTAGCCTTTTCGCACTCGCGAAGTTGGGCACTACTCCCCCGCGCCGTCCTAACGCCCGCTCTTTACGCCCGTTGTTGCGTGGAGTCGGTGACCGTGGTCGTGGGCACCCTGTCGTGTAGACCTCCCACGGCGTTATGGGCCCACGTTCGGTGCTGCCGTAGTAGTTCGGGCGATGAGGCTTGACTTGACACCCGAGCCGGCGTTCCGCGACACCTCGCCCTCTGGGGCCAGGCCATGAACAATCGCACATGAACGAACGCTATGGGTGTGCGGCGGGACGTGTGTCTGACTTCGCCCTAAAGAGGCTCGCATGATGCCAGTGGCGGCGCTGTAAGACGGGGAGTGTCAGGCGAGCTGTTTCCAGATGGGCCGGGACCCCCCGCTCTTGCAGAACCATAGGCGACCGTTGCGGTCGCAATACAGGTCTCCCCTCTCGCCCGTACTGGGATGCGTCGCCAGGCTGCCCGGTGCCAACCGGACCTGGGCGAGGGCGCCAGAGAAAGAGGCGCCTCGCCCGCCCTTGCTCCGACCTTCGACCGCGATCGCGTCGTTGCTGAGCCCGAGGACGCCGGTACCCGACTTGCTATCGCCCACGACGGCGGCAGTCCCGGTCGAGGGGCTGCCCTGGATGACCGCGGCCAAGCCCGGCCCGGTCCCGCTGTTCGTTACCTGGACGGCGGGAGCGTTGCCGGCCGCCAGTGCGCTCACAGCTACGCCATCGGCCCCCGAGCCGGTGACCTCGATGCCGGTCGAGCCGGCGGCTGAGAGGCCAACGACGGTGCCCTTGGCCACGACGGCGGTAGGGCCCGAGGCGCTGAGACCCAGCGAGGTCCCGTCGGCGACCACCGCCGTAGGCCCGGTCGCGTTCAACCCCGTCGTAGTCCCTCCGGCAACAACAGCGGTAGGGCCAGAAGCGCTGAGCCCAATGAACGTGCCGGCCGCACTGACTGCCGTCGGCGCCGCCGCCGCCACCCCGATGGTGGTGCCGGTCGCCGAGACTGCCGTCGGGCCGGACGCGCTGACTCCGGTGGCCGTCCCGGTGGCGTTCACGGCGGTGGCGCCGGACGCGTCGAGCCCGAGCGTTGCGCCCTTAGCTGACACAGCGGTTTGGCCGGACGACTGGACTCCTGTCGTCTGGCCGCTGGCGGAGACGGCCGTCGCGCCGGAAGCGCTCACGCCCGTGCCTGTGCCCCCGTTGGCGTTGACGCCGATCCCGCCGACGCTGGTGGCGTACACTCCCCACCCTGAACCGGCGTGAGAGGCCCAAACGCCGATGCCGAGGTCGCCGGTCCCGTTGTTCTGTCCTCGCACAGCCGAGGAGAAACCCCCAGGGGAGGCGCTGCTAACAAGGCCGATGACTGCCGTGGCGTCGGCAGCGGTGCTGTCGGTGGTGCCGGACACCGCCGCTCCCTGGGTGTTGTGCCCCTCCACGGCGATGTTCTTGGCCCCGAACGCCAACCCCAGCACGCCGGCCCCTGAGCCCGTCAGTGCCCCGCTGTTGTAGCCGACCACCGCGTTCCCGGCGCCGTTGTCGGTGAAGCCGTAGATCCCATTGGCCACGCCGCCCTTGCCGGCGGTGGCGCCGGCGCCGGCAAAGCCCCCTAGCGCGGCCGGGTAGTTGGCAGACTGCCCACCGTAGGTGGAATCGTTGCCCAGCAACACGACGCCGGTGAAACCACCGACACCGTCGTAGACGACCGAGGTCCTAGCCTCGGCCGTGGTCGCCGACCCTGCCACTACGCTGGACCCATCGGACGCGGCAGCGGGGGCCGTCGCCCGCTCGACGAGTGCCCCGGCCCCCACCACTGTGACGACCGCTGCGCCGAGGGCTTTCCCTAATGCCCCGCGCCTGGATATGAGGGCTATGTCAGCTGGCGCGGGGTCGACTGGTGGGAGCTGGCCGCCGCTACCGGCCAGGCGCCGCTGCAGCTCGGCGTTGTCCCGGGCGAGCCGGGCGCACGAGGCTCGCGACTCCTCCAACTGGGCAACCAGCGACTCGAGCTCGGTCTCAAGCTGTCCTTCCATGTCGACCTCCAAAGGAACGGGGCCGGAGTGGCCGCTTGGTTACGAGCGAGCGCACCCGTCCCAGGGCGTAGACCACGGGCATCTGACATGGTAGGCACCCCCTGCCCGCAGAAGGTCGCTGCGTTGCAGGCCTGGACGATGCCGGCAGGCGCGTCGAGCGACCTCGTCTACAGAGCTCCGGTCGGCAAGCGAGCAACGCCGCGCCCCCTTCTACCTCAGCGATTCGCCTGCGCAGTTCCCGACGTCATGATCAACCGCACTCGGCAATTGCTACCTGGGCGCACGGCCCAGCAGAGGAGACGGGCAACAGATATGGGACTTCTGCGTCCTTTTCCGATCGGCTCGACTCGCTCCTTGACAAATGCATATTCGGCAGGGAGTACAACAGTTAGTGCTCGGGTGATTTTAGGTGGTCCACCACCCCGGGGATGCGTGGGACTACCGTCAGCCTTGCCTGCCCAGCCTGGCCCAAGAATCGGTTGACGGCCAGCCTGTCTTCATAACGATCTGCCGACTGGGCAGGCAGAACAGTGGCACGAGCCGCCCTCGGGTGCGGCGGATCGCCCTGCACCACCAGGGCGATCCCACCGGCGCCGCACTCGAAGTACAGCGCGTGCCACCCCTTCCACAAAAGGAGACAAGGGATGGCAAGGACGATCGTAGACCTGAGAGAGGCTGTCACCGGTGGCGTGGACACCCACCTCGACCTAAACGTGGTGGCGGCGGTGGACGGGCTGGGCGGCCTGCTCGGGGTGACTGAGTTCCCGGCAGACACGGCCCGCCACGCCCAGGCCCTGGCTTGGTTGCAGAGCCAGGGCCGGCTGGTGAAGGTCGGCGTCAAGGGCACGAGCTCGTACGGCGTGGGCCTGGCCCGGCACCTGAGGGGCGCTGGCGTAGAGGTGGTCGAGGTCGACCGGCCCAACCGCCAGTCCCGCCGGCGCACGGGCAAGTCCGACCCGGCCGACGCCATAGAGGCGGCCCGGGCAGCCTTGTCGGGCCGGGCCCAGGGCGCGGGCAAGACCAAAGACGGCAACGTAGAAGCCATAAGGGCGCTGGTGGTGGCCAAGCGCTCCGCTCGCGACACCAAGGTGAAGACCCTGAACCAGATCCGCAACCTGGTCTATACCGGCCCCGACGACCTGCGGGAGCAACTAAAAGGCGTCTCGCGCCAGCGCCTGCACGCCGAGGCAGCGGCGCTACGGCCTCGCACGGGCAAGGACCAGGCGGGCATTTCTACCCGGGCCGCCCTGGCCATGCTGGGCCGGCGGGTGCTCGCCCTCGACGCCGAGAAGGAAGAGCTCGACGACATGCTCGGGCGCCTGGTGGAAACCACGGCCCCCGAACTGCTCGGCGTCTTCGGCGTCGGTGCCGACACCGCCGCCACGCTCCTCGTCACCGCCGGCGACAACCCCGGCCGCATCCGTTCCGAGGCGCCCTGGGCGCACCTGTGCGGTGTCGCCCCGGTCCCGGCGTCGTCGGGCAAGGTCGTGAGGCTGCGGCTCGACCGCGGTGAGGACCGCCAAGCCAACTCTGCTCTGTGGGGTATCGTCATCACCCGCATGCGCAACGACAAGGGCACCCAGGCCTATGTCGAACGCCGCCAGCGCTGGGGCGCCGCCACGGTCCGGCGCTCTTGCCCCCGAAGTTCACCGAGAACGGGCCGAGCAGGTTCGCCCGCAGCGCAGCCACGCCCAACACCTGGCGTCACCGGCTGGCGCGGGCAGGAGCGCATTATCAAGCGCCTGTTCGAGCTGGTCATGGTGAGCCCGGGGCCTTCAAGGAGGCAGCACACGAGGCGCTCTTTCCCAACCTCGGTCCCGCCGCCGCGGCGAGGGCTCTTTCCCAGGCGCTCTCCGTGGCGAGGGCGGCACTCTCCAAGCTCCGTGGCCCAGGGGCCGGCCTCCTCCCGGCCGACCGCACCCCACATCTGGTAGCACCTTTGGAGCGAGTCACTGGACCTCCCCGTGCTGCCCGAGTAGACAACCAGCTGATCCCAGCTGCTGACCTACTTGTCTGCGCAAGGCCAGACGTCGTCAGGCCTGGATGAAGGCCAGCAGGTCCGCGTTGATCGTCTCGGCCTGGGTGGTGGGCATGCCGTGTGGGAACCCGCGATAGGTCTTCAGCGTCCCGTTCTTCACGAGCTGAGCGGATAGCGGACCGGAGTCGGCGTATGGGACGATCTGGTCGTCGTCCCCGTGCATCACCAGGACGGGCACCGTGATATTCCTCAGGTCCTCGGTGAAGTCGGTTTGTGAGAAAGCGACGATGCCGTCGTAGTGGGCTTTGGCCCCGCCCATCATGCCCTGTCGCCACCAGTTTTCGATGATTGCCTCTGAGGGTTCGACACCGGGCCGGTTAAAACCGTAGAAGGGCCCCGACGCCACGCCCCGGTAGAACTCAGACCGGTTGGCGGCGAGTTGGGCCTGGAGATCGTCGAATACGCTCTTCGGCAGCCCACCGGGGTTGGCGTCGGTCTGTACCATGAGGGGCGGGACCGAACTGATGAGCACCGCCTTGGCGACACGGTCCTCACCGTGTCGGGCGATGTAGCGGACCACCTCGCCACCGCCGGTCGAGTGGCCGACGTGGACAGCATCGTGGAGGTCGAGATGTGCGGTTAACGTAGCCAGGTCATCGGCGTAGTGGTCCATGTCGTGGCCGCTTGCGGTTTGCGAGGAGCGGCCGTGCCCACGGCGGTCGTGGGCAATCACCCTGTAGCCGTGGTTTAGGAAGAACAACATTTGTGTGTCCCAGTCGTCTGCCGAAAGCGGCCAGCCGTGACTGAACACGATCGGCTGGCCAGATCCCCAGTCCTTATAGAAGATCTCCATGCCATCGGAAGTAGTAATGGTGCTCATCTTCATAGCCTCCTGTTTGTCGTATGGTCTGTACAGCTATATGCTCAACGCCAAAATGTTCAACTAGCCGGCCGAAGGCGTGAGACGACCGGCAAGGGGACAGTTACGGTGCCATTGTCACTCGACTCCTGGGGCTATTTCCCATAGGTCGTTGAAGGCAATGCTGTCGTAGAACGCGATCCCGTCGACGATCAGGCCTTTCCCTTCAAAAGTCTTCTATAAGAGCTAGGTCTCTCAACGAAGGTGAGTAACAACAGAGGTTGGCGCCAGGTTCTCTTATGTGACCCGGCCTCGGTTTGTGCGGGCGGGCGAACCAGGTAAGAAAGCGGCCTCGATACCAGCAGCAACCCTCTTTGCGATCCCGAGCTCGTTGACCAGCCGAGAGATGAGCAAGTCTCCCCCGTGGACGTGGAGTGTCGTGGTGCTGTTGTCCTGGCTCAGATGGACAGTTGCGGAAGCTGCCCCTCCTTGTTTGATTTTTAGGGCTTCATGGGAGCCGCTCCCGTGCTCTGTGACCTCGTAGCGACTGCCGAGCTGGTCGTGCAGGGCGTCAGCCACTTCTTGGATGGTCACGGGTGGTCGTACGGTGACGGTGGGCATGTTTTTTTCCTCCTTAGGTGGGTGAGTTATAGTTGGAACAGCCGGGTTCAACTTGCACCGAAAAACGCCAGCCCCAAAGCGGCGACCGCCAGGGCCAGAGTCGCTGCCGTTGTCAGGCTGAAAGCTCTCGTCCTCATCAGTGCACCGTTGTCCGGGCCTCTGGGGACCACGCTGTAGGCAAAAAGGGCCAACACCCATATGAGGCCGGCTCCCGCGACGCCGCCTAGGATTAGCGCCTGGGCAGTGCCACGCACAGGCCAGACATGTCGCAGGAGCCCTGCAGTGCAGATGGCAATAGCGAGGCCAGAGCGGTTCCAGGCGAGCGCGGTGCGCTCTCGGGCGAGGCCGGCGGCGGTCGAAGGGCTGATAGTAGCCATTGCCGGCTCAGCTGGTCCCGAAAGCGGCGATCACCGCGGCCGTCAAGCCCACGATGACAATGCCCACCGACAATACAAGTGGCATCGAGGAACGTGGGAGTGCTTCGCCTTTCTGCATCGCATGCTCGCTCGCACGCCAGTGCCTCAAGCTTTCGGCGGCCACGAGCGCGCCCAGCGCGATGAGCGGCAGGCCCAGGATGCGCCGGCCCCACGCCACCTGGAACTTCGGCAGTAGTTGGGTAGCGGCGACCCCGGTCGCAATGAGGGCCAGGGCAGTACGGTTCCAGGCCAGGAAGGTGCGCTCGTTGGCGTAGGTGAAACGGGCGTCCAGCTCGGGCTCGGCCTTTGACTGATGGACCCCGTAGCTGTACCTCTCGGTCGGCTCGGTATCGGTCGCTTCGGGGCGCTCGTCGTGGGGCCACAACTGTTCGATCGCCATCTTTCAGCTCGATGTAGCGAGGACTCGGCTGGTCAGTACCTCGGTCGCCGCAAGGGCTTTGGCGAGCTCGGCGGGTATTTCATAGCGATCGGCCAACCATTCACCCGAGAGATAGCTCATCCAGACCCTCCCCGCGTCGTCTGCCCACACGAGTATTTTGAGAGGGAGATCGAGCGCGGCCAAGGGTGCCGCCTCCATCACGGGCGTGCCGGCAACTGGGTTGCCAAAGACGAGGAGCTTGGTGTCGCGGAGCGAGAGCCCGGCTCGTTCGGCTTCGCCACTTTGGTCTATGACGACAAAGAGCTTGGCTCCCGCGCCGCTGATAGCTTCAGCCAAGCGTTCGATGGTGCCAGCGACCCCGAACGGGCTCCGGCGGTGAAAGATCCCCTTGGGCGTCTGTACCCAGAAGGGGCCGTCCTCGTTTGGTTGTGGCATTGAGACCTCCGACTCATTGGCTTATGGACGGGTGGGACCTGCCTAGGGGGACTTGATAAGAACCTACCCAGATGTCATCAATGTGGAAGCCAGCCGCGCTCGGTTCGGCGGCGCGCCCTCCCCGTTCTATGCAGCCGGGTCGATGAACCAAGTATCAGAAGCTTGGGCACGGTGCAGACTGGGCCCATGCCGGCTTTCGGAGCCTGTGGAGGAACGTAGGCGCCGGGCCTGGAGGGTACTCACCCGGGCCAGGACCTGACCGAAGGCCATTAGCACGAGCGCGGTGGTCCAGATATTGGAACCGCTCAAGTCATGCTGCCTAGAGAAGCTGGCGACAGCCGAGGCTCCCGAGTGGTAAGCGTAATACGCGAACCAGAAGCGAAAGCCCATGCCGAGCACCCAGGCCGCTATCGACAGGACGCCGGCCCGGGCTACAAGCCGACCGGTGCCATCATTCCAGACCTTGTCGGCCAGGCCGCTCACCAGACCGAGCAGGGCCCCGGCGACGACCAAGATGACGATCAGGGCAAGGTCATTGCCCCGGACCGTGACCGGCCCGAGGTAGACGGCACCGGCCACCGCCACTAAGACCAGCGGGAGCAGCGCGTTACGCAACGTGAGCTCCCGGGGGCGAGCTTGGCGGAAGATCACAGCGATAAGCAAGATATCGATCACGTAGTCGGTCGTTGTCATGTCTGTCTCCTTTGTTCCCTTTCTTATTCCGTGCTTTTCAGCGCGAGGTCCGCGCCTCTTTGGTTTGCAGATAGCCAATCGCCAGCTCGGGGACCGCCTCGGTCCGCACGCTCTCGCCTGCACTCATGAGTTCTTGCCCCGGCTGACAATGTCCTGGGAAGGAACTGCCCACGGGCCATGGCCACCACGCTCCGGGCGACGGCTGGCCCGCGTTGTCCCGCGCTCCCGGCGGCGCGATCGGTCGCTCGGCAACAGCCGCCCGGCGGACGGTCCCTAAGGCCCCTAACGCGGACATCCTCATCTCCCTTCCCCGTAATTGCGCCGCTACCATTCGCGGCGGGCCTGCCGACGGGCACGGCGGTCCGCTCGGCGCTGCGCGGTTCGTTCATGGAGTGACCCAGTGAATTGAGCGTCTGCATATCTAGGTGACCGAGTGCCGCTATAGGGCACGCCGGGTGAGGACGGGCCCGGTCGCCACGTTGTCGGTGCTCGCCGGGCGGTGTATGGAGCCGGCATGTCGCGCTCGGCCGAGGTAGGGCGCATCCGGAAGGCGATAACGGCGTTCTGGGCGGCGAAACTGAGGGCCAGGGCGAGCAGGACTGGCCCCGCACCGGACGCGGCTGGGTGGCCGCTGGCTTTGTCGAGCCCGTAGAGGGCACCCCGTGCGACCAGGAGCGCCCCCCATAGCACCAGCGTGGCTCTCGAGCCCTGACGCCACCATCTGCCGTCCTCACCCCGCCATACCCGGATGGTGGCCCCGCGGGGGATCCCGATGGCGATCGATATGACCGCGCCCAGGCCGATCAGCAGCAGGTCGGTCGAGTCTGACCACGTCCTCGCCGGCGTCGTGGTGATGCCGAAATACGCCATCAGCACGGGCACGATGACCAATAGCCGTGGCTTCACCGGGCCCGCTTGGACCTGTTTGAGCAGGATCCAGACCACGGCAACGGCGATCAGCAAACCATCTGCGACCAAGTTGAGGTCCATCGTCATCTCCTAATTGGTTAGCTGAGCTCGAAATGAGCTCAAGACTGTTCAAGACGTGGGCCTGTCCGCTGACTGTGCAAATAGGGAGCGGCCACGTCGACATCGACGGGTGGGTGCCGGTACCCGGGCCCTGACGGTCCGACGGACGCGACCGACTCAAGCTGCTCGGCCTCAGTCGAGGATCGGTGACCCTCACCTATCAGGTCCGTGCCAGACTGCTGTTGACGTCCCGGCCGCAGCCCGAGCTTGGCCACGACGGCGGCGACGGCCATGATGCCGGCCATAACGTAGAAGACCCTTTGGGAGGCATAGGCGAAGTCCAACCGGACAAAATGAGGGATAACAGCGGCGCTCGCTGTACCACCTTGGTGCTGGGCGATCTTGGACGCCTCAGCCACGGCCTGACCGTGAGCAAGGCCCTTGGCGACCAGGGACGAGGTAAGCTTGGAGCGTAGCGCCGAGACCAAGACTGTCCCGAGGACGGCAAAGCCCAGGCTGGCACCGTAGTTGCGGACGGTCTGGGTGATCCCAGTGGCCTCGCCGTAACTAAACCGCGAGGCGCGGTTCACGGCGTCGGTATTGGCTTGCCCCTGCATAAGGCCCATACCGGCCCCGGCGAGGATGATGAACCAGACCTGAGACCCGAGGCTCAGGTCAGTCGCTTTCATCGCCCACAAAGCAAAACCGGCCGCAGCAATAACACAACCCAGGACGACGGGGCGCTTCGCCCCGGTGCGGTCCAGCATGCGACCGCCTATCTGAGCGGCCACCACGAAGCCGATGAAGAAGTAGAGCAGCACGAGGCTGGCACTGATCGGCGGTTTCCCCAGAGCTAGCTGGGCGTACTCGCTGGCGAAGAAGTACACGGGGATGCCCACGAGCATGGTCGTCCCGAGCACCAGGTTCTCGACCAGGAACGCCCGGGCGCGGAAAATGTCGAACTGGATCAGTGGCGAGGCGGTGCGCCGTTCCACGGTGAAGAACACGACCAGGAGCACCATGCCCGCCGTGATACATGCCCAGGTCGCCGGGTCGGCCCAGCCCCAGATGGAGGATTGTTGGAAACCGAACACGCTGAGCCCTATGCCCCCGGCGATCAGGACCAGGCCCCTGTAGTCCACAGGTGCCGCTCGGTGGGCCGACGTGGGCCGCGCCAACGCGACCAGCGCTAGGGCCACCAACGCCACTGGGACGTTCACCCAGAAGATCGCCCGCCATGTCCATTGTGTGAGGTAGCCGCCCGCGATCGGGCCTATCGCCGTAAGGGCGCCAGCTACACCGAAGAACAGCGCCAACGCTCTTCCTCGGTGGTTGAGAGGGAAGGTCTGGACAACGATTGCCAAGGCCGCTGGGAACATAATCGCCGCGCCAGCACCCTGCACCGCTCGAGTGACGATGATCCACGCTTCGGCAAAGCTGCCGCTCGGGGCGAGGCCGCACATGGCGGACGCGGCTGCGAACACTATGACCCCTACGACAAGGACCCGGGTGTGGCCGATGGTGTCGGCCAGCCGTCCACCGAACGCGAACAGCACCGCCAGCGCCAGTATGTAGGCATTAACCGCCCACTGGATGCCGGTGCTCGACAAGCCGAGGCCCCGTTGCACCGTAGGTGCGGCCACGGAAACAATGGTCTGGTCGATAAAAGTCATCGCCACCGCCAAGATCATCGCCGCCAGGACAAGGCTCCTTGACCGGCATTGCGCCTGGGGCAGCGCCCCGGCGGTCATTTGCACTCACCCAGAACTGGAGTGCCTGGCGTGAGCCGCACGGTAGGGGTGACCTGGGCCACTCGCTGGACCAGTACAGTTTTCGATCGCATTTGTTCTCCTTTGCGTGGAGCCAGTGTGGCCAACAGGTTGTAATTGCGAGGGCTCTGGATAAGAGGTGTCTGCTGAACGTCCTTGGACGTCTCTGTCAGAGCCGCCCAACCGAATAAACAATTGCGTGTTTGTGCCCGCCTGTCATTGCTGCCAGCCGGCTTTCGGTGCTGTCGTTACCTGCCTTCGTCCGCTCTCGCTACCCACCCTCTGAGCCTGTAGCCAACGGGACGGCCGGGGCACCTGCTAGCACCAATGGTGACCCAGGTCGGCCGGCCGGCCGGTCTTGTAGCTCTTCGGCTGCGATTACCCTTGCCAAGCTTCCTCGTCACCGTTAGGCTTCCCTAATGCCGTTGAGCGCTTACGCGTCCTTGAGCGTTCCTGAGACCACAGCTGGGCGCCGGGTGGCGGTGGCGGACGATGACGTGCTGCTTCGGGAGGGCATCGCACGTCTGCTGAGCGATGCAGGCTATGACGTGATCGGTCAGGCTGGCGACGCGGCGACCTTGACCGAGCTAGTCCGGGCCGGGTCGCCAGACCTTGCGATCGTCGATATTCGCATGCCGCCGACGCACACCTGGGAGGGCATCGACGTTGCCCGCGCAATCCGCGCCGAGTTCCCTTCGGTCGGGATCCTCCTTCTTTCGGCGCACGTCGAGCTCGAGACCGCCATTGACCTGATCGACGCCGGTGAGCGGATCGGTTACCTGCTCAAGGACAGGATCATGAAGGTTGCGGACGTCGTCGACGCACTCGAACGTATTGCTCTTGGCGGCTCGGTGATCGACCCGGCGCTCGTCCGGGAGCTCCTCGCAAAACGTAACCGGAGCGACCCTCTGGCTGAGCTCACGGCACGAGAGCTGGAGGTGCTGGCGCTGGTAGCAGAGGGCCGGTCCAACAGCGGGATCGCACATCGGCTATACATCAGCGAGGGCGCGGTCGAAAAGCACGTCCGCAGCATCCTGGCCAAGCTTCATATACCGGACACCGAAGAGGAGAACCGTCGGGTCCTGGCTGTACTGACATACCTCCACGCTCGCTAGCGCTCATAACGCCGGCCAGGCCGCACCCGAGGCCAGGCCGCACCCGAGGACGGCCTGGTCCGGCTACTACGTCCTTTCCAGGGTCTGGCGCCGCGGCCCGGTCGACTCGCGGACCACGAGCCGTGTCGGCAGCTCGATTTGTAGCGGGCCGGGACGGCGCGGTCCGAGGAGCCGGAGAAGCAGGCTGACCGCCGCCCGTCCCATCTCGGCGAGAGGCTGGCGGACGGTTGTGAGCGCGGGTGCCACGACCGTCGCGTACTTGAGGTCGTCGAACCCGACGATCGAGAGATCCTCGGGCACGCGCACCCCCCGCTCGCGCGCGGCGCGCATCGCACCGAGTGCGATGGAGTCGTTGAAGGCGAAGATCGCCGTCGGTGGCTCGGGGAGCTCCAGCAGCCTGCCGGCGGCTACGGCGCCCGGCCCGAGCTCGAAGTCCGCGTCCACCTCCAACACCGGGTCACGCTCGATCCCAGCACCGCTCAGGGCGGCGCGATAGCCGCTGCGGCGGTCTTCGGTCGCCACCCATCCGGGCGGCCCCGTGATGGCGGCGATCCGTTGGTGCCCGAGCGCGAGCAGGTGCTGCATGGCCTGATCGGCCCCCGAGCGGTGGGCGGCCGAAACGCACGGGACCCACGGGTCGAGCCTCAGCAGCGGGTCGACGACGACAAAGGGGCACGAACCGCTCTGGAGCCGGACGAGCTCCTCGGTCGACTCCTCTGGCAGGATGATCAGCACCCCGTCGGTCGCGCCGTGCATCAACCGGTCGAGCAGCGAGACCTCGCGGGCATGATCATGCTGGGTGGGCGAGAGCACGAGCCGCATCTCGTGCTCGTACACCCCTTCGGCGATACCCGACATGATCGCCGAGAAGTAAAGGTCATAGACGATGGGCACGAGCACACCGATGAGACCAGTCCGCCCTGTCACGGACGTGCCCGCCTCACGGGCGGCCGAACGCTCCTTCGGCGCCGGGGGTGTGGTCAAGGCATTGTCGCCGACGTGGCGATGGGAAGCTCGATCGAGATCGTCGTCCCGGCCCCCGGCGGGCTTTCGAGCGCGAACCGTCCGCCGAGCGCCTCTACCCGGTCGCTCAGCCCGGTGAGCCCTGACCCGGCCCCGATCTCGGCGCCGCCGACGCCGTCGTCAGATAGCGTGGAGCTCAGGGTGGTTTGATCGCTCCTGACCTTGAGCGAGATCGCCGAGGCGCGGGAATGCCTGATAGCGTTGGTGAGCACTTCGGAGACGACGTAGTAGACGGCGATCTCGACCGACGCAGGGGGCCGCTCGACGACCTCGATGTCGACGTCGACGGGGATCGGCGACCGTCGGGCGAGCGTTCTCAGCGACGGACCGAGGCCGACGCGGGCAAGCGACGCCGGGTGGAGCCCACGGGAGAACTCCCGTACCTCCTCGAGGACCAACTCGAGATCTCGCTCGACCTGGGCCATAGCTGAATGCGTGCTTGCCTGGTCCTCTGGGATCGTCGCACGGGCTCGTTGGAGGTCGAGGCCCAACGCCAGGAGCCGCTGCTGGGTGCCGTCGTGGAGGTCGCGCCCGATCCGCCGTCGGGCGTCGTCCCCGGCGGCGACGATGCGGGCGCGCGATGCGATGAGGTCGGCGCGCGCGGTTGCGTTCGACACCGCCGTGGCGACCAGGTCGGTGAACTGGCTCAGCCGGACCTCCGATCGCTCCGGGACCGGCTCCTGTCCGGTCGAGATGGCGATGATCGTTCCCCAGGTATGGCCCTCGACGATGATCGGCGCGCCAACGGCCGACCGGAACCCGGCACCTCGGGCGGCCGTAGCGATCAAGCCGGGGAGCTCGCTGTAGTCGTCGACCCGGGCTGGGCGGCCCGTGTCGAGGACCGACGCCATTACGCTCGGGCCGTCGAGCGTCCAGCGGCTGCCGACCGGGAACGGGTGGTCACCAGAGGCGCCGATCACGGTGGCGGTCCCATCGGGTTCGTAGCGCACCATCTCGACCATGTTGAGCTCGAGGATGTGGGCGACCTCGTCGGCGACGGCCTCGAAGATCTTGCCCGGCGACGCGGCTTCGGCGACCAGGGTCGCCACCCGCCGCAACGATGCCTGCTCCTCGACAAGGCGGCGGAGGTCGTCTTGGGCCTGGGCGCGCGCTATCGACATGGCCACGAGCTCGGTGAACGCACCCAGGCGCTCCTCGACCTCATCTGTCGGCTCCGCGGCCAGCACGATCCGGCCCGTATAGCTCCCCGTGAAACTGGGCAGGGCCTCGCGGGGCCGTCGCCTGCCGACGGCGGCCATTCCCCAGACCTTGCCGTCCACGACGATCGGCACGCCTACCCCAGAGTGAACGCCGGAAAGACGCGCCGCGCCGGCGACGGGGCCGGGGAGCTCCGAATAATCGTCGATCCGCGCCGGACGGGCGGTCTCGAGGACCATGGCGTTGAGGCTGTGAGGGTCGAGCGGCCACCGGCTCCGGACCCGGAAGCTCGGGTCATTGAACGATGCGACCACCACCGACGCTCCATCGGGCTCGTAGCGCACGACCGAGACCGACAGGACATCGAGGATCCGAGCCGCCTCCTCGGCAACAGCCGAGAGGAGCTCGGCCAGCGTCGCGCCCTGGGCCACCAACGTGGCGACCCGGCGCAGCGCGGCCTGCTGGTCCGCCAGCCGGCGGAGCCGGTCACGGGACTGGGCGTTCGAGACCGCGATGGCGACGAGCTCGGTGAAGTTCGGGAGGCGAAGCTCGATGTCGGCCGGCAGCGGCTCAGCCTTCGTCGTGGCGGCCCAGATCAGGCCCCAGACCTCACCGTCCACCACGATGGGGGCGCCGACCATCGACCGGAGCCCCGAGCCGCGAACGGCGGTGGCGATCGTCCCCTGCAACCCGGCGTGGTCATCGATCCGGGCCGGTCGCCCGGTCTCAAAGACGTTCACCGTCACGCTCTGACCATCCAGCGGCCAGCGGCTGCCCACCGGGAACGCCCGAGCGTGCAACGAGGCCGCAACGATCGTTGCTCCGTCGCCCTCGTACCGTTCGAGCGAGACGGCCGAGACGTCGAGGGCGTGGGCGACCTCGCCGGCAACGGCGCCGAACAGGTCTGCGGCCGGCACGCCCTCGGCCACCAGCGTCGCGACGCGCCGGAGCGCCGGCTGCTCGAGGCCGGTCCCTCGGCCCGTGACCTCCTCCGTGACCGGCAAGTCACGACGCGTCAACGCACCACCCGTCGGGGATCCTAGGGGTCGTCCGGTGGGCCGCGGCACCACATACCCGTCGCGTGCCCGCTTTAGGTGGATCCTCGAGGTGCCACGTCTCTCCCACCACGAGGCCACTTCACCGGCAGGCGGGGCCCTGTCGAGTACCGCTAGCTTCATTGCGGATCCGGACCTTACGGGCGACGCTGGGATATGTGACGTTGCGGTGTCTGATCGTTGATGACAGTGAGGGCTTTCTCGCGTCGGCGGCGAGGCTGCTCGAGTCCCAGGGGGTCACGATCGTCGGGCGTGCGACTACCATCGGCGCCGCGCTTCGCCTGGTCGATGCGCTCCAGCCGGACGTGGTGCTCGTCGATGTCGAGCTCGGAGACGAAGACGGCATCGAGCTGACCAAGGACATCACGGCGCGCGCTCCGTCGACGTGCGTGATCCTCATCTCGGCCCACGACCGGGAGGAGTTCGACGAGCTGGTCGCAGGAAGTGGCGCCGCCGGGTTCCTGGCGAAAGGGGACCTGGGGGCCGCCGCGATCGACGCCCTAATCGCCGGCTAAGGCAACTCACACGGCCAGCGGGCAGTGAGTCGTGACGGTCAGGCTGCAGGGTCGCTCCCCGTGTCTATCGGTCCGATATGTTGCAGAGGGTCTACCGAGGGCCTGACTCACACGCCCACGCCGTCGTTGTGATCCATTGGGTGCCCTGGTAGAAATGACGCGCGCCGCCCGCCCAGTTATCCAGGCAAGCTGGCCGGTCGAGCGATGCAGAACGACATTCCTCGGGTGCCGCGACCCGGCAAGTGCACTCTAGCGGGCGGCCCACGCCCAATAGCTGTGAGACCCGGAGGCGGCGGCTGCCACGGGCAAAGCTCCATCTCGGAAGGGGGTCGGGGGAGGAGCTCGCCCCAGGAGCGACCTGAGTCACAGAACGACGATGCTGAACATGGGGCAGAGCCGTCCTGACACGACCCTTGTAGGACACGCGCGGGGGCTAGTGCTCGCGCCCCTGGGTGTCGCGCATCTGCACACCCGCCTTGCGCAAGGCGGAGTGGACCGTGCTGGCGTGGACGCCGAAACGTCCGGCCACGTTCGCAAGGGAGAGCCCAGTCGCGTAGAGACGCTCCGCCTCCTCGACGTCAACCAGTTGCAGTTTCTTCCACCTTCTAGCTACGCCAGCTCTGTCTAGGTGGCTAATGACGGTGCTCTTGTTTATCTGGAACTCCGAAGCGAGTTCGTCGACGCGAAGGCCGTCGACGTAGCCCCGGACAAGCTCAGCAACCTTGTTGGGCTCCAAGCGCCGGAAGACCCGCTTCGGGGTTCTAGGAACGTCAGCTTGCGAGCCCGTTGGGACGATTTCAAGGATCTCGCGCAGACGCTCTCCCTGGTCAGGGGGGTTCAAGTAACGTCCCATCACCTCCACCCGTTCCGACCAGGACTTTTGTTGATTTAGCGGCTTGGTCCTGGGGTTGTCGTGCCTGCTAGGTGCCCGATCCGTGCCCGTAGTAAATGCCCGCCAGCGCTCGTCTGCTGTTCGCCGGGGGCTCCGGCTTGCTGGCCTCGTTGACGGCGGCCAGGGCGTTGAGAGACCGGGGGTAGCCGATGAAAGGCACGAGGACGGTTATGACGTCGAGCAGCTGCTGGCGGGTGTTGCCGACGTTGAGGTTGGCGGCCACGTGGCCCCTGGCTTGCGGGTCGGCGCCTCCGAGGGAGATGAGCATGGCGAAGGTCAGCAGTTCCCGGGTCGAGACGTCGATCCCGCTGCGGGCCAGGTAGTCACCGAAGCAGTTGGCGGACAGAAAGTGCTGGAAGTGCAGCGCGTCGTCCGGGGCCCCGTCGTACATAGCCTGGACCCGTTCTCTGCCGACGATCTGCTCCTGGACGGCCCGGCCCTTCTCGGCCCGGTCCTCGGGGACAGTGGTGGCCTGCCCGCCGAGGGGGAGCTCGACGCCTCGGTCGGTGAGGATCTGGTTGGTGGCCTGGATGAAATCGAACACCCGGCCCATGCCGACGTAGGGCACGGCTTGGTAGACGATCTCCTTCGCTTCGACCGGGGTCACGCCGATAGTGAGAGCGGCGCCGAGCATGGCCCTGTACTCGCGAAGCGCCCCGCACGATATAAGAGCGGCAAAGTTGAGAATGAGCCGCGTTCGTATAGGAAGCCGGCTGTGAGCGAGGACTTCGTCGAATGCGAAGTTGTCGAAGATCTCGACCAGCTCGGGGTCGGTGACAGCGAGGGTGGAAACGTGGTCGGGGAACAGCTGGTCTTGGTTCTTGCGGGCGGCTTGGCTGATGGCCATGTGCGGGCTCTCCTTAGCTCAGCTCGGGCCGGGTAGGCACCAGTCGGATGGTGACGCTGTGGGCCTCGGGCCCGACTACGTGCCCGACGATGCCGGCCCCGTACCGGTCGTACTTGCTGTGGTAGGCCGCGTCGATGTCGCCTTCGACGGTTCCGCCGGACCGACCGAAGCCGACATCGGCTTCGGTCCCGCCGGCGCGGATGCGGCCGGTGCCGCTGGCGAGCGCGTGCCGGTACCACGGGCGGTCCGGCCCGCCGGCTGAGCGGACATAGAGGTGGTCGTCGAGGCGGACGACCCACATCGTCACATAGGGGCGCAGGGTGCCGTCGGAGCGGCGCGATGCCAGTTGGAGCTCGTCTGCGGCGCCGATGCGGTCGAGCTCGTCGGCGTCCCAGGCGTGGCCGCCGGGGGTGGGGACCTCAGGCATCTGTCGGCTCGCTGTCGGACGGTTGCACGTTGGCATACTCGTCGTCGCTGACGTGGTCTCCCCAGTGGGGGGCGCCTTTAGTGATCGAGAGATGGGCCATGAAGTGGTCTGGCGCGGCACCGTGCCAGTGCTGCTCTCCGTCGGGGGCGAACACGACGTCCCCCGCATTGAGCTCGACGGCCTCCTGGCCCCGAGGTTGGACCAGGCCTCGGCCTTCAATGACGTACAGCGTCTGGCCTCCGTCGTGGGTGTGCCAGGCACTACGCGCCCCCAGGCTGAAATGCACCAGTGCGGCGTTCAAATGGGAAAGAGGAAAGCTCCTGGTGATGGCGTCGACCCACGCGTCGCCGGTAAAGGTCTCGGCCGGCCCTTTGGCCGTCGGTGGTTTGGGGGAGATCTCCATGTTTTGTTTCTCCTATGGGGCTGTCAGCGCCGGCGGGCGGCAGGCGCGAGGGCGGGGGGTACCCAGCCGTCATCGGCGGGGTTGAGGGTGACGCCGGGCCCCACGATGGTGTCGATGGCGTCGAGCACGTCGTGGGTGAGCTGGACCTCGGTGGCGGTGAGTTGCGATTCGAGGTGGCCCATCGTGCGGGGGCCGATGATGGCCGAGGTGATGGCGGGGTGGCGCAGCACAAAGGCGATGGCCAGCTCAATGAGGGTGATGCCGGCCCGGTCGGCCAGCTGCGCAAGCGCCTCGGCGGCGTCGAGCTTGCGCTGGTTCTCGGGCAGGGACAGGTCGAAGCGGTTCTGAGGCCGGGCGGTGGCGGCCGGACGGCTCTGTTCGTCTTTGCGGTAGCGACCGGAGAGCCAGCCACCGGCGAGGGGCTGTGGGACAGGACGCCGTAGCCGTGGCGGCCGCAGGTGGGCAGCACATCGCGTTCGATGCCCCGGGGTGAGGACCGAGTAGGTGGGCTGCTCGGTCCAGGGCCGCTCCAGCGCTCGGCGCTCGGCCGTCCACTGGGCCTCGACGATGGCGGACCTCGTGTGCGGCGACGCCGAGCAGGCCTGGCCCGACCCCTCTGGAGAACCGCAACCCGGTGTAGGAGACATCCGGGCCGGGTGCGTGCAGCCGGGTGCGGGTGTCCAGGCCCGGCGACGCGCCGAGACCACCTACGGGTAGAAAGCGGCCAGTGGCGACTATAGATCGCGCCTTTGACCGCGTACCCCGTCAGCGGTGCGATCATGCCGTTGTAGTACACGACCGGCTCGTGGGTGTCGGTGAACTGCCGGGGCAACTCCGGCGGAGGCCGGAACCACTTGCCCGCCTCCGCCGCCGCCTTCGCGGTCGTCTTCCACTCTTCGAGCTTCT
>JBKQUU010000060.1:0-3432 GCA_052325485.1 Acidimicrobiales bacterium | reverse complement strand
TCGTCAGAGGCAACTCCGGCCGAGCCGCCTTCAAGATCGCCCGCTCTTCCAGAAACTCCTCCAGGAACGCGTCGCTGCAAAACCGCTTGTAGTCGAGCTCCAAAGCGGGATTGGCGACAGCGGCGGTCATGCGCGGCGGCACGACTTGGTCGAGATCCGTGTAGGTCTGGCTCCAAAACGTTGTGCCCCAGGCCTCGTTGATCGCGTCCAGCGAACCGTGGCGCTCCGCAAGCCATTGCCGGAAGGCCCGCGCGTGGTGATCGCAATAGCAATAGGGGACGTGGCACGCGTACTCGTTGTGAACATGCCACATCTCGATTGCCTCGTGGTTGCCGACCTCGGCCGCGAGCCGAGCCACAATCGCGCCCGCCTTCTCGCGGTAGGTGGGGCTGCAGATACAGATGCTCTGACGACTGCCGTAGCTGTAGCGGACACCCATCCGATCGACCGGAAGCACATCGGGGTAGCGCGCGGAGAGCCAGGCGGGAGGTGCCGCAGTCGGAGTAGCCAGGCCCACTCCGATGCCCGCACCAGACAAGAGGTTGAGCACGTCCCGCAGCCAGTCGAACGAGAACCTGCCCTCGGCCGGCTCCAACTGCGCCCACGAGAACACCCCCACGGTGACGAGATCCACGCCTGCCTCTTTCATCAGGCGGACGTCTTCGTCCCACACGTCCCGGGGCCACTGTTCGGGGTTGTAGTCCGCGCCGTAACGAATCCGCTCGCTCATCGCCACACTCCTTGCTCGGTCATGAGGCAATCTCTTCGAGGCAATAACGACCGACGAGGCGTGACGCAACACCGGGGAGCCCACGTCCTGGTCTGAACAAGTCGTCCTCTCACGACTTCGCCCGAAGCACCCTTACGTCCCACGCTTTGAGGGTGACCTGGTCCCCTGAGTCGAACCTCTCGCCGGAGATTGTGTCTTCCAGTTGGAACGGCGCCGCCACCGAGCCAGAGTGCCATGACCAGTTGTGCAGGAAGTGCAGCCGGCAACCGTCGTGCACAGTGGCGGTGGTCGCCCGGACCGGGCCGAGCAGCCGGCCCCAGCCTGCAACCGGCGCCGGCACGAGCCAAGCTGCAATCGAACGAGCGAAGGTCTGCCCAGGCACTGTGCCAATCACCGTGACCCGGCCAGAACCGTGCGGCCGAGTCGTGAGTGCCGGCCATCTACTGAAGTGAGGGTGCTCATAGTGGGCCAGAGGTTCAGCATCGACAAGGTTCAAACAGTCGACCCAATCAGTAGCAACGGCACCGGCTTCCAGTCCGAATTCGCTAGCACCCGCGACACACACGGGTACCGGCTCGACGAGATTGGAGAACTCCTCGTACCAAGAGCCGGCAGCCCTGTGCAGGCAGGCCGGCTGAGCCTCCACTCGGGCGCGGCCCTCCCGGTCGGCGTACCCTGACCTCGGCCCGAGCACAAGGTGGCCTCCCGCTGCGGCGTAGCCCTCCAGCCACTCGAGGTCCTCGTCGCTAGCGGTAAAGAAAGCTGCCACCAAGAGCACCGGGTTGGCTGTCGCAAACTCAGCTGGGCTGGTGGGCTGCTGAGGAGCTTCGTCGAGACGGCGGGGACCGAAGAGCTGGCGGGGCCGCACGGAACGCACCTGAAGCCCGGCGTCGAACGCACCCCTGTAGAAGGCGGAGACGATCCGCCAATACGAGTCCGGGTCGGGAGAACCATCAGCCTTGGCCAATGGAGGCTGGCCGGCGAGCGCGAATTTGCTGTCTTGGTCGTACAGCAGGACGATGTCGTAGTCCGGGACGGCCCCGCAGGCGAGAGTGCCGACCAAAGCGAACTCCTCCCCGATGCGCGCGACCTCCCGGTAGACGCGACCAGGCACCTGGCTGTGGGGCAGCACCCCTCCCCAGTAGGTCTCCGCACCGAAATCCAGGCTCTGCCAAGGCCAGTACTCGATCATTCTCGCCCCTCGCGAGACCAGTGCCCAGGCGGCTTGGCGCCACTGCCCGTCGTACGCGGGCATGTTGATCGAGGAGCCTCCGATCGATGCGGCGTTCGTCTCTGTCACGAGGAACGGTGCCTGCTTCGACGAGTACATCCGGTCCGCGAGCTCGTACACCGCCCAGATCCCTTGGACGACCCACCCCGCGACCCTCGGACGGGCCGAAGGGTGGGCAAAACCGTCCTGCATCTCGTAATAGGCGTTGCCCGACACGATGTCGAGGGTCGAGGCGATGTCTACATCCTCCACGCCGGGCCTGTCGTAGGCGATGCATGTCGTCACGAACTGGTCAGGCCGAGCGAGCTCGCGCACGATCTCGGTCTGCCATGCAATGAACTCACTCACGAGGCCCGCCTGGAATCGGCGCCAGGCGAGGTCGTACTGGGGCTGGACGTTGCCGTCGGGGGGCCACAGGTCTGCCCAGCTGGTCAACCGGTGCGACCAGTAGACGAGGCCCCATTCCCGGTTCAACGTGGTCACGTCTCCGTAGAGGTGCCGTAGATGGTCGACAAAGCCCTGGAACACGTCTCGGTTGTGCAGCAACGTCAGGCCAGGCTCATTGTCGACTTGGTACCCAATGACCGCTGGGTGGTCCCGGTAACGGGAAACCACCTTGCGTATGAGCCGCTCCGCGTAGAAACGGTAGGTGGGGTTGGTGAAGTCCATCTCCTGGCGGGAGCCAAAGGACAGGGCCCTGCCGTTGGCGGGCACGGCCGCTATTTCGGGGTGCCGCCGGGGCATCCACATCGGCACGGCGTACGTTGGCGTGCCGAGCACGACGCTGATCTCGCGCTCGCAAGCCGCGTCCAGGACCGGTGCCAGCCAATCGAGGTCGAAGGCGCCATTTTCGGGCTCCCAGGTGGACCAGACGGACTCGCCCAACCGGACGACGTTGAAGCCGGCTCGTCGCATGAGGTCGAGATCGACACGCAGGCGCTCCTCGTTGTCGCGTCCGAGGTAAGCGGGCTGGTACTCGTGGTAGAAGGCCGCGCCGAACAACAGCCTGCCAGCAGGCGGCCGAGCCTTCACGGTCATCTCGTCTGCCCCCTCGCGCACCGGTGCCTGCTCGTCGTCATTCACCTGTGATCCCCCCGAAGCTGAGCCCGCGGGCCACGTAACGCTGCAGGAACGGGAACAGCACCAGCATCGGCAGCACAGAAACGAGCGAGCCCAGGATTATCTCGGGATAGATGGGCTGGGCACCGACCGAGCTGATGCTGCTCACCCAAGCGGAAAGGCCGACCGTGAGCGGGAAGCGGCTCTCCGTTCCAAGCAGCACTAGCGGTAAGAAGTAATTGTTCCAGGTGCCTATGAAGGACAGGAGAAAGAGGGTCACAACCCCCGGCATCAGCAGTGGCCGGCTGATTTGCCAGAGCGTGCGCAGCTCGCCAGCGCCGTCCACGCGCGACGAGTCGAGAAGGCCGTCGGGCACGGCTTCGGCGGAGAAGATCGACATGAAGTAGACCCC
>JBKQUU010000059.1:0-2838 GCA_052325485.1 Acidimicrobiales bacterium | reverse complement strand
CGGCGACGGCGTGGCTCAGCGCTGCGGTGACGTACTCTGTGGACCGTTGACGGGTAGGTCAGGAACGGGCGCGGCCGACGTCGAACGCCTCGAACGGGTCGGGGGTCTGCCGGCCTTAGCCCGTATGCCGTGGACGCGAGCAGACGGGTGCGTGGGTCCCGTCTCACTGTCATTTGCCCGCGTGGGCCGGCAGCATGCTGGTCACCCTGGGACCATCTCTAGGCGCCCTGGCCCGGGAGTGCCGCACGTCCCTGCCGCGAGAATAATGGACAGGACGGGCCTGCGGCGATGGCTCTGGTGGTCCAGGCGGCCCGGCCGTCGCGTCTTATAACCTTCTACCTGCATGACATCAGCGACTGATCCCGCTCCCGCCTCGGCGCCGTCAAAGACGGTTCTGGAAGTGGTCATGGCCCTACGTAGGGCGCCGCACCAGGTCGGTGGCGTCGAACGAATGGTGGCGAGCATCGTCGACGAGTTGAGGCGCGCCCGCCCTTACTGGAAGGTCAGTACCCTCTCGGCTTTCCGCCCCGGCAGCCGGCTCGAAGGTCTCGATGGGTTCGACGATGTGGTCGCCGCCCTGCGGCTCGGCTGGCGTCTGCGGCGCTCTCGCGACCGCGTTGACGTTATCCTCCTGCACTGTCCCGAGCTGGCGTGGGGCATATGGCTGTTCAACCGCCCTGGCCGCCGGCCCCCTGTCGTGGTTGTCTGGCACGGTGCGGGTGCGGCTCCGTTCCTGGCGCTGCGCCCTGCCGGCAACCTGCTTTCCCGGGGCCTGGCCGCGTTCCGCTGCGCTGAAGAGCGCTTGGCGCGTCCTGCCGACCGCCATGTGGCGGTCGAAAGTCATTTGGTGGAACAGCTCCGTAGCTATTACGGGATCGTCGGTGCAATGGTGATCGAGAATGCCCTGGACCCGAGCGTCGTTCGAGAGCTCTCCGCGCCGCGACGGGAACGGTCCGGCGAGCCCGTCACCTTCGTCTGGGTAGGCCAGACGGGGTACCGCAAGGGCCTCGACGTCGTCCTGGCAGCTTTCGCCCGGCTGCGCCACCTCGTGCCGGCGGTCCAGCTCCTAGTCGTGGGTGTCGCCGCCGGTGAACCGGCCGAGGGGGTGGAGTGGGTCGGCCCGCTCCCCCCCGAGCAGGTGCCCGCCGTCTATCGGCGCGCCGACGTCCTGTTTTTCCCCACCCGTTATGAGGCGTTGCCGCTGGTCGTGATCGAGGCGATGACGGCCGGCCTCCCCGCCGTTGTTTCCGACGCCGTGGCCCCCGGCATTGTTGCTGACGGGCGAGCCGGTTACGTGATCGCAGGTCACGACCCGGACGACTATGTCCCTGCACTGCAACGCCTGTGCGACCCGGAACTGCGGGCCGAGATGTCGAGCCAAGCGCGCGTCGAATCGGAGCGTTTCAGCCTGGAGCGCGCCGTGCGTCGCTACGCCGAGGTCGCGGAGTCAGTGGCCATCACTGCGGCCAAGTAGGCCCGGCTGCGTCGCCCCTCACGATGGTCAGAGTCGTCCTGAAGCGGTGGAGATAGCCAGCCCGGGCCAGGAGCGCTCTGGCCTTGGCCGGGCATATGGGTGCGGGGTCATTTTGGGGTACGACGCCAGCGGCTTCTCAAGGTACTCGGTGCTCTCGGGGAAAAAGGACGCCGGTATAGGATCTCCGTGGTAGGCGACAAGTGCCAGGGACTCCTTCACTAACCTCGCGTTACGGGCCATCGTGCCCGTTCAGCGAGCTTTCCCGTCCCGCAGGGCCACAGAGGACTACCCCCTTACAACGTCCTCGCGGCCCGGCGGGAATATCACCAGTACCTATGTTCGTTGGCCACCTCGCCCGAACCGCTTGAGGTTGCCGCGCCACGGCGCTGCCCCCCTCCAACCAGGGGCTTACACCTCGACCCCCGCCTCAGGGCCACATCTCGCTCCTGTCAACGCTTTCTTCAAACAATTAGACCACTTTTACAACGTAACCCGAAGCCCCACTGACCCCAGAACTTGCCTCATTCGAGTGGGCCTCGGACTCCGAGTTTTCAGGCCGGGGCTTTTGCCAGCAGGCTTGGGAGGTGACTCCAAAGCTCTTTAGCCAAAGGTCGGCGCATGGTGTCAACTGGAGGCTTGTAGAAGAGCAGTGTGGGGTCATTGCCTCGGAACTGTCCGCCGGCGAGCCTGCGCCGAGGGTGGCCACCGAGCCAGAGGAACCGCCGCCGTGCAGTACAAAACAAGTGTCTTTACACTAGACCCAGGTTTCGTGTAAGGATCGAGGTCCGGTCCGTTCACAAACGAGGCTGCTATGTGGCTGCTCCTGGTGTGTCGCGAGGCATGTCGCCTGCCGGCCCGTGGCGGGCGAGCGATCAGTCGAAGTACGGAGGGGTGTTGGCGCGGCCAGCGACGACGGCGGCTCGGTCGAGCCAGTAGTTGAACAGCTCACAGCTGGTTTCCGGGAGCAGTAGGCAGTGATGACGCGGGGCGGCCGGAGCGAAGGCGTCCTCGGCGTGAGCGGAAAAATCCCCCCGTCAGCACGACTCCCCTTTTACCCACCACGAGCACCTCGGCCCCGACCACGGCCCCAACATCGGCGCCACGCTCGGGAAATACCCCGCCGGGCACGACGTCCACAACACAGCCGACGGCGACTTCCACGGCCGCCTCGGGAGGTCTGAACGTCACTTGAGCGTCAGCCCTTCCACGGCCACCGCAGGCACTCCTCTGGAGTTCTCCGTGAGGGCCGATGAGATCCACGCCCTGGAGCGTTGACCTACCAGATTTCCTACGGCGATGATTCGACGGACCATAACACCGCACCGACCGTCTGCCAGAGCGGCCCTGGGCAGCCCCCCAGCCAG
>JBKQUU010000058.1:0-4370 GCA_052325485.1 Acidimicrobiales bacterium | reverse complement strand
CGACAAGTTACGGGCGCGTCCTTGCGGGGACATTAACGGTTGCCCACGGTCGCGCCCCTTCGAGAGGGTGCGCAGCAGTTGGAGAAAGGAGGTGCTGTTCATGCTGGCGTAAGGCAGCACCGAGATGATGGTGCCCATGGCTGGGAAAGCTCTCAGGCCCGAAGGGGCTAGTGACGTGCCGTGCTTGGCGCCGGGGCAACCGTCGGCGGGCGCCATCAGCCCCTCGGTTGTGCGGTGACGGGGCCGCGCCACCAGCGGCTGTTCCCTTCTCGGAGAACTCGTCGGGCCCGGCTCATAGCCGGTCTCGCCGCCATTGCGGTCGTCGTGCCCATCGCCGTGGGGGTCGGATTGGCGCGTCCGGCGGCCGAGCCGGTCCGGACTGCGGCCAGGAACAGCGCCGGGCCCCACCGAGGAAAGGGCCTGCTCGTGGCCCTGGCGGGCATGTCACCGGGGACCAAGTTGGCGGCGGGAGCGCCCGCCGTCGAAGCGGGCGAACTCCCCTGGCAGCTGGCCGCGCCTATCAGCCGCGAGGTCGTCCTGAGCGGTGCTGGGGCCGACCAGCTGGTTATTGCCGGCGGCCTGGACGGCTCGGGGACCTCAGTCGCCGGTATCTTTGCGCTCGATACCGCCACCGGCGCTCTCCGCTTAGAGGGCGGTTTGCCGTCCCCCACACACGATGCGGCGGGGGCGACCCTGGCCGGTCGTTCGCTGGTGTTCGGCGGCGGGACGGCGGCGCCGAGCGCGGGGGTCCAGCGCTTTGTCACCGGCGGCCCCGTGCTCTCGTCCGGTTCGTTGCCCGAGGCGCGCGCCGACGCCACCGCGGTGACGATCGGGGCCACGGCGTTCGTCATCGGCGGCTACAACGGTCCGTCTCTGGACGCCGAAGTGCTCGCTACGACCGATGGCTTGCACTTCAGCCGGATAGCCACCCTGCCCGTGCCCGTCCGCTACCCGGCGGCGGCGGCACTGGACGGCAAGATCTATGTTTTTGGCGGCGAGAGCGGCAAGGGCCAGCCGGTGCGGGCCGTCCAGGTCGTCGACCCGAAGGCAGGTTCAGCCACGGTCGTCGGCGAACTACCGAGGCCTATAGAGGCGGCGGTGGCCGTCAACCTTGCCGGTACGGTCTACGTGGCCGGCGGCGCCACGACAGCCGGGACCTCCTCGTCGCTCAGGCCGGCGGCCGGCATTTACGCCTTCGATGCGGCGGACGGCAGGTTGCTCCGGGCTGGTTCGCTCCCCGTGCCGGTAAGCAACGCCGCGGTGGCGGTGTTAGGTACGAGGGCCTGGGTGGTGGGCGGCGAGCTAGGCGGCGGCACGCCCACGGCCGCCGTCCAGGTCCTCGAGCCCAACCCAAAGTTCGGTACCGCGGGCAGCCCGGGTGCGGGCTCACCTCTTTACGGGGAGCACCTGTTGGTTGCCGACCGGGGCAACGACCGCCTCCTTGTCCTCGACGATGCCAACCAGGTGGTCTGGGCCTACCCCTCGAGATCGGCACCCCCGCCGCCAGGAGGTTTCTACTTCCCCGACGACGCCTTTTTCGTCCGCCACGGCACGGCCATCATCTCGAACCAGGAGGAGAACGAGACGCTCGTCGAGCTCGCTTACCCTTCGGGCCGCGTGCTGTGGTCCTACGGGCACCCGCGCCTGGCCGGGTCAGCGCCCGGGTACCTGGACAACCCCGATGACGCCTATCTATTGAAGAACGGCGACATCACCGTCGCCGACCCCAAGAACTGCCGCGTCCTGGTCATCAGCCCGCAGAAGCGAGTGCTCAGCCAGATCGGGACGATAGGGGCATGTGCGCATGACCCCCCTAGTGAGCTCGGCTCGCCCAACGGGGACACGCCCCTGGCGGACGGGGACCTGCTCATCTCTGAGATCAATGGCTCATGGGTGGACGAGTACACGCCCCAGGGGCGCCTCATCTGGGACGTCGAGCTCCCCATCGGGTACCCGTCCGACCCCCAGCAGATCGGGCCCGACGCCTACCTCGTGGCCGACTACGAGGACCCGGGAGCGATCGTCGTGTTCAACCGGCAAGGAAGGGTCCTCTACCGCTACCAGCCCTTGTCTGGCGCCGGAGAGCTGAACCGCCCGTCGTTAGTCGAGCTGCTGCCGTCCGGGGTGTTCATGCTGAACGACGACTACAACGACCGGCTCGTGGCCATTGACCCAGGGACGGGAGCTCTTGTGTGGCAGTACGGCGTCACCGGCGAAGCGGGCGCGGCCGCCGGCCTGCTCGACGTGCCCGACGGCTTCGACGTCCTGGGCCCGGGAGGCTCGACCCCGACGCACACGGCCACGGGCTAAGCGCCGGAGGGGACCGGAACGGCGTTCATGTGGGCGCAAGGATCTCCGGGGACACTGGTTGAGGTGGCGGTTCCCCCTGCGCGACGGGCTCCGGGCGCTGGCTCGTCCAGCCGTCCAGGGCCCGCTGCGCACCGGTCGCCAGGCGTCGAGTCCAATGCCCGCCTGACAGGGACCGTGGCGGCGGTGTTATTGGTCTTGCTGGCCACCGAAGGGGTCACCGTGCTGCGTGCCCGGGCGCTCCTCACCGCTCACGTGTTCATCGGCATGCTCCTTGTCCCGCTCGTCCTGCTCAAGATCGGGACCACCGGCTACAGGTTCGTCCGCTATTACACCGGGTCGCCCGCCTACCGGCGCAAAGGCCCACCACCCTTGTTGCTGCGCGTTCTCGGCCCTCTCGTGGTGGTACTGACGACCTGCCTGTTCGCCAGCGGCATCGCCTTGCTATTTGCGGGCCCCGGGCTCCACCCTGAGCTGCTCTTGGTCCACAAGGCGAGCTTCGTGCTGTGGTTCGGCGCGATGGCCGTCCATGTCCTGGGCCATCTCCTGGACACGGCCCGGCTTGCTCCGAAGGACTTCTACTGGCGCACCCGCAGGCAAGTCGAAGGAGCGGGTGCCCGCCAGTGGGCCGTGGCTGTCAGTCTCGCCTTCGGTGCCTTGCTGGCCCTACTGTTTGTTGGGCGGATTGGCCATTACCTGGTCAGCTGAGCGCCCTCGCCTCCCGACTGGTTTGAAGCCAAGAGGCGGCAACGCCACTGACGCCTGCGAAAAATGAAGAACGATGCGCCTCCACAGGGCTGAAAGGGTTCCTCGGTGGTCTCGTTCACCAGTACCCGGCTCGTCGCGTGATTTCGTCGGGTGAGTAATTGGGCTCCCACGAGCGGTCGAGGCCCCGCCACCGTCCGCCTGCCCCGCGGTGTGCACCTTGCAACCGTTCCCGCTGGCGCCCAGCCGTGGCCGGTCCGACAAGGTGGCCGTCACAGACCGACGAGCGGGGCCACTGTGCGCCCAGCTCAGCGGACCGAGGACCCTGCACTTCCAGGTGGACAGCCTAGGCCCTCCCGGGGTTAGGCCGTGCGTCTTGCCCGTGAGGAAACCTGCCGTGGAACCGCAGATGCGTGACCTTCGGCCCTACCCGGGAGCGCTCCGGCTCGCCGACGATGGCTGGGCGGAGGTGCCAAGGGAGTGTTCGTCCAGGACTTCATGATCGTCGAGCGGCCTTGCCGCGAGCTCGTGGCGGAGGTCCAGGTCGGCGCGGGCGTGCTTTTCCGCCAGTCCCTCGGTGAAGCCGAGGCGGATCTCGACCGGCTGCGGGTCAAGGTCGGCCCGGACGGCTAGCCGGCGCTCTTGGCCAAGACCGTTGAGGTCCAGTTCGGGCCGGTGCGCAGTCACGGAGATGTCACGCTGCTCGCCTTCTCATGGCAGGCGACAAGGTCGGGGCTCGCTGTTCCCGGCGCTCGACGCCGACCTCGAACTGTGCCCCCTCGGCGAGAGCCAGACCGAGCTGACACTGAGGGGCCGCTATCAACCTCCGGGCGGGGCCTTGGGGCGCCGCATCGACCAGTTGTTGCTGCACCGGCTCGCGGACGCGACGGTCCGCGCCTTCGTGACCAGCCTGGCCGCCCGGCTGGCCGCTCCGGGTGCTCGGGTTTAGCCAAGGTCCGGCCCCTTTTTTCCGGACCAACCGGCACCGGTACGAGGTCGCCTCTATGTCGTTCGAACAGCCTGGACCAGACGTCCCCGCACCGGCCGTTAGACGGTGCATTTCCTTTCTTTGCCCCCGCCGCGGCTGGGGCGTTCAAACTCGGCGACGTCACCGCACCCCAGGCAAGCAGCTGAGCCGCTAACACTGCCCCAGCTTCTGGAGGGATAGCGCCGCGGGCGATCGTCACCGCTGACCTATCGCTTATCCCATCTCAGGCCTGTGAGAAAATATGGTCTTTTCAACCGGTCCAAGGGGGTCCCGCTGTGCACGCTGGCCTATTGGTGGCGTCTGTCGTCAACCTGAACGCCCCTCGTCGTTACCTGCATTGGTCGATCTTCACCGTCTCGGAAGCCAACCT
>JBKQUU010000057.1:0-61665 GCA_052325485.1 Acidimicrobiales bacterium | reverse complement strand
CGCCGGTCACCGCGATTATCGCCTGGGACACCGAGTTTCACGAGAAGCTTCCCCAGTTGTTTCCACACTTCGACATTCGACCTGCACGCTGCCGAGCTTGCGGCGCCGGGCCAGGTCCGTAAGGATCTTCTCCCGC
The DNA here is from genome assembly GCA_052325485.1 of Acidimicrobiales bacterium. Lineage (GTDB taxonomy): Bacteria > Actinomycetota > Acidimicrobiia > Acidimicrobiales > Palsa-688 > Fen-671. The sequence continues at coordinate 61,529 of JBKQUU010000057.1, read as the reverse complement.
AAAGCCTGTGCCGCCTGTACCGTCTCTTGGTATTCGCGGGCGGCGGAAGAGGCCAGGGCGTCGGCATCCTGTTGGGCGGCGTCCCGCAGCTGTTCGGCTTCAGCCAACGCACTTTCTCGGATATCGGCGGCGACCGCTTCCGCCTCGGCGCTCCGCGCCGCCAACATGGATTCGGCTTGGGCGAGAAGGTCGTCCGCCTTGGTTTGCGCCGCGGCCACGATCGTTTGCGCGTTTACCTCTGCCTTGGCCGATATCTCGGCCGCCGCGCTGTGGGCACTGCGCAGGATGCCGGCGGTCTCTTCGCCCACCGCCGACATCAGGGACGCCTCGTCCATCTGGGGGTGTGCGGCGCGCTCTTCGGCCTCGCGCCGGGCAGAATCCGTGCTCTCACAACGCTCTCGCAGGGCGCGCACCTGCTCGGCCACCTGGGAGAGGAACTGCTTGACCTCCTCGGGGTCATAACCCCGCCAACTTTGCGCGAAGCGACGCCCCTCGATCATGTCTGCCGACATCTCGGGGATATCACCATGGCGGGGGCGGGGACGGTCAGTTGGCATGACCTAATAGCCTAGGCCCGCCTGGCCTGCGTTTGTGGAACCCTCGTCGGCCCTTTTCGGCTTCAACAATCGAATTAACCCCATATCGCGCCCACGGCGGTGCCGATGGTTAAGCCTTGCCCGGGCTGGACAATCCGGGCACGTCGCCCCCAAAGCGTTGCCGCAGGATTTGCAGTACTTGGGTCAATGTTGTGACCGGGACCACCACGAGCCCGTGGCCGGCGACGCTCTCCGCGTCCTGGTACTCAGCTTGGGGCACAAAAAATACCTGAGCCCCCGCCTTTTCGACGGCCGCTGTCTTCTCCTGAACGCCGCCGACCTGACCGACGTCCCCTTCGGCGTCCATCGTCCCGGTGGCGGCGACTTTGTGGCCGCCTGTCAACTTCCCGTTGGAAAGCGAGTCCATGATGGCCAGTGTGAAGGCGAGACCGGCTGAGGGCCCGCCTATCGCCCCGGCGTCCACCGATACCGGGAAAGGGAGCTCCAGCTTCACCCGGGTCTCCAGTTGGACGCCCAAATAGGACTTGCCCTGGAAACCTTGGGCGACGACGCTAGCCGGAGGGCGGACCAGCCGGACCTTGACGAGCTTGGCCCGGGAGCCCCCAGCCGGGTGGTCGGTCAAGACCACCACCGTCCCCGGAGGCACCGGCGCCAGGGCTTTGACAAGCTCTGGGAGGCTGAGCACGGGCTTGCCGTCGACGCCAGTGATGACGTCGTTGCACTTGATGCCGGCCTGCCAGGCCGGCGTGGAGCCCAGGACGGTGTCGATCTGGACGCCGTTAGGAACTTGAGCCACCTTGTAGTGCAACTGTGCCAATGCGGCCAGAGCGGCGCCCTGGTCGGCGTTAACCATCTCCTGTGTGTCCTGACAACCGAGCTCGGAAGTAGGCGTCGAGCCGACGTACTCGGCGGTGGGGACCATCTGGCTCTGGTTACCGAGCAGGCCGAGCTCCCACTCCGCCCAGTCCACCGGCCCGGCCGGGCCCACCTCGACGTCGACCATGAGCAGTTCACCCTTTACGGGGTGGGCTTTGCCGGGGGGCAGGACAAGGCGAACGCAGGGGGTACCGTCGGGTAGCGCCAGTAGGCCGTTGTCGGGCCGGCATTTGCTACTGGTGGTTATCACCGGCGCTGTCCCGGGCGAGAAAAGGTAGTAGCTGTTGGCTTCGTGCACGGCGATGGCAATTGGTACGCCGACGACGATGGCGACCAGGAGGAGCAGGCTCACGAAGAACCCGGGCCACCATGCGCCTGGCCGGCCGGTCGGGCCGCCCGATCCCGGTACAGTCATTTGGATGTCGCTCCTCGCGTGTGCCGCACCATGCCTTTTCCAGGTTGCCATTTGACCGTCCTGCTACGGGTAGCGCCTTGGGTAAGCGCGTCCGGCCCACCCGCCGGGTCGGTCACCGCCGTAGTCGTCCCGGTCCTTCGCCATGCCGATGACGGCTGGTCCTGAGCCCCCCGGGGACAGTGCCGGGCGCCGCCGTGCTGTCGTGGTCGCCGGGCACGCCGGGCAAGAGACGGCCGCCCGGGCCGCTATGGTGGACCCGTCCCCGGACGTCCGGGGCAGCGCCCTCAACGCCCTGGCCAGGATGGGTTCGCTCCGCGCCGAGGACATCAGCACGGCGCTGTCTGACCCCGCCGGTGAAGTCCGACGGCGGGCGTGCGAGATCGCCGGTCGCCTGGGCGGGACGGCCAGCTTGCCGGGCCAGTTGGTGCTGGCCCTGGCCGACACGTCGCCCTCGGTGGTGGAGGCGGCTTGTTACGCGCTGGGCGAGCTCGGCGCCGGGGAGCACCCAGGCGTGGTCTCGGCTCTCAGTTCGGTGGCTAGGGGCCACGGCGACCCGCTGTGCCGGGAGGCCGCGGTAGCTGCACTGGGGGCGCTCGGTCAGGCGGACGGGTTGGTGGCTGTGCTGGCCGCCTTGGACGACAAGGCGGCCGTCCGGCGCCGGGCCGTTATCGCCCTGGCCGGGTTCAACGACGCCTTCGAGGGTGACGAGGTGCAAGCCGCCCTCCAGCGAGCGCTCAGCGACCCCGATTGGCAAGTTCGTCAGGGGGCCGAAGATGTGCTCGGCCAGCGCGCCCGCCCCAACGGGCCTGGACCGGCTCGGCCGGCCTAGACCGCGCCGAACGGGGACAATCAAAGGCACGGTCCTTCAGCTGAGCAGAAGGTCGTGCACGGCGTCGAAGTTCTCGATGCACTTGCCGGCTCCCATGACCACGCACTCAAGAGGAGCCTCGACCAGGTTCACCGGCAGGCCGGTCTCTTCTGACAGCCTGCGGTCGAGGCCCTTGAGCATCCCGCCACCGCCAACGAGGTGCAGGCCCTGGGTCAGGAGGTCCTGGGACAGCTCCGGAGGGGCGGCGCCGAGGCAGCGGAGCACGGCGTCGACGATGGCCCCGACCTGTTCCTCGATGGCTTCCCTGACCTCTTCGGGGGCGAGTATGACGGTCTTGGGCAACCCGCTCATAAGGTCGCGGCCCCGCACCTCGGCCTTGACGGCGTCGTCCATGGGCCAGGCCGAACCGATGGCTACCTTGATCTCCTCTGCCGTCCGTTCCCCGATGGCGATCCCGTACTCCCGGCGGACATAAGCCTGGATGGTGGCGTCTATGTCGAAGCTGCCCACCCGGATGGCCTCTAGGGCGACCACGCCGCCCAGCGAGATGACGGCCGTCTCAGTTGTCCCGCCGCCGATGTCGCACACCATGTTCCCCAGGGGCTGGTGAATGGGCAAACCGGCACCGATGGCGGCCGCGGTGGGCTGTTCGATGAGGCTCACACTGTTGGCGCCGGCTGCCCGGGCGGCCTCCTCGACCGCCCTGCGCTCGACGGCAGTAATGGCCGACGGGACGCAGATGAGCACACGGGGGCGCCCGAAGCGCGAGATGCCGGCCCTTTTGAGCAGCAGCTCGATCATCCGTTGGGTGATGTCGAAGTCCGTGATGGCGCCCTTGCGCAGGGGCCTGACCGCCACTATGTACCCGGGCGTGCGGCCGATCATCTGCCAGGCCTCTCGGCCCATGTTGAGCACGGTGTTGGTCCGGCTGTCCAGAGCGATGACAGTCGGCTCGTTCAGGACGATGCCGCGGCCCTTGGCATAGACGAGCGTGTTGGCGGTACCCAGGTCTATTGCGAGATCCCTAGACAGCGTCGGTCTCCCCTCTCGGTGCTCTGGCGGGACGTAGTTCTGGCGCCTTGGCCGTGCTCGGGCGTGACTGGTCGGGGGACGGTCGGTGGGGAGGACGATGAGCGGGGGCGACGGCCTGAAGCGAACGCGAGAACTCTGCCATGCCGACCTCCATCGATTTTGGCCGGTGGGACAGGACAACGATAATGCCGATAATCAGGGCGGCGGCCACCACGGCGCCGGCGATCCAGGCCAACGTCGACCACTGGAGGGATGTATGGGCTACTGGCTTGGCCGCCGCGATCAGCACGTGCACGCCCACTCGGTCCTCAACTTCCTATTTGGCTCGCATGGTCGGTTTGGCTCATATGATCGGCTTCACGCATGTAGTCGGCCCCGCTGGGACCTGGCAGTACGGCAGGTTCAATTGGGTGCGCGTCAAGACCCCACGAACTGCCGCCCTCCCATGTCTCGCGTTTCCAAATGGGGACGCTCGTCTTTATCGTATCTATTCCGAATCGGGCCGCGTCGAAGGCTTCGGCGCGATGAGGGGCGGAGACGGCGACGACAACCGATACCTCGGTCGGTAGGAGGGGGCCCGTACGATGGGCCAGGACCACCCTCCCGGTGCCGGGCCACCGCCGGCGCAGGTCATAGGCGACCGCTCTCATCTTTTCGAGCGCCAGGTCGGCGTAGGCCTCGTACTCGAGGGAAGCGACCTTCGGCCTGCCTTCGGAGTGGTCGCGGACGGTCCCGAAGAAAACGACTGCCGCCCCGCACCGGGGCAGTACGACCCAAGCCGCAAGATGGTCGACGGCGAGGGGCTCGCCGCAGAGGGCTAACCAGTCGTCCCCTGGGGGAGCCAACAGCACCACCTCATTCTAGGCCTCAGGGTCGTCTCAAGTCTAAAGGCAGGTCAAGGGCGCCTTCGACGCCCCGCAGGGCGATGTCAGCGGCGCCCATGGCACCGGTAACCTCGGTCCCAGAATGGATCCCGAAGAAGTGCAGCCTGGCGGGCCTGGCGACGAGCCGGACGACGACCCGCCCGGTCGGCCCTGGCTGCCGCCGGACGACCGCCTGTGGCGGCACCCCTCGGAGGTCCGGGTCAACCCGGCCACCACTCGCCAGGTCGCGACGGCGGGTTTCCTGGGTGCTTGGGCCAGGCGGGTCGAGCTGCGGATATGGTGCCTGGGGATGATCGCCGGGGTCGTCGGCGCTCTCATCTGTACCGCCGTCCTGGTCGCTAGCGGGGCCGTCGGTACTCAGCAAACGGTGTTGAACGAGAAGGCGACGGCTACGGTGGCCATCTCGCCGACGACGAGCGCCAGCCAAGGCGGGGCGACGACGGTCCTGCCCCAGGTCGAGCCGTCTGTCGTCGGCCTGAGCGTGAACGGCCCCCAGGGTGTCGAGAGCGGGTCGGGGATAATCGTGAGCACGACTGACCAGTACTGTTACGTGCTGACGGACAGCGCCCTGTTCCAGGAGGCCGGGCCCAACAGCCAGGTGCAGGTGGTCTCCAACTCCGGGCAGACGAAGGCGGGCTATTTGGTCGCCACTGACCCCTCGGTCGGCATCGCCGTAGTACGCGTCGTTTTCCTACCCCTCAGCAGCCAGAGCACCGTCGACCTGGGCAGCGTGGCGAATATCGAGACGGGCGAGGAGGTGTTCTCGGTGGGGTCGCCTTTCATGGCTGGGTCGTCCAACGGTTCGTACTTCGCCGACGGCTACATAATCGACACTTCGAGCTATTTGCAACCGGTGAACGACGCCACCGACGCCATGTTCTCGATGCTGGTGGCCGACATTTCGGTAGACACGTCCGCATATGGGGGAGCGCTTGTAGACGCCAACGGTGACGTCATCGGCATCACTAACCCCGTGAGCGGGCCCTTGGCCCGCACCGGGCTGACCTACGTTACCCCCATAGACACGGCGATGGCCGATGTCAGCTCCATGATCAAGTACGGCAAACCGGCGCCGCACCCCTGGCTCGGGGTGCTGCAGGCTAACGACGTCTCGGGGGCCGACATACCCCACGTGAGCACGTCGGTCGTGCAGGTCGACACGGTTGCCTCCGGCAGCCCGGCGGCGAAGGCGGGGATCGTCGACAACGACATCATCACCTCAATGGGGGGCAAGAGCACGTCCTCGGTCGGCGAGCTGATCTCGTGGCTGGCCGATGCCAAGCCAGGACAGGTGGTAAGTGTCGACTGGCTGCACAATGGCAAGCCGCGTCAGGCAGACATCACGTTGGGCAACCAACCGGCCTCTGCCAGCCCCAGCTGAACGCCGCGGCAGGGGCCCCCGGCATCCCCAGGGGTTCAGTGCCGGTGACGCCACCAGGCGGCGCCCCCAGCCCCCGCCGCGAGCATGGTGGCGGCCCCGGCGCCGAGCGTTAAGGAGACCCGCAAGCCGGTAGGCAGCTCGTCCCAGTGAGCGCGCTTGTCGCTCACGACAAGGGCTTGTTCGGAGCTGTACTCCGGTTGCCAGCCGGTAAGCCGAAGCTTGTCGGCGGCGACGACCCAGGAGTGCTCAGCATACGCACGGGCGCCGGGCGGTGCGCCGCTGCGCCAGAGGCGCCAGCGCCAGTCCGATAGTGCCGCTCGCCATGTGGAGGGCAGGGGGAGCATGGCCGAACCCCCGGCCAACGCCCCGGCGATCTCCTCCCGGACGCCGCTGTCGGGAGCGACGTTGTACACGCCCGAGAGGCAACATTGGTAAATGTGCACAACCGCGGCCGCCAGGTCGTCTATGTGCACGTACTGGACAACGCGGCCCTCCGATCCCAGTTGCGGCTTCTTGCTGGCGGCCAGAGCCTGGTACAAGGGGGGTTCGGTGCTGGACCCGACGGTGCAAGCGGGCCTGAGCAAAGCGACGGCGACCTGGGGGTGGTCGTCCGCCCAGCGCTGCACCAGCACCTCCGCCGCTCTCTTTTCCGCCGCGTAGGCGAACTCGGGGTTGGGCCGGGCTGCCATTTCCTCGGTGAGGGGCACCGGGTTGTCGGGCCACGCGCCGTAGACCGTGGCGCTCGAGAGATGGACCAACTGGCTCGGCTCGATCGTCTCGGTGGCATCGAGCACGTGGCGCAAGGCCTTGAGGTTGTCCTTGCCCTCAGGTTCCCAAGCCAAGTGGAGCACAGCAGTGGCCTGCTTGGCCACGGCGGCCAGCTCATCGGCTGCCGTGGGCAGAGAAAGGTCGATGGTGTGGGCCTCGACTTTTGGCGAACTGGCCGGTGTGGGCACGCGGTCAACGGCCAAGACCCACTCGACCGAGCCCTTGGCGGCCAAATTGGCGGTGACCCGGCGCCCTAAGTTGCCGGCCGCGCCGGTTACCAGCACCGTGGTCATGACTTGGTGCCTGCCGAGCCAGGCCCGGCCGTTGTGGCGCGGCAACGGTACAGGTCGCGCCCATCACCGAACCCGGTCCCACCGTCTGACATATGAGGGGGATGTCCTTCCTAAGGGCAGGCTATCGCTGGCGGGGCTTCGCGGCCCCGGGCTGGAGCTTCGCACTTGCCAACCCGGTGACCCATCAGATTAGCGCCAGCGCCAGCTCTCGGCCCATTTGCGTCATGTCAGGCGCCGCGGAGCCTAAGGCGGGGGCGGCGTCACTGACGCCAAGGGACCACCCTTTTGCCTCGTTGCCACTGGGGCGGCGTGGTCGGGCCCCAGGGCCGGTAATCTTTAGTGGTGGACGTCAGCACCGCTCGTTATGACGGCGACGGGCCGCGAGCGGGCGCCTGTCCGGCCGAGGGCCCAAGGTGAGCGACCCGGCACCGTTCGCCGGCGGCGGCCCATTGGGGGACCTCCTGCGTAACCTCGCCCGGCTTCTCACCGCTCAGGGGCCCATCAACTGGGAAGTGGCTCGCCAGCTGGCGGTTTGGACGGCTACAGAGGGGAACCCCGAGCCCAATCCCGACCCTCTGGCGCGTATCCGTACCGAGGAGCTCCTGAGGGTGGCGGACATGTACGTCGCCGAGGCCACCGGTATGGCAACGTCTCGGCGGGGTTGGTTGGCTTTGCGTTGCGTTACCCGGGCGGAATGGGCTTCTACGACCCTCGAGTCATGGAAACAGGTGCTCCTGCGCCTGGCCTCCGCCCTCGGTCCCGCCCAACCGCTGCCGGCAACGGCCGAGGGCAATGCCATGGACCAGTTGCTCGGGAACCTCCCGCAGGTTATTGGCCCTTTGGTGCTCGGCGCGCAAGCAGGCACGATGGTCGGGAACCTGGCCTCCCGGGCGCTCGGGCAGTACGACGTGCCCGTCCCGGCGCCCAACACTGACGAATTGTTGGCCGTCCCGGACGTTGTCGACGGTTTTGCCAAGGAATGGGACCTCCCGGTGGACGATGTCCGCATGTACGTGTCCCTGCGAGATGTGGCCCACCACACTGTCCTCAGCCGGCCGGCTGTGGCCGAAGCCTTTCAGGCCCACTTGCTCGCTTACGCGGGCGCGTTCCACGTCGAAATGGACGCCATCGAGCAGCGGTTGGGCGGTCTCGACCCGAGCGACCTGTTTTCCTTGCAACAGTCGCTGGGCGACCCCGAAACCCTCATTGGTGAGATGCAGAGCGACGAGCAGCGCCGGTTATTGGTGCCGTTCCGGGCCTTGCTCGCCGCCGTTTCGGGTTACACGGACTTCGTCATAGGCAAGGTGGGAAGACGCCTGGTGGGGTCTTACCCATTGGTTAGCGAGGCGTTCCGTCGCCGTCGGCTCGAAGACGGCCCCGGACAACGGGTGCTGGGCAAGTTGCTCGGGATAGAACTGGACCAGGCGACCGTGGACCGGGGCCACGCCTTCGTGGCCGGTGTCCTGGAACGCGCCGGAGAGGAGGGCCTGGCCCGTTTGTGGGAGAGCCCTTCGGGCTTGCCGACGCCGGCCGAGGTCGACGCGCCCGGCCTATGGTTGGCTCGCACGGAGCTTCTCGGTTAGTTCGTCGCCGGCATAATGGGCCTACGCCGGCCCTGTCAAGGAAGGTGACGCTGCCCGTTTTCGGCGGGCTTTACTGCCGATGGCCTGGGCGCTGACCCCGGCCACCAGGCGGGCAAGGTGCCGCGGCGAGCACTTACGGAGCCTCGTGCAAATGCGAGGGCACCGAACAGACCGATGGCGCCTATGGTCACGAACCCGGTCGAAAGCGCCATCGGCACCAGGACGGCCAGCAAACCGCCGATGGCCCAGGCCAGCTGGAAGCCACTTTCGAAGCGAGCGAACGAACGGCCCCTAACTCGGGAAGGCACGTCTCGTTGCACCATGGAGTCGAAGGCCAACTTCCCCGACCCTGCGGCCAAGCCGATGGCAGCAGCGAGGAAGACGGCCACCGTCCAGTGCCGCCCCCAACTGATAAGGCCGGCGCTCAGGGCTACCACGCCCACGACAGCTGAGGACCCGGTCAACATCCACTCCTCGGCGACGTAGCGGCGGAAGCGGGGGGCGAGGAGGGCTCCGGCCACGTTGCCGACCTGGCTCGCCCCCAGGGCCAACCCGTACCAGATGAGAGCGGCCTCGTCGCGCCGGAACGTGAAGACGAGGAGGAATATCACAAATCCTGTAACGGCGCGCAGGCCGGCCGTGGCCACGGCTGCGAGCTGGAGACCGCCCGGGGGGAGCCCAGGAGGTGGTGGCGCAGGCCGGAGCGGGGGAGGCTCGGCCGGCAGCCCCAGTGGGGCAACCGGGACCGCCGCCGGCGACCCGCTGGCGGCGCGCAGTTGCGTGGCGCCCCACGCGCAGGCCAAGTAAACGGCGACGTCGAAGCGCAGCACCCAGGGCGAATTGAACAAGGACAGCAGGGCCGCGCCCACTCCCCCGGCGGCGACACCGGCGACGGATCCCCCCACGGACAACTTCGAGTTGGCCAGTACCAGTTGGTCCGGCCGGTCGACTACGCCGGGGACCAACGCCGCCTTGGTCACCAGGTAGAGCTTCGAAAAAACGAGTGTGAAAAACGCCACCGGGAACAGGGCCAAGGAGTGGGCCCAGAAAGCCATGAGGAAGCAGCAGGTGGCCCGTCCGCCGGCCGAGAAGATGGCCATGGCCCTTCTCCCGCCCCGGGCGCGCTCCACCAACGGCCCCAGCAGGGGGCCGACGATGGCAAAGGGGGCCACGGTCAGGGCCAGCGACAATGCCACCTTGGACTGTGCCGCTGTTACCGAGACGTTGAAGAAGATCGACCCGGCCAGGGCGATAGCCACGATGGCGTCGCCGGCCGAGGAAAGCCCATGCACTAATGCGAGCCGGAAAAACGGCGCTCTTTCTGCGGACCTTGCTCGTTGAGCGACGGCGCGAAGCCGTCCGGTCAAGCTGCGGGGGCCAGCTGGGAGGGGGGAGCCGTCCGGGCTCGCAGGGGCCAAGCCCGTGCCCGCTCCGAGCGGGGGGTAGAGGTAGTAGGGGTACCAGGCGGCGCGTTTTAGAGCGCGTGAGACCCCGCTGACCAGCGGTCGCTTGGTGGCGAGCCACTTCCCCGGGCCTTGGCGCCGGACGGCTCGCACCTTGTGAGAGTACTGCTCGTCGGCTCCTTGACCGCTCCGGAGGTCCTGCCTCAAGTGCCGCCCTGGAGCAGCCGAGGCACCTATATATGGCAGAACTTGCGGCCGGTCCCCCAGCTTCAACCGCGGTAGACGGCCCGTCACCGGACGGCCATCTTCGTGCCCGGTTGCCCCAGGCTCAGGCCGAGAACATCCTTGCTTCTCTGGCCGGTCGGTCAAGCTCTTTTGCCGGGGCGGCGGTTGGCGGGGGCCTTTCACTGGGGGCACCCGTGGCTGGCCCCGACCACACGTCCCCACGGGCCCACCCGTCCGCCGGTCCCGGGGCCCACCCCCGTCCTATGGGGACGGGGCCCGGCTTGGCCGGCGCCAGACCCAGCTTGAAGCCGTACGGCACCGCGGCAACGGTGGCGAAACCGGGTCGTGTCGCGCCCGGCGCCGTCGCCACCGGTCCCGAGGGGGGTGACCCCTCTAGCACCGACATCTTGCCGGACAAGCCGAGGAGCCGCTTCCGCTTGCGTTTCCGCTAACGGCTCGGGCGACCACCGGCCACCCGGCCAGGGGCGGGACGCTAGTCCGGCTTGGCCACCTCGAGCTTGTAACCCAGCCCCCGGATCGTGGTGATCCGGTGGGGGCGAGACGGGTCGTCCTCGATCCGCGCTCGGAGACGTTTTACGTGCACGTCCAGGGTCTTGGTATCACCCACGTAGTGAGGCCCCCACACGCGATCTATAAGGACCTCGCGAGTAAGTACGCGCCCGGCGTTGGCCATCAGGAGCTCGAGCAACTCGAACTCCTTCAACGGGAGGCTTACGAGCTGGTCGCGCAGGTAGACCTCGTGCCGCTCCGGGTCAAGGCGCAAGCCGCCGACCTCGAGGGCCTCCCCCTCTTCGGCGACCTCATCGGAGGGCGGGGTGCGCCGAAGCACCGCCCGCATCCGGGCGACCAGCTCGCGCAGCCGGTACGGCTTGCTCACATAGTCGTCTGCACCCACCTCGAGGCCTACCACCGTGTCGATCTCACTGGTCTTCGCCGTCACCATGATGATCGGGGTACGCGAACCGCCCGCCCTGATGGTGCGGCAGACGTCGATGCCCGAGACCTTGGGCAGCATAAGGTCGAGCAACACCAGGTCAGGTCGGATGGCCGAGAACTTGTCGAGGGCCTCGGCCCCGTCGGTGGCGACCTCCACCCGGAAGCCTTCACGCTTCAGGCCAACGACCAACGCTTCGACGAACGATGGCTCGTCCTCCACCAGAAGGACAGTCACCTGCTCAGCCATGGGAAAGCTCCTGGTCGGTAGCGGGTATGCGGAGCGTGAAAACGGAGCCTTCACCCTCGATGGACTCGACGGTGACATCGCCGCCGTGATAGGCGGCCACATGGCGGACGATAGCCAAGCCAAGCCCGGTCCCACCAGTCGAGCGCGAACGAGCCCTGTCCACCCGGTAAAAACGCTCGAAGATCCTCTCCTGGTCGCGTCGCGGGATGCCGATCCCCTGGTCCCGCACCCATAGGCAGGCCCGGTTGCTACGCCTTTCGGCGCCGACCGACACGGCCGCTCCTGGTTCGGAGTACTTGATGGCGTTATCGACGAGGTTGGCCACCGCCGATGTCAGGTCACGCCGGTTGGCAACGACCCAGAGGCGCGCATCCACGGGGCCGACCTCCAGGGATATCGTCCTCGCCGCGGCCTGGTCGAAGAAGCTGTCGACGGCTTCGTCTATGACGGCCGACACGGCTACCGGGGCCAGGGTCCCCGTCCCTCCCGCCTCGATACGTGACAAGTCGAGCAGGTCGTCGACGATCCGTGAGAAGCGGGTGGCTTCGGCTCCGACCCGGGCGGTCAGCCGGGCGACGACGTCGGGCTCCTCTTCACCGTCGAGGGTCTCGGCCAGGAGGCTCAAAGCCCCCAGGGGCGTCTTGAGCTCATGGCTGAGGTTGGCCACGAAGTCGCGGCGCACCGCCTCCAGCCTGCGCAGCTCGGATACGTCGTCGACCAACACCACCGCGCCCAGGGGCGAACCGGCCTCGCCGAGGGGGAAAGCCCTGATCTCGAGGGTGTGCCGGGTGGGGGAGTAGAGATCGAGCGTCTCTTCGTGGTACGAGCCGGCGAGGGCTCGTCCCAGGGCCGCCTCGATCGCTTTGTCGGCCAGCAAGTCACCGTCCCGGGCGTTGACCAGTCCACGGGCGGGAGCATTGCGCAGGACCACGGTGCCGTCCTCGTCGCATACGACGATCCCTTGGCTGGCCTTGTCTGTCGCTTCGACCAGCAGGGCCACGAGGTGCGCGCTCCTTAGCTCGGCGCTCGGAGGAGGCGGTGGGTCGCTCAAACCGCGTCCACCACCACGGGGCCGAAGTACTTGGCCGACGTGAAAGAGCCGGCGCGGCCGTCCAACGCCCAGACCGAGCCTTTCGCTTGGCGTGGGTTCTGCCCGAGGTCGACGCGGTCCTCGTCGGCCAGCGCCACCAGGATCTCGGCGATGACGTCCCCATGGGTGCAAACGACGACCTCTTGGCCGGCCAGTTCCCGGACCAGGCTCACGGCCGCCGAGCTCTGGCCCTCGCTCAGTTCGTCGGTCGGTTCCAAGGTCAAATTCTGAGCCGACGCCACCGCGCCCACCGTCTGCAGGCAGCGCAATGAAGGGCTGGAGAGGATGCGTGAGCGGGGGGCAAAATTGCCCATGACGGCGACCAACCCCTCTGCCTGCCTCAGACCATGGGATGAAAGAGGGCGCACGCCATCTTCGCCGTCCCATTCCTTGCGGGGCTTCGCATGGGCGTGGCGCACCAGGAGCAGTGGCACCACTTAAGTCTTGCAGAACTCCGCTCAAGGCGAAATGGCCACGCGCAGCGGTGCCTAATGACCACCGTACGTGGGTGGCGGGCAGAAAGGGGCGAGAGGGGGGCCGGAGCCGTCGGCGCCGCCGGCAGATGACCCGAGGATCGCCTTAGCGTGGTCGGGGTGCACTGGGTAGGGAACCGGCGCCCCCGGGGGCCGCACCTGGCGAGAGAGGTCGGCCTGGCGCTGGTCACGGCGGGGGTCGTCCTCCTCCTGTTCGTCCTGTACGAGCTTGTCGGGACGAACTTGAGCGAGCAACGGAGCCAGGCCCAGCTCGCTCAGGCCTTTAATGCCGCTGTCGCCGCGGCGCCGCCGTCGGCCCCGGCCACTACGACCGGTCTATCGGGCCCGCCCGTCACCCACGGCCTGGCCAGGCCCCCGCGGTCAACGGGCAAGAAGGGGGCTCGTGCCAAGCACGGGCTCAAGAGCAGCGGTGCCGCCACCGTCTCCCTGCCCCTCCCACCGCCGGGGGGGGCTCTGGACCACATGGTGATCCCCGTCATCGGGGTCAACCGCTATGTCGTGGAAGGAGTCGAAGAGCTCGACCTGCAGATGGGCCCGGGCCACTACCCCGGGACACCCCTGCCCGGACAGGACGGGAACGTCGGCATCGCCGGTCACCGGACGACCTTCGGTGCCCCGTTCTTCCGTCTGAACGAGCTCGTGCCCGGGGACCTCATCTACCTGACCGACACCTCCGGTACGACGTGGGTCTATGACGTCGTGCACCAGTGGGTAGTGCCTCCCTCAGATACCGCCGTTCTCGACGCCACGTCCCAGCCGGAGCTGACCCTCACCACGTGCAACCCACGTTTTGAGGCCACGACGCGCCTGGTCGTCAGGGCTGACCTCTTCGAACGCCTCTCCCGGAGCACCCGGTTGGCCGGCTCTCTGCCGCAGTCGGCCCCCCGCGCTCGGGCCTCGCGAGCGACCACGTCGCGGAGGGGGGCCTCTGCCAAGGCCACATCTCGGACGACGGCCTCCCCGGCGGCTGTCCCCCGGGCAACGCTCAGCCCTTTCCCCGCCGTCACCACCTCCCCTGTCGCCCCGGGCACGGCGACGACCTTGCTGAGCCATCCGGGGGGCAAGGGCGCTGGTAGTGCCGGGCCGGACTCGCCCATCGTGGGGCCCAGCCCGGCCGCCTCGAGCGGTGGTGGCGGGGGGGCGTGGGCAGGTGCTATCGGTTGGGGCGTCCTGGCCTTGTTGGGATGGGCCCTGACCCGCATGGTCGCCAGCCGCCGGTACCGCTACGCCAAGGTCGGTGCCTTGGTCTGTGGGGGCCTAATTTGTCTCGTCCCTCTCTGGTTCGCCTTCGCCCACGTCGTCGACCTGCTGCCGGCGAACCTGTGAACGAGAGACGATGTCCTCAAAGGCGTCTAGGACGACCACGTCGCGGGCGTAAGTCAAGCGGCGGCGGGCGGCGGGCAGAGGCGACCAGCGCACGTCGTCGACCTCGTGCTGGCCTTTGGGTGCCGGGAGCAGGTCCTGCGCCCCCTGCCCGGCTCCGCTGCCAGGCACAACCGTCATCGCCCAGTAGCGGACAACCTTGTGGCGGCCGTCGGCGTCGAGGTAGGTGGTGCGGGGCAGTGGGGCGCCGAGGCGGCACAAGAGGCCCGTCTCTTCCCTGACCTCCCGCAGGGCGGTGGCTTCGTCGCTCTCGAGGGGCTTCGCTTTGCCCTTGGGCAGGGCCCAGTCGTCGTAGGCGGGGCGGTGCACGAGCACCACCTCCAGGCCAGACGGGACCCGCCGCCAGACCACCCCTCCAGCCGCCCGTACCGGGACCGGTGAGCGAGGTTCGCCGTCGGCGCCCGAAGCGTCAGAGGGTGCCGGCGGCGGCCCCTTCGGCGCGGGCGAGGGATAGCTCACCCTATGGGGGCCAGCCGTTCGCTCGAGCCCTGTCGTTTGCTGCGCGAAAGGGCCAGCTCCTGGAAGTGCCGCTGAGCGTTGAAGTGCTTGGTGACAGGGACCTTCTCCCAGCCGCCGTCGGCCGAGAGCTCCCACGCCAGTTCGTCGTCGGCCAGGACCACCTCCAGGATCTCCCGGAGACGGGCCCGGCATTCCTCGGACGTGACGTCGACGAGGGCCTCGACACGGCGGTCAAGGTTGCGCTCCATCATGTCGGCAGAGCCGATCAGGTAGCGGCCGCCTGACGGCAGGCTGAGCCCCACCCGATCGGGCGGGGCCAGCAATGTGCCGCCGTCGTTGCCGGTGCGGGCCAGGCGCGGCGCCGCCTCGCCGGCAAAGGTAGGGGGCCGGGCGAGAGCAGCGGCGCCTTCGCTGAAATAAAAAATCCGGGAGTGTTCTAGGTACCGCCCGACCAGGGAGCGCACTCGAATATTTTCGGAAAGGCCGAGCACGCCAGGGCGAAGGCAGCACATGGCCCGGATTATCAGGTCTACCTGCGTGCCTGCCTGTGACACGGCGTAAAGCGAATCGATGATCTTTTTGTCGACCAGGTTGTTCAATTTCCAGACGATACGGCCGTCCGCTCCGTACGATCCCTCCTTCTCTATCAGCTCGATCATTTTCGAACGCAGGGCCAGGGGGGCGACTATCAGTTGACGATAAGCCGCTTGCCGGCTGTAGCCGGTCAGGAAATTGAACAGATCCGTCAGGTCCTCGCCCACGGCCGGGGAGGCCGTGAGTATGCCGACGTCTTCGTACAGCCGGGCGGTGGACGAATTGTAGTTCCCGGTGCCGACGTGGCAGTAACGGCGGATACGACCACCTTCCTCGCGAACTACAAGCGAAGTCTTGGCGTGGGTCTTCAAGCCGATCAACCCGTAAACGACGTGCACACCCACCTGCTCCAACGCCCGGGCCCAACCGATGTTCGCCGCTTCGTCACCCCTTGCCTTTAGTTCGACCAGCGCGGCCACCTGCTTTCCCCTTTCGGCGGCGCGGATCAAGGCGGTGACAACGGGGCTGTCCCCCGACGTGCGGTACAGCGTCTGCTTGATAGCCAAGACCTTGGGGTCGCGAGAGGCTCTTTTGATGAACGCTTCGGTGGACAAGGCGAAGCTTTCGTAGGGATGGTGCAGGAAAATGTCACCTTCGGCTATGGCGGCGAAGATGTCCTGAGGTTCGTCTTCGAAGGCGACCAACCGGCTTGGCATCACCGGTGAAAAGGCCTCGTCCTTCAGGTCGGGCCGGTCGAGCTCCTGCAACGCCCACAGACCGCCGTAGTCCAAGAGCCCACCGACCTCGTAGACGTCCTCGAGGCGCAGGTCGAGCTCCCGCATGAGCAGCTCACGGACTTCCGAGCTGAACGCGGGCTCAACCTGGAGGCACACGGCCCGCCCAAAGCGCCGCCGGCGGAGCTCCATCTCGACGGCTTCAAGAAGATCGTCCGCTTCTTCCTCGGCCAAGGTCAGGTCGGCGTTACGGATGACCCTGAAGGCATGACAGCTCTCGATCTCCATGCCGGGGAAGAGCTCGGCCAGGAAGGCGGCAATGACTTGTTGAACGGGCACGAAGCGCTCGTTGTCGGGAAGGCCCAGGAACCCCGGTAGAAGGGGCGGGACCTTGACCCGGGCGAAGCGGCGGTCGCCCCGTTGAGGGTCACGCACCATTACGGCCAGGTTGAGCGAGAGGTTGGATATGTACGGGAAGGGATGGCCCGGGTCGACACCGAGCGGGGTGAGCACCGGGAACATTTGGGCCTCGAAAACCGATTCGGCGTAGGCCATGTCCTCTGGCCCCAAGGAGCTCCAGGGCACCAAGCGGCAGCCGTGGGCGGCCAGCTCGGGCACGACGACGTCGTTGTAAATGCGCGCCTGCTGAGCGAGCATCCCTTCGACCTCAACGCGGATGGCTCGCAACTGGTCGAGGACTGACAACCCGTCTGGTGCCGTGCCCGAGAGGCCGGCGGCCAGCTGGTCCTTGAGGCCGGCCACTCTGACCTGGAAAAACTCGTCCAGGTTGCTCGAAAATATGGCCAGGAACTTTGCTTTCTCCAGCAGCGGTTGCTCGGGCGCTTCAGCCAGGGCGAGGACCCGGCGGTTGAACTCGAGCCACGAGAGCTCTCTGTTGATGTACCGGCGTTCATTGCCGAGCCTGCCTGCCTCCGACGCGCCTACCTCGGGCGCACCTACCTCCCACGTGCCTGCCTCCGACGCGCCTACCTCGGGCGTGCCTGGCTCGGGCGTGCCTGCCTCGGGCGTGCCTGCCTCGGGCGTGGTCGTCCCGGGCCTGTGCTCTTGGAGCGCGTCTGCACCCGGGGCGGCCGACATACCGCTCACGCTACTGCGCCCACTTGCTCAAAGCAGTTGATCCCAGCCGCTCAACCCTCGGTCGTGCCAATAAAGTCGTCCTCGTCCTCCGGCACGCCGAGGTCCCACTGGAGCAGCACGTTCTCTCGCTCGGTGTCGCGTATGATGCGTTCCCGGTTGCGCCTGAACTGCGGGTCGTGGGGGGGTAGCAAGAGCAACCGGGCCAGTATGCGCTGGCGGAGCTCCTCGATCAGGTTGCGGTCCCCGAAGTCCGAGTCGACTCTCCAGTGCGGAGCGACGGGCCCGAGGTAGACGACCCGGACGTGGCCGCGAGGCGGGCCGGCGGCTTCTGACTGCTGGCTGGACATGCGCTGAGCATACGTGACCCAAGCCGTCCGCCTACCGAGGTTCGCCGGTGGACGGCGCCCGCAGGCGGTTGGCGGCGCTGATCACGGCCTGCAGGGAGGCGTCGAGGATGCTCGAGTCCAAGCCGACGCCCCAGACGACGGAGTCCGCGGCGCCTGCCTCGACGTAGGCGACCGAAGAGGCACCGCTGCCGGCCGTGAGGGCATGCTGGTGGTAGTCAAGTACGGACAGCTCGATGCCGACCTGGCGCAGGGCGTTGACGAAAGCGTCGATCGGCCCGTTGCCCCGGCCGACAGCGCTGCGGTGCTCTCCTCCCACCAACAGCTGGGCCACCACGTTGGTGATGTGCGCGTCGCTGGTCCGCTCCGTCGTCACCTCGGTGCTCACGAGCCGCAAGCCGGCGTCCTGAGCCAGGTAGGTCTTCTCGAAGACTTCCCAGAGCTCGGAGGGCTTGATCTCGGTGCCGCTCGCCTCGGTCACCGCCTGGACGGCCCTGGAGAACTCGACTTGCAAACGTCGGGGCAGGTCGAGCCCGTGCTCGGTGCCCATGATGTAGGCGACGCCGCCCTTACCGGACTGGCTGTTGACCCTGATTATGGCTTCGTAGGTGCGCCCTGTGTGCTTGGGGTCGATGGGCAGGTAGGGGACCTCCCACTTGTCGTAGTCGGTCGGCAGGGCCGTCATGCCCTTCTTGATCGCGTCCTGGTGAGACCCCGAGAAGGCGGTATAGACGAGGTCGCCGGCGTACGGGTGACGTGGGTGCACGGGCATGCGGGTGGCTTGTTCGGCGACCCGCCGGACGGCATCGATGTCATGGAAGTCAAGGCCGGGGTCGATCCCTTGAGAGAACAGGTTGAGCGCCACGGTCACGATGTCCAGGTTGCCGGTGCGCTCGCCGTTGCCGAACAGAGTGCCCTCGAGGCGGTCGGCGCCGGCGAGCAAGGCCAGCTCCGCCGCGGCCACCGCCGTCCCACGGTCGTTATGGGGGTGCACGGACAGGACGAACGAGCTCCGCTGGCTGAGCTGGCGCCCGAACCATTCCACGACGTCGGCGAAGACGTTGGGCGAGTACATCTCCACCGTCGATGGCAGGTTGAGGACCAACGGCGCGGCGGCCGTCGGTTCGATGACCTCGGCCACCGCCTCACAGATCTCCAACGCGAAGTCCGGTTCGGTACCGGTGAAGCTTTCCGGAGAGTACTCGTAGCGGATCTCGGTCCCGTCCACCTTCTTCTCGAGCTCCCGGCACAGACGGGCGGCGTTGGTGGCTATGTCCAGGATCCCGTCGCGTTCCTGGCGGAAGACGACCCTTCGCTGCAGCTCGGAGGTCGAGTTGTAGAAGTGGACGATAGCCCGGGGAGCCCCGCGTATGGCTTCAAAAGTCCGCTCGATGAGCTCGGGCCGGCACTGGACCAGCACCTGTACGGAGACATCCTCGGGCACCAGGTCCTGTTCGATGACATAGCGCACAAAGTCGTAGTCGGGCGCGGAAGCGGAGGGGAAGCCGACTTCTATCTCCTTGAGCCCAATGGCGAGGAGCGTCTCGAAGAGCGAGAGCTTTCGGTCCGGGCCCATGGGGTCGATCAGGGCCTGGTTCCCGTCTCTGAGGTCGACGCTGCACCACCGGGGCGCGGTGGCCAGCGGCCTGGACGGCCAGGTACGGTCGGCTAGGACCAAGGGGAGCGTGGGCACGTACTTCTCGAAAGGCATTTTGGTAACGGGCAGAGGCGGGCGGGTCATTGGGGGCGACCTTTCTGTGGTCAGGCTCCGGGGTCAGGCGGTTTGTTGCCTAGTTATGAAAAAACCTCCTGGCCCGAAGGCACAGGAGGTCGTGGCGAGCACCGGAGGGGGCCCGCCTAGGTGATAAGGAGGAGGCTCTTCAGGTAGCGCATCGCCCTATCATGTTCTCGGACGGGGAACGCTACTGTCAAGATCACCTTAAAGGACGCTGAGCCGGGACGGTGCTGCCGGTGGTGGCGCCACCCGGAAAGTGCTCCGGCAGGGCGGCCTGGGGTAGGGTACCCGAAGTGAGGCTTCGTCCCTTTGCCCGCACCATGACTGGGACACAGCCCGGCAGGGAACCATATGCGTGCCGGATACGTAACAAGGGTTCAGCGTGGACGGCGTAGGCGTTACGGAGGTTGCGTTGGAAACTGCGTGGATGGTGCAGGGACGGTGCCGGGACCTGCCGCCTGAGGTTTTTTTCCCGAGCGACGGGGTCGGGGTCGAGGTGGCACGTCACTACTGCGCCGAGTGCCCCGTCAAGGCACCATGTCTGGAGTACGCCCTGGAAAACCACATCGAACACGGTGTCTGGGGCGGAGCGTCCGAGCGCGAGCGTCGCCGCATAGCGCGCAGCCGGCGTGGGCTCCCCGCTCGGCCGACCTCGACCTTGGCTTCGCCGGTCCTGCCCCGTAGGCCCGGTCTGTAGTACCTGGCCTGTAGTGCTGGGACCGGCCTGGGTTACTGGGGCTGTGCCCGCTTCGCCTCGTCGGCTTTGGCCCTCGCCTCTCTGTCGGCCAGAAGGGCGTTTAGCTCGGCCCTGGTGAGGGTAATGCGTTCCTCGGCGGTGGGGGGGACCATCTGTGCCGACGGGACCCCTACCTGGGGCGCCAGGGGCTGAGGGTAGGCGGGGACGGCGGCGGCCGGCGCCCCCGCAAGCGCGCTTTGGCTGCTGCCCGGCGCCACCGCGGGCGACGCCTGAGGCTCGTCTGCGTGAGCCTTGCGGAACTCCTTCAGTGCCTCGCCACTGTTGCGCGCCAACTTGGGAAGTTGGCTGCCCCCGAAAAGGACAATGATGGCGAGGACGACCCAGTACCAGTCGCCGAAGATGTTGGCAAGCATGACGGACCTCCCTGGCGCGGGCGCTGATTTACCCCTATCCTACCGGCCGCACCAGCCCAGTTACGGCCCGGCGTCGTCGGACGAGCGGGGACCGGTGGCCAAAGACAGGCCCACGCGGGCCGGGACCAGGAGAGACGTCGTGCTGGAGTGCGTGGCCAATGTCAGTGAGGGAAGGGACGCGGCTACCCTGGCCGCTCTGGCTCAGGCATGCGGGCCGTGCCTGCTCGACCTGCACTCCGATCCTCACCATCACCGCTCGGTACTGACCCTGGCCGGCGACGAGGCGGCAGTGGAGGCCGCCGTGCGCGAGCTGGCCTGTCGGGCCGTGGACCTCCTTGACCTCGGGCGGCACGCCGGCGTCCATCCCCGCTTCGGGGTCCTCGACGTGGTCCCCTGGGTGGCTCTGGAAGGCTGGCCCGTCCGGGACGTCGCCCCCGGCTCACCCGGGGCCGAGCGGGCGCGACGGGCGCGTGACAGCTTCGCCACCTGGGCGGCCGCCGAGCTGGCGCTGCCGGTCTTCCTCTATGGCCCGGAACGCTCCCTGCCTCAGGTCCGTAGGCAGGCCTGGCGTGGCCTCGTGCCCGACGCCGGCCCGCCTGTCCCCCACCCGACGGCGGGCGCGGTGGCGGTGGGGTGCCGGCCTCTGCTAGTTGCTTACAACCTGTGGCTGAGCAGCGGGGACCTGGCCCAGGCCAAGGAGATCGCGGCGGGGATCCGTTCGCCCGCCGTCCGGGCTCTGGGCTTTGCCCTGGACGGGCGAGCCCAGGTCTCGTGCAACCTCATAAGTCCCCTCTCCGTCGGGCCGGCGGCCGTGCGGGACCAAGTCGGGCGGCGGGCAGAGGTGGAACGCTGCGAGCTCGTCGGCCTCGTACCTGACCGCGTGCTGCGCTCGGTCCCCGAACGGCGCTGGGCAGAGCTCGACCTGGCGAGGGACCGCACCATTGAGCACCGGCTAACGGCGAGGCACGCCTCAGGCTCTTAGCTTTGAGCTGAGGCGAGCCTCACCGGGGGAAGTCCTGCAGACCGGTGAGAGCCAGGCCCTCCTTTTCAGGAGGCCTGACTGACCCGGTAGGGTGTCCCATTGCGGCGGCGCCGGAGACGGCGGCGTTCTCTTTCGGAGAGGCCGCCCCAGATGCCGAACTTTTCACTGTTGTCCAGGGCGTACTGGAGACAGTCCTTACGCACGACGCAGCCGCGGCAGACTTCCTTCGCTTCGCGCGTGGACCCGCCTCGTTCGGGGAAGAAGAGGTCGGGATCGACGCCGAGGCAGTTGGCGGACCGTTGCCACGTCGGCACTTCCTTATCCCAGCGGAGCCCGCTCGCGTCGGCCGGTAGACGCAAGAAGCGCACAATGTCGTTCACCGGCGGCTCCTATCGTTTGTGGTCTGTCGGACTAGCGCACCCTGGGGCAAACAGGGTAGCACCAATGTAACTACGCATAGCGTAACTACATGCCTGTCATCTTCCCTCATCCGGGCGATTACCGCAAGAGGGAAGATCCGGGGCTATCAGGCGCGGCGCACCAGCTCAACGGTCACTTCGGTGGACGAGCCCGCCGGGCCGCTGTATATGCCACGCAGCGGGGCCACGTCGGAGTAGTCCCGGCCCCGAGCCACGATGACATGGCGCTCACCCACCCTCACCCGGTTGGTGGGGTCGTGGGCGGCCCAGTCGCCCGTCCACGCCTCCACCCAGGCGTGGCTCTCACCGGTGACCTTGGCGCCCACGGCGGCCTCTGCGTTGGGGTAGAAGTAGCCGGACACGTAGCGCGCCGGGATGCCCATGGCCCGCAACACGGCCAGACTGACGTGAGCGAAGTCCTGGCAGACGCCCCGACGGGCGTGCCAGGCCTCTAGGGCCGAGGTGCCTACGTGGGTGGCGCCAAGGCCGTACTCCAGCTCGCCGTGTGCCCATTCGACGACAGCCTCTACCGCCTGGCCGGGCGTAGCGCAGTCCCTACGCCAACGGGACGCCACTTCGGCAAAGGCCACCGGGCCTACCAGGGGCGACGGGGCCAAGAGCTCGTAGAAGCGGTCCTGGACGGCGGCGTCCGCCAGTCCGTCCCACGTTACGCTGCCGGGACCGGGACGAGGTGGCTGGTCGGGCGGTGCCGGTAGGCTGAAGGCCGTCTCCACGACCGCCTTGGCCGTGATGACTAGTGACTCGTGCGGGTGGTGCACGTCGAAGGCGTGCACCAAAGTGCCCCAGTAGTCCCAATAGGTGAACATTTCGGCCGCCGGGCCCACCATCACCCGGGCGTCGATGACCACCTGGTCGGCGGTGGACAGCGGGGTGACCCGCGCCTCGTTATAGGAGGCCACCACCGCACGGTCGTAGCGGTAGCGGGTCGTGTGGTTGACCTCGAGCCGCCAGCTCACGCGCTCCACTCCACTATGGCGGCGGGCCGGAAGTAACGCTCCGCGATGGCGGCACTGGCTTGGGAGCAGTGGCCCTGGACGTAGGCCAGCCGCCCGGGTAGGTCGGCCAAGAGGTCGGTGGCCGAGGAGAACTCGAGCTGGGCGCGGGCCTGGCCGAGGTGGCGGCGGGCCACATCGTCGACGCCGGCCCGCCCGGCTCGCGGGGCCAGCTCGGCAAGGCAGCCTTCGGCGGTCCGCAAAGCGCAGTACACCGAACGCGGGAAGAGCCGGTCGAGCACGAGGAACTCGGCCGCCGAAGACCCGTCGACCGCTCTCTGGTAAGTGCGCAGGTAAGCCTCGTACGCTGAGCAGGAACGCAGAGTGGTGGCCCAGCCCATCTGCCCCCAGCTCTCCCCATAACGAGCAGACAGCAACCGGGCAGTCATGTCCACTCGCTCGAGGCTGCGCCCGAGCACCAGGAACCGCCAGCTTTCGTCCCGGCTCATGGTCGCTTCGGAGAGGCCGGCCAAAATGGCCGCTCTCTCTTTCACCCAGCGGAAAAAGCCGTGGGGCATCTGCCCCGCGGCGGCTTCGACTTCGTGGGGGAGGGCTTCGTGGGTAACGTTCAGGCACTCCCACATCTCTGACGAGACCGCTTCTCTGACGCCCCGGGCGTTCTCCCAGGCCGCTTCCAACGAGCACACGATGGACCCGGGGTAGTCCAGTTCGAAGGCGAGGACCCGGGTGAGCATGACCGAATCGATCCCCTCGCCAGCCCGGTCGGACAGGCCCATGACCTCGACCAGCGCCTGGCAAGCCGCCCCCTCGTCGACCCAGCGGTCCTCGAGCAGCAGGTGGTAGTGGACGTCGAGCATGCGGGCGGTGTCCTCCGCCCGTTCGACATAACGGCCGAGCCAGTAGAGAGACTCGGCCAGCCGGCTCAGCATGCCGGGCGCCGGGGCTGCTGCTGCTGTTGTTGCTGCTGGGACGCCAACCCCGGTCCGGGGCCGAAGTCGGGGCCGGGCAGGGTGGGGCGGTGGGTGAGGCGGTCCAGGTCGGCCCGGGCCGAGGCGACGAGGCGCTCTCGCGCCTGACCGGTCGGGGTGAGGGCCCAGGTGTCCTTGGAACCTCCCCCCTGGCTGGAGTTCACCACCAGGCTGCCCCGGCGCAGCGCCACCCGGGTGAGGCCGCCCGGCACCACCCAGACCCGCTGGCCGTCGTTGACGGCGAACGGGCGCAGGTCGATGTGCCGGGGCTCGAAGCCTTCGCTCGTATAAGTCGGGGACGTCGACAGGGCAACGATCTTCTGGGCGGTCCAGTGCCTTGGGTCGGCCACCACCTGTGATGCCAGACGGGCGAGCTGCTCGTCGGTCGCCTGGGGACCGATCACCAGACCGTACCCCCCGGAACCGTCCACCGGCTTCAGGACCAGCTGGTCGATGTGCTCGAGCACGTAGGCCCGCTGGTCGGGGTCTTCGAGCAGGTAGGTGTCCACATTGGCCAGCACCGGCTCCTCGCCCAGGTAGTAGCGGATGAAGTCAGGGACCTTCGGGTACAGCGCCTTGTCGTCGGCTACCCCGTTACCCACGGCGTTGGCCAGGGTGACGTTGCCGGCCCGGGCGGCGTTGAGGATCCCGGGGCAACCGAGCAGAGAACGAGACTGGAACTGGAGCGGGTCCAGGAACTCGTCGTCCACGCGCCGGTATATGACGTCCACCCGCTCCTCGCCCGAAGTCGTGCGCATGTAGACGACCCCGTCGCGACATATGAGGTCACGCCCTTCGACCAGGGCCACGCCCATCTGGCGAGCCAGGAAGGAATGTTCGAAATAGGCCGAATTGTGGACCCCCGGGGTAAGGACCACCACCGTCGGGCTCTGGTCGGCGTGGCGAGGCGCGGCCGCCCTCAGAGCGGCCAGGAGGTAAGCGGGGTAGTCGGCGACGGCCCGGACCTTGTAGCTGGCAAAGAGCTCGGGGAAGACATGAGTCATGGCCCGGCGGTTCTCGATCACGTAGGAGATGCCGGAGGGGGTCCTTAGGTTGTCCTCGAGGACCAGGTAGTGCCCCGCGCCGTCGCGGACGAGGTCGATCCCTGCCACCTGCACCCGCACGCCGTTGGGAGGCGAAAGGTTGGCCGCTTCCCGGTGAAAGTGGGAAGAGGAGAGCACCAGCCGTCGCGACAGCACGCCGTCGGCAAAGATCTGGCCCGGTCCATAGATATCGGCCAGGAACGCTTCGAGGGCGCGCACGCGCTGGGCCACGCCCGACTCGATGGTCTGCCACTCCTCGGCCGGCACGACCCGGGGTACGAGGTCGAGGGGGAACGGCCGCTCCTCTCCCGAGAGCGAGAAAGTTATCCCCTGGTCGCGAAAGCTGCGGTCCCGGGCGATGCAGCGTGCCCGGTACTCCTCGGCCGAAAGGGTGCCCAGGACGTCGTACAAGGCGAGGTAATGGCGACGGGGCGAGAGCGCGTCGCGTTCGGGCACTTCGAACATCTCGTCCCACGCCGTGGCCCCGCCCGGGACGCTACGCCCGTAGGAGCTGAAGAGGTCGCCCACAACCAATGGCTATCAGGCCTGTGTTACGGCTGTGTTACTTCTCCTGGCGCCACCCACCGCTCCGGCCCCCGTTATCACGTTCGTAACCCAAGCGATACAGGGCGGTAACCCGTCGATGTTCAGATTTGGCCGTGCGACCGCTCCACCTGGCCCCCAGCCTGGTCCGCCCGGCGTGAGCACGCCGTTGGTCCCCCATTACGGCAACGGTGGCCTGGCCGTGCTCGGCGCCCGGCCCCACCGGTGGCCGGCCGTGGGCTCGGCGAGGCCGGCGGCGACGGCTCTTTTGGTGATAGGGGCGCAGCGGGCGATCG
This sequence comes from Acidimicrobiales bacterium, assembly GCA_052325485.1. Classification (GTDB taxonomy): domain Bacteria; phylum Actinomycetota; class Acidimicrobiia; order Acidimicrobiales; family Palsa-688; genus Fen-671. Next base: position 35,873 of record JBKQUU010000057.1, on the reverse strand, counting down.
CCAGCCAGTGTGCCGGCGCCTCCTACGTCTGGGAGACGATAAGCGCCCTGGTGGCCGTGATGCGACCGTGGGGGGCGAACATCGCCTGGGCCCGCCATGCCCGTTCGCCGGCCAACCCCTCTTGCCCGGTGCTACCCCCGGCGCACGGCCCCGAGAGGGGCCCGGCGGCGAGGCGCCCCGGCGACCTGGTGGCCCTGGCCTACGGGGTGGACGGCTTCAGCGCCAGCCCCCTGGCCGACGGGTTACGGGCCTTGGGCACGGTCCATCTGGTCATAGCCGGTTTCGGTCTCGAGGGCCCCGTCCATTCAACGCTGCGGACGGCCAGTGACCGGGGCTGGGAGTGCCTGCTGGTGGCCGACGCCTGTGCTCCGTTCGAACCCGACCTGGCCCCCGGGGCGCTGGGCATGGTCGAGATGTCCGGCGGCCTCTTCGGGGTCACGACGACGGCGCAGGGTTTGCTCAGCGCGTTGGCTGACGGTGCCGCTCACCGGGACGAGCGAGCCGTCTGAGACGTTCAGGCCAGCCGGCGGCCCCGTCGGCGAGAGGTGAGGCGGGACTCGATGAAGTCGATCAGGACGTAGTCGCCGAGGCTTTCCGGCGTGGTGAAAAAGGCCTTGCCCCGGTTGAGGCGCGTCATCTGTTCGACGAAGTGGCGCAGGTAGCCGGTGGCATCGAGAGCAAACGTGTTGATGCGTATGTGGTCTCGGGTACAGCGCGCCACCTCGACCAATGTGGCGTCGACCGTTTCCTGCGTGGCGGGGTAAGCGAACACGGGCTCGGTCGCTCCCGCGGGCCAGTGCGCCGTAGGTTCGCCGTCCGTCACCATTATTACCTGTTTGGTCCCCCGCTGGTGAGAGAGAAGCTGGCGGGCCACCACCAGGCCGTGCTGGATGTTGGTGCCCCAGTCGTAGTCCCAGGAAACTTCGGGCAGGTCGCGGAAACTTATCTCTCGAGCCGAGCGCGAGAACCCCACGATGCCGAGGTAGTCGGAGGGGAACCGGCCGGATATCAGTGAGTGCAGCGCCATCGTCATTTTCTTGGCGGCGACAAAATTTCCCCGCATCGGCATGGAGAGGGAAAGGTCGAGCATTATCACCGTCGCCGAGCGTGTAAGGGCCTCGGTACGCTCTATTTCGAAGTCCGCCGGCGAGAGCTGCACGGGCGTGCCCGGGCCGCGCCGGGCCAGGGCGTTGCGGACTGTCTGCTGGATGGACAGGTTGAACGGGTCGCCCCACTCATAGAGCTTTGTTTCCCCGGCCCGCTCGTGGCCGCTGCCGGGCGTACCCACGGGGTGCTGGCCGTTGCGGTAACGCTGGAGCTTGGTGTAGAGGTCGGCCAGGGCCTGGTCCCCGATGCGGCGTAGGCCCCGAGGGGTGAGGCGCATGCGCCCACCCTTTTGCTCGACCAGGCCGGACTGGCGGAGCTGGCGGGAGAGGCGTCCCAAAGCTTCCAAGGACCGGGCGTCTTCTTCGCCTAGCAGCTGGCGGGCACGGTCGATGTCCACCTCCGCCAGCGCTCCCGGGCTGGGGGCGCCGGCCAGCAGCTGTTCCAATTGCTCGAGGTCCGACAGTTGGCTGACGACCGTATTGGCGGGAGCGAGGCCGAAGGGCAGGCCTGGGAGGTCGTCGTCGCCCGAGGTGCCTGCGAGGTGCCCGAGGAGCTTTTCGAGCTCCATGCGCAAGGCGACGTCGTCCTCGAGGAGCGCCTCGGAGAGCTCGGCCAGCTTCGCCCGTTGCTCCGGGGTCAGGGAACCGAGCAGGGCCCGGGCCGCCGCCATTTGGCGGGCCAGCGCCGCCAGCAGCTCGTCAAGATTTTCCGGGCGCCCGGGGACGAGGTCCCCGTAACGTTCCATGAACTGCTCGAAGTCGGCCTGGACGTCGGCGCCCGATTGCCGGCGCTCGACCATGCGGTTGAGCTCGGCCAACATTTGCCGGGCGCGCTCGAGCACCTCCGGAGGAGTGTTGGAGATGGCCGCCTGGAGCTCGGAGAAGGCGTTGCGGGACAGTTTTGCCCGCTGGCGGCGGACCCGGTCGAGCAGCTCTCGCAGCCCGGCCACGTCCCTGCCGGCCCGGTCCCGGAAACCCTGCTGCACCAACCGGCGCAGCGCCTGGTCGGCGTCGCCGTGCTCGAGGAGGTCGTCCATCAAACGGCGCAGGACGTCGTCGCCGTCCAGGTCGCCGTGTTCCTGGCTGCCGTCCCAGCGGGAGTACCTTGACCGTGCCACCGGCAGTTCCCAGCGCCGCCTCTAGGAGCGTCTCGCTTGGTAGCGAGCGCCGTGACCGGTCGAGTGCTTGTTGAGCCGTTTGGAGAGGTGAAGGCCCTCGAGGACGAGCTCCGCCGCCGCCGCCAGGGCCGCCTCGCTTTCGGAGCCGGCCAGCTTTATGGTCGGCGCCCGCAGCCCGGGCAGGCGGCCAAGCGAGGCCACGTACGAAGAGGAGGGCAGGTCGTCGCCCACCTCCACCGCCGTACCGTCGTCGAGCTCCGCCACCGCCCGGGCCAGGTCGGACGGGTCGACCCTGTCCCTGAAGACGGTCAGCACAGCCTGACGGGTCAGCCGGGCCACAACTTCGTCTTCGGCGTCGTCTTCGAGCGAGTCCAGCTCGACCTTGCCCGCCGTCGACGACACCAGGGCGGTGAGGTCGCTGACCCTGGGTACTGCTTGGTCCTCCCCCGTGCGCAGGGAGCGGCGCGCCGCCGCTGCCACCAGGGTCTCGTAGTTGGCCACACCGAGGCGCACGGACACGCCGGACCGCTGGTTGACCTGGGGGCTTTGCCGAGCTAGCTGGGAGATCGTGGCCACGATCTCAGCCATGTAGCCGGGCACCTCGACTTGCAGACCGTCGAGGTCGGCGGGTACAGCCTCCTGCACGATCACATCCATTTCGGTGGCGGTGTCCAGGGGGTAGTGGGTGCGGATCTGAGCTCCAAAACGGTCTTTCAGCGGCGTGATGATGCGGCCTCTACTGGTGTAGTCCTCGGGGTTGGCCGACGCCACGAGGAGGATGTCGAGCGGGAGGCGGATCTTGTAGCCACGGATCTGGACGTCTCTTTCCTCGAGCACGTTGAGGAGGCCGACCTGGATGCGTTCGGCCAGGTCCGGTAATTCGTTTATGGCGAAGATGCCACGGTTGGTGCGGGGCACGAGGCCGTAATGAAGGGTCAGCTCGTCCGAGAGGTAGCGCCCTTCGGCCACCTTGACGGGGTCGACTTCGCCGATGAGGTCGGCTATCGAGGTGTCTGGAGTGGCGAGTTTTTCTCCCAGGCGTTGGTCGCGGCCGACCCACTCGACGGGGCATTCGTCACCTTTCGTGGCCACGAGCTCGCGCCCGTAGCGGGAAATGGGGTGGTAGGGGTCGTCGAGCACTTCTGAACCGGCAATGACCGGTAGCCATTCGTCCAGAAGGTCGGCGAGGCCCCGCATGATCCTCGTCTTGGCCTGGCCTCTCTCGCCCAGGAAAATGATGTCGTGCCCGGCCAGAAGGGCGTTCTCCAAGGCGGGTAAGACCGTGGTGTCATAGCCCACCAGGCCCTCGACCACGGGCTGGCCGCTCCCGATACGCGCCGCCGCGTTGGCCCTGACCTCTTGCTTGACCGGGCGCGAACGCCAGCCGGAAGCCCGAAGTTGACCCAGGGTCGAGCATGAAGAAGGGGGGGCCGAGGCCATGCTGAAACCGTACCTTCGCCGACAGCGCTACTTTGCCCCTTATGAGGAAGCCACCCCGCTGATGGATCCGGGCTGATGGAGCTCGGTGGCCTGTGGGCCGCCATCGAGGCCGACGAGGACCTGCGCCGCAGCTTCCCCCGGCCCGAGTTCGACGACGACGCCTGGTCATCGGTCCGCGTCCCTGGCCACTGGCAGGCGGAGCCCTCATTTGCCCGCTCCGAGGGCCCTTTGTTGTACCGGCGCCGCTTCCAGACGGGACCGCTGGCCGAGGGCGAGCGTGCGTGGCTGGTCTTGGACGGCATTTTCTACCAGTCGGACGTCTGGCTCGACGGGTCCTACCTGGGTGACACCGAGGGCTACTTTTTCCCCCACAGCTTCGACGTGACTACGGCCGTCAGCTCCCGCTCCGACCACGTCCTGGCCGTCGAGGTCGGCTGCGAACGACAGGCCGGGCGCTCGACGACGCGCTCTCTGCTCGGGGCGTTCGCCAGCTCGGCCGGGATCGACCCGGCGTTCAACCCCGGCGGCATATGGGCCCCGGTCCGGGTCGACCCCAGCGGGCCGGTCCGCATCAGCTCTCTCCGGGCCCTATGTGTCGAGGCCGGCCCCAAGCGCGCCGTGCTCGACCTCTTCGCCGTGCTCGACAGCTCGGGGCCGATCACGGCGGCGCTACGCACCCGGGTGAGCGATGTGGGCGGAGAGGAACGGCGCGCCGTGGTCGACAAGCGCCAGCCCTTGGCGGTGGGCCCGAACCGTGTCCGATGGCAGGTCGAGGTGCTCGACCCCCGCCTGTGGTGGCCGGTCGGTCTGGGCGAGCAAGTCCTGCACGACATCGAAGTGGAGGTTGAAGTCGAAGGCCGTCACAGCGACGGGAAGGTCCTTCGGACGGGGCTCCGGCAGGTGCGGATGCACAACTTCGTCTGGACGGTCAATGGCGAGCGCCTGTTCCTGAAAGGCGCCAACCTTTTGCCCACGCGCCCGGACCTCGCCTATGCGACCGCCTCGGAGGTGGCCCGGGACGTGGATCTGGCCTGCGACGCGGGGCTCAACTTGCTGCGGGCGCACAGCCATGTGGCGCGCCGGGAGCTTTACGACGCGGCGGACCGCCGGGGTGTGCTCATTTGGCAGGACATGCCGTTGCAAGGTACGTTCAAGGGCGCTCGTAGCCACGCCGTCCGCCAGGCGGCGGCGGCCGTCGACCTTCTCGGCCACCACCCGTGCATCGTCGCGTGGTGTGGCCATAACGACCCGTTCTCTACGGTCTCCCCAGGCCGGGCGGCCCCTGGCCGCGTCGGCCCTCCAGACCGGTCCGGACGTGCTCGGGCGGCGACATTGAGGTGGGCGGCGGGGCAGGCTCTGCCCAGCTGGAACAGGACGGTCCTGGACCACAGCGTCCGGCGGACCTTCGAGAAGGCGGACCCGTCCCGGCCCGCGGTGGCCCACTCGGGCCGGTTGCCCCATCCAGCGTGGGGCACGGACAGCCACCTCTACTTCGGCTGGCGCTACGGTTCGTGGCGCGACCTGTCACGAGCGGCGGCGGTGTGGCCGGCCGCCGTGCGCTTTGTCAGTGAGCTCGGCGCCCAAGCGGTGCCGGGCACGGCGTCGTTCATGAGCCCCGAGCGTTGGCCTGACCTCGACTGGGAGCACCTGGCCGACCACCATTGCCTGCAAAAGGAGATCTTCGGCTCCCGTGTCCCTCCGGGGCAGTACCCCACCTTCGAAAAGTGGCGGGAGGCCACCCAGGCGTACCAGGCCCGCCTCGTCCAGGCCCAGGTCGAAGCGCTGCGCCGTCTCCGCTCCGGCCCGGTAGGCGGGTTTGCCATCTTCTGCTTGAGCGACGCTCAACCGGCCGTCAGCTCGGCCCTCCTCGACCACGAGCGCAAGCCGAAGGCGGCCTTCGAAGCTCTGCGGGCGGCGTGCGCGCCCGTGCTGGTGGTGGCCGACTGGCCCGCTTCGAGCTACGTCCCATCGTCGAGCCTGGCCCTTGACGTCCACGTCGTCAACGACCTGGGCCAGGCGCTGACCGGCGCCGAGGTCGAGGCCACCTTGACGTGGCCGGGCGGGGGACGGCGCTGGCGCTTTGGTGGAGAGGCGGCCGGACGAGCCTGCACCTTCGTTGGGCGCCTGAGGGCTACGTTGCCGGCTCCGGGAGCGCTGCCTGCCCTAGCCGGCGACGCTCCCCCCCGCTTCGACGAAGACCGTGGTGCGGGCCCGTCTTGGCCCTTGGTGCTCGAGCTGCGGCTGTGGTGGGGGGCGAGCGCAGAGCCGGTGACCAACCGCTATAGGAGCTCGCTCCGGGCCTAATTTTGCGAACTTTCCCGCCGCACAACTGGTAGAACTGTTGGGGTGGCTTGTTTCTTGTCGCCCGAGTGGTTCGACGAGCTCCTGGCGGGCGAGCCCTCAGCGGGCGTGGCCGCCGGCCCCGAAGCTCCGGGTAGTTCGCCACACCTGGTCGTCGGCGTGGAGGTGCGCTCTGCGTCCCCAGAGCCGCGGGCGGAGGTGCGTTACCAGGTGGCCGTGAAGGGCCACAACGCCGTTGTCCTCACCGGCCCGGCCGCCTGCCGGAGGGCGCAGGTCGTTCTCACTGCCGATTACGCCACCATGGCCGGCATTGCCTCGGGCCGGATCTCGGCTCTGGACGCCATGTCCTCGGGGCGGGCGCGCATAACGGGCAACACCGCTGCTCTTCCTGCTCATCAGTCTGTCCTGGAAGCACTAGACCTGGTACCACCTCTGGTCCGGGCGAGCACGAGCTTCTGAGTGGGACGGTATGGCACGCCCTTCGCCTACCCGGCCGGGTTGGTACGTCAGCCCCGACGACCCCGGCGCCCTGCGCTACTGGGACGGCGGCACGTGGACGGGGCGCTCGCGGCCCCGTCCGCCGTGGAGCTCGAGGGCTGACGAGCTCGAGGTCGACTACGGCGACGTCGACCGCTCCGTAGAAGGGCCGGTCCACCCGCGGGCCATGCGCGAACACGCCTTTAGCGGGGCCCGCGAGTGGTCCCTGCGGGGCCTCGCCCGCCGGTCCGACCAGGCCCGCCGGGCGCCGGCGGGGCCTTGGTCGCGCTCTTCTCGTCCTCCGGGGTGGCAACCCCCACCCAAGCTGGGGCCGGCCCGAAGGCCTCTTCTCGTTGTCGCCGCCATGGTCGTCATCGCTGTAGCCGTCGTGATCTCGAGCGTGGCCGTAATGGCTCCCTACCGGGCCCCCGGGACCGTAATGGACGCCAACAACCGCGCTCTGGCCGAGTTCGCCGCCCTGGCCAGCCGAGAATGCCAGGCGACGTTGCCGCGGTACCGGGCCGTGCTGGCTGACGACCTCGACGGGCCCAGCATCCTGGCCGCCGCTGACCAGCTCGACCTGCTGCGCCAGCGCCTCAGTGCCGTCCCTGTCGGACGCATCATCGCCGGGCCGGTCGAAGAATGGTTGCAGACCTGGCAGAACTTCACTGCCGACCAGCGCCGCTATGCCTCCATCATCGGCGCTGCCGTTCGCTCGGGCGGGCGCCTCGCGCCCCGGACGTTGACGAGCTCAGCCCGCCTGGAGGCCGTCGCCGTTCGTGGCGAGGCTGTGCACCAGGCCGGCCTGGCGGACAGGTTCAGTGCGAACCTCCGCCTTGGCGCATGCCGCTTGGAGCAGTCGCCTGCGCTCTGAGCGGCGCCTCCAGGCCCGTAGCCCGGTCAGGGGCCGGAGGTGCGAGCCTTGAACTTAGGGAGCAGCGAAGAAAGCCTCCCCACCAGTTGAACTTTGGGCGTACAAAGAGCGATAGTGGTAGTTCCAGGTTAGAACACCCCCCTCTACCGGAAACTGGAGGTGCAGGCGCAAAATGCTCTGCGACGTTGTGGACGACCAGTTCCTAACCAAGTACCGTGCCCTGCTGGATGCCGAGGACGAGGCGTTCGACGAACTTGAGCACGCCTACGAAGATGGCGACCGAGCTCACTTCGACACGGACTTGCACGCATGGCGAGCGGCGGTAGAGCGCAAGCTGTCGTACCTGCACCGGCTGGGGTTGGTGAGCCCTCCGGTATTAACTCACTGAGGTCGCGCCCCTGAGCTCACGCCGGCCAGGCGGGCCGGCCGGGGCTCAGGGCAGAAGCCCGAGGGTCGCTACGCTGTCGCGTTCGTCGACCAGTTCGGCCGTGCTCCGGTCTACCTGCTGGCGCGAGAAATCGTCGATGTCGAGCCCGGGCACGACCTGGTAACCCCACTGGCCGGTCGTCAGCGGGAAAGAGCAGTAGATGCCGGTCGGGGTGCCGTAGGCGCCCTCGGAGCTTACGGCCATGGACGTCCAGTCGCCGGCTCGGGTACCGAGGCACCAGTCCCTGACGGTACCGATGGCGGCGTAGGCGGCCGAGGCGGCGCTGGACGCGCCCCGGGCCTCGATGATGGCGGCTCCCCGCTGCTGGACCGTCGGCAGCAGGTGCGTCTTTACCCATTCCGGACCGCCCACGCAGTCGAGGGCGGGCCGGCCGTCCACCTTGGCGTGGAAGATGTCGGGGTACTGCGTAGCCGAATGATTGCCCCAGATCGACAGGTTGGTCACCGATACCACGGGGACGCCCGCTTTGGCGGCAACCTGAGCGAGGGCACGGTTGTGGTCGAGGCGGGTCATGGCCGCGAACTGCCCCGGGGCCAAGCCTCTCGGGCCCAGCCCGGCGTTGTGGGCGGCGATCAAGCAGTTGGTGTTGGCTGGGTTGCCCACCACGAGCACCCTGACGTCGCGGTTGGCGCTGGCTGCCAGAGCTTGGCCCTGGACGCTGAAGATGGCCCCGTTGGCTTCGAGGAGGTCCCGGCGTTCCATGCCCTTGCTCCGGGGACGCGCCCCGACCAGCACGGCGACGTCGGCGTCGCCGAAGGCCTCATGCGGGTCGGAACTCGTGAAGACGCTGGACAGGAGGGGGAAGGCGCAGTCCTCGAGCTCCATCACGACCCCCTTCAAGGCGCCCAGGGCGGCTGGTACCTCCAATAGGCGCAGGGCGACCGGCTGCTCCAGGCCGAGCATCAAGCCGCTGGCGACTTTGAAAAGGAGGCTGTAAGCGATCTGCCCGGCCGCTCCGGTGATGGCGACGTTCACTGGCCGCCCGGGTGTCAATGGCCGCCCGGGGGTGCCGGCCGGGCTTGGGTAGCGATCTGACATGGCCCGGCGATCCTAGAGCCGCTCAATGATGGCGTCGGCGAACTCGGACGTCTTGACCTCTTTGGCGCCCTCCATCTGGCGGGCGAAGTCGTAGGTCACGACACGGTCGGCGATGGTTTGCTCGAGGGCCCGCACGATGTCATCGGCGGCTGCCTGCCAGCCCAGGTGCTCGAGCATGAGGACGCCCGAGAGCAGCACCGAACCGGGGTTTACTTTGTCCTGGCCGGCGTACTTCGGGGCGGTGCCATGGGTGGCCTCGAAAATCCCGTGGCCGGTCTCGTAGTTGATATTGGCTCCCGGCGCGATGCCGATCCCACCGACCTGGGCGGCGATGGCGTCGGACAGGTAGTCGCCGTTGAGGTTGGTGGTGGCGATGACGTCGAAGTCCTCGGGCCGGGTGAGGACCTGTTGCAAAGTGATGTCGGCAATGTTGTCCTTCACCAGGATCCTGTTGCCGGGCCGGCCGGCACAGTCTTCCCAACTGACGGCTACATCGGCGAACTCGTCGCGGGCCACTTCGTAACCCCACTTGCGGAAGGCACCTTCAGTGAACTTCTGTATGTTGCCCTTGTGCACAAGGGTCACCGACTTGCGCCCGTGGTCCACGGCGTACTGCAGAGCGGCCCGGGCCAGTCGTTTGCTGGCCGTCACGGAGATCGGTTTTATGCCGATGCCCGAGTCGGGCCGCACGTTCCAGCCCAGTTCTTCGTGGAGGAACTCGATCAGTCGTTTGGCCTCCGGCGTCCCTTCCTCGACCTCCAGACCGGCGTATATGTCCTCGGTGTTCTCCCGGAAAATGACCATATCGACCAGGTCAGGACGCTTGACGGGGGAGGGCACGCCCTGGAACCACCGGACCGGTCGGAGGCAGACGTACAGGTCCAGGATCTGGCGCAGGGCCACGTTCAGCGAACGGAAGCCCCCGCCCACCGGCGTCGTCAAGGGGCCCTTGATACCGATCAGGTACTCACGGAACGCCTCCAGTGTCTCCGCTGGCAACCAGTCGCCGGTCTGACGGAAGGCCTTTTCCCCGGCCAGCACCTCGGTCCAGGCGATGCTGTGCCCGTGCTTGGCGACGGCGGCGTCTATTACCCGTCGCGCCGCCGGCCATATGTCCACACCTGTCCCATCGCCTTCGATGAAAGGGATTACGGGCTCAGCGGGGACCCGAAGGTCACCGTCCGGCCCCATCGTGATCTTGTCTGCCATGGCTGGCCAGCCTATGTCCCGCCCGCCGCCAGCCGGACCAGGCCGTTCCCGGCTGCCGGCCCGCTCGGGGTCCCGTCCCGGCGGCGAGCAAGGCCCTAACCTTCTCTGGTGTGGACCAGGACCGCTCTCCTCTGTGAGCGCGACGCGCTCTAGGCGATGACGGCGGCGCCGCGCCCCCATGCGGTGCCCGAGGGCGTCGTCCTCGGTGATTGCCGGGACGTCCTGGCCGCCATGCCCGACGGCTGCATCGACCTGGTCTACATCGACCCGCCCTTCGGCACCGGCCAGGTCCGTCGCCTGGGCTCGATCCGCACGGGCGCCGGCACCAGGGAGCGGGTGGGCTTCGGCGGCCGGCGCTACCCGTTCGAGGTCGTCTCCGACTACGGGTACCGGGACGACATGAGCTTGGCCGAGTACCTCCAGTTCCTGCGCCAGTGCTTGTCGGAGGTGCACCGGGCCCTTCGTCCCACCGGGTCGCTTTACCTGCACTTGGACTTTCATGCCGCCCACTACGCCCGGGTGCTGCTCGACGAGGTCTTCGGCCCGGAACGCTTCCTGAACGAGGTCATTTGGGCTTACGACTATGGCGGCCGGGCCAAGGACCGCTGGCCCCGCAAGCACGACAACATCCTCTGGTACTCGAGATCGGCGCACTGGACCTTCAACGCCGGCGACATCGACCGCATCCCTTACATGGCGCCGGGACTGGTGGGCCCGGACAAAGCGGCCCGGGGGAAGCTCCCCACCGACACGTGGTGGCTCACCATCGTCCCCACCAACAGCGTGGAGCGGACCGGCTACCCCACTCAGAAGCCGCTCAAGTTGCTTGAGCGCATAGTCAGGGCCTCGAGCAACCCGGGCGAACTGGTGGCCGATTTCTTCTGCGGGAGCGGGACGACAGGAGTGGCGGCCCAGCGGTTGGGCCGGCGGTACCTCCTGGTCGATGACAACCCCGATGCCATAAGGATCACCAACGAACGCCTAAGGTCCGTCTGAGCGGCCGGCTACTCGGCCCCGACGGACAAGCCGAGGTTGGCGTAGATGCGCCGTGTCGCTTCTGACCGGTTGAACGTGTAAAAGTGCAGGCCCGGCGCACCCTGATCGAGCAGGGCCGTGCACAGCGCGGTGGCCGCGTCCACGCCGGCCTTGACCACCTCGGCCCGGCCGCCCCGAGCGTCGGCCGTTTCGAGCCGCTCGACGAGCTGAGAGGGCACGGCACAACCCATCTCGGCCATGCGGGGGACCGACGACAGGCTGGTGACCGGCAGGATGCCTGGCAGCACGGGCTTGGTGAGGCCCCGGGCGGCCAGGTCGTCCACCAGTGAAAAATAGTGGGCCGGGTCGAAGAAGAACTGGGTCACGGCAAAGTCGGCCGCCCGTAACTTCTGAGCCAGGAAACGCCGGTCGCTGGCCAGGCTACGGGACCGGGGATGGCGGCCGGGGTGGGCGGCGACGCCGATGCAAAAGCCGCCGATGGCCTTGGCCAGCTCCACCAGTTCCAAAGCGTGAGCCAGCTCCCCCGGCCCCACGGAATCGTCGGCCGGCGGGTCACCGCCCAGGGCCATCAAGTTCTTGACGCCCGCCTTGCGGAAGCTCACCAGGATGTCGGCCAGCTCCAGGCGGCTGTGGCCCGTGCAGGTCAGATGGGCCATCGGGTTGAGAGCGGTCAGGCGCAGCATGGAGAACACGAGGTCGGTCGTGCGTTGGCGGGAGGGGGGCCCGCCCCGGTAGGTCACCGACACGAACGAGGGGCGCAAGGGCTGGAGCTCGAGGAGGGTCTCCACCAGGCGAGCCTGCTCAGCATCGTTCTTGGGCGGGAAAAACTCGAAGGAGTAGGTCTTCCCGGCCGCCAGCAGCTCGGAGACGGTGGCCATCACTAAATGATAAGGCCTATGCCCGGAGCGAAGGGCGAGGCTAGGAGCCCGGGCGAAGGCGGAGCGCCGCTTCTGCCGCCGCCACGGTGTTGGCCAGGAGCATGGCCACGGTGGTGACGCCCACGCCGCCGAGACGGGGGGTGACCCAAGCCGCTACCTCGGCGCAGCGTTCGTCCACGTCGGACAGGGCCTTGCGCCCGTCCCAGGTCAGGCCGCCTCCGATCACGCACGAACCGGGCGCCACCACGTCCGGCGTGATCATGTTGGGCACGCCGGCGGCGCCCACGACTATGTCGGCCCGCCGGGTGTGCTCGGGCCAGTCCTTTACACCGGTGTGCACGACGGTGACGGCGGCGTTGGCCCCGGGCTCCTTGAGGGACAGGAGCAGAGCCAGGGGCCGGCCCAGGGTCGGGCCCCGCCCCACGACGACCACCGACCGGCCCTCCACCGGTACCTGGTAGTGCGCCAGCATGGCCCGGATGCCCAGTGGCGTGCACGGCCGCGGGTGGCCCGGCTCCCCGAGGGCCAAGTAGCCGAGGTTGACCGGGTGCAGGCCGTCGACGTCCTTGGCCGGCGATACCCGGGCCAGCGCCTCCGCGTAGTCGAAGCCAGGGGGCACCGGGTTTTGCACCAGGAAGCCGTCCACCACAGGGTCGGTGTTGAGCTGGTCGATGGCGCCGAACAGATCCTCCGGGCCGGCTCCGGCCGGGATCCGGATGTCGACCGAAGCGATGCCCAAGCGCTGGCAGGCCTCGTGCTTGCGGGCAACGTAGTGGGCACTGGCCGGGTCGTCGCCGACCAGGATGGTCCCCAGGCCGACGGCCTTGCCGGCGTGGCCGAGCGCGGCCACCCGCGCCCCCACGTCGGCCAGCACGGCATCGGCGACGGGCGCGCCCGACATCACGACTGCGCTCACCGGGCTCTCCTCACCGGCTCAGTGCCGGAACTGACGTTCACCGGTGAACACCATGGCAATGCCATACTCCTCGGCGGCGGCGATGACCTCGGCGTCCCGGACGGAGCCGCCCGGCTGTACGACACAGCTCACGCCGGCGGCGGCGACCACATCGAAGCCGTCTCGGAAAGGAAAGTACGCGTCGCTCGCCCCGGCGCCGCCCACCGCCCTCCCGGCGGCGCGCGCCACGGCCAGTTCTCCAGGCGAGACCCGGTTCTGTTGCCCGCCGCCGATACCCACGGCCTTCCCGTGGGCGGTCAGCACGATGGCGTTCGATTTGACCGCCGCGCACACCCTCCACGCCAGCTGGAGGTCCTGCCAATTTTCCTCGCTGGGTTGGACGGACGTCACCACTTGCCATTTTTCTGGGCCTTGCGCCAAGCGGTAAGGGGTTTGTACCAACCACCCCCCGCTCACCTGGCGCACGTGCCAACGGTCTGCCTCCGGGACCGGAGCGGCCAGGACCCGCATGTTCTTGCGTTTGGTGGCGAACAGGGCCAGCGCCTCGTCGCTGTAAGCCGGGGCGATGACCACATCGGCCTTGGCGTTGGCGACCATCGTCGCCGCCAGTCGCTCGTCCACGGGCGCCGAAAGAGCGACGATCCCGCCGAAGGCGGACATGGGGTCGCAGTCGAAGGCACCTTCGTAGGCGTCGAGCAAGCTGGCCGACACCGCCGCGCCGCAGGGGTTGGCGTGCTTGACCACCACGGCCGCAGCTGGACCAAGGTCGGCGATCTCGTGGACCAGGCCCCAGGCGGCGTCGGCGTCATAAAGGTTGAGGTAGGAAAGTTCCATGCCACCGTGCTGGACGACGTCGTCCCACCAGCTGGCCTGACCCGTGCTCCGGTAACGGGCGCCGGACTGGTGGGGGTTCTCGCCGTACCGCAACGGTTGAGCAAGCTCCAGGGACAGGTGCAGCGTCGGCGGTAGCGGTCGTTCATGGCTGTCGGCCGGTCCGTGCCCCACCGGCGCCTCCGGGCCGGCTCGGCCATCTACCAGGTCGTCCAGCCAGCTGACGATGCTGGCGTCGTAAGCGGCGGTGTGGGCGAAGGCTTTACGGGCTAAGTAAAGCCTGAGGTCCTCATCGAGCACCTCTACGCCGTGCACCTTCTCTATCACCATGGGGTAGTCGGCGGGGTCCACGACGACGGCGACCCGCGCCCAGTTCTTGGCCGCAGCCCGCAAAAGTGTCACCCCTCCGACGTCGATCATTTCGACCGAAGGGGCGGACCGGAACGGGTACAGGTTGCACACCACCAGTCCGATCGGGTCGATGCCGTGCCGAGCCAGGTCGTCCCGGTGCCGCGGGTCCTCGAGGTCTGCCAGTATCCCGGCGTGAAGACGTGGGTGAAGAGTTTTCACCCGCCCCCCCAACATTTCGGGCCAATCGGTCACGGCCTCGACAGTGGTGTGCGGGAGGCCGGTGCCCTCAAGAGCGGCGGCCGTCTTCCCGCTGGCCACCAACTCGTAGCCGGCGGCCACCAGCGCGGCGGCAAGCTCGTCCAAACCGGTCTTGTCATAAACGGAAAGCAGCGCTCTCACGCCGGTGCCTCCTGGTGTCGTCACCGGCGTCACCTGGCTCTGGCGGATCTGGTCCAGGAACTGGCCGATGGTTTGCGGGTAGAGCCGACGTTCGACGGCCTTGATCCTTTCGTGCAGGGTCTGTTCGGTGTCGCCGGCCAGGACGGGCACTTCCTCTTGGGCCAGGACGGGCCCGTCGTCTACCCGCTCGGTGGCCAGGTGGACAGTCGTGCCGGTGACGTTCACGCCGGCGGCCAGAGCATCCCGAACGGCGTGCCAACCCTTGAAGGCGGGCAGCAGTGCAGGATGGGTGTTGAGGACGCGCCCGGCGAAGGCGGCGAACATCTCGGGGCTGAAGATGGTGCCAAAGCCGGCCATTGCCACCACGTCCACGCGGTAGCTCTCAAGGAGCTTGACCAGCTCCCGGGTGTAAGCGCGGCGGTCGAAGTCCTGGCCGTAACCGTCCCGGAGCAGCAGCTCGGCGGGCACGCCGGCTTCGGCGGCCACCTGAAGTGCTCGGCACCGGCGGTCGGTCACCACGACGCAGACGTCGAGGCCGGCGCTCAGGATGGCCTCCAGGACCGTCCCATGGCCCGAAGCGAGCACTCCCAGGCGCAACTCGCCGCCATGGCCCGTGCTGCCCATGCCCATGACCATACTCGTCGTGCCGGCGGGACCAGCAGGCGATGACCAGCGGGCGAAGAGTAGGCTCCCAGGCCGGCGATGAACACGTCCCACCTGATCAGCTCCTACGGGTACTGGGCCATCTTCGTGTTCATCGCGGCCGAGAGCCTCGGTGTCCCGATACCGGGTGAGACAGCCCTGATAGCCGCGGGCGCCTACGCCGGTCACACCCACCGCCTCAACCCCTGGGCCATATTCGCGGTGGCTGTGGTGTCTGCCGTGGCCGGGAACGTCGCCGGCTACCTGATCGGCGCCCGAGGCGGGTTCGCGTTGGCGCGCCGCTACGGCAACAAGGTGCGCCTGGACGAGCGCAAGCTCAAGGTCGGAAGGTACGTGCTCGACCGCCAAGGGGGCAGGGTCGTCTTTTTCGGGCGTTTCGTTTCCGTCTTACGCACCTACATCTCGTTCCTGGCCGGCACCGTGCGCATGAGACCCAAGAGGTTCGCACTGGCCAGCTGCGCCGGCGCCATCGTGTGGGCGGGCGTTTATACCGCCCTGTCCTACAATGCGGCCAAAACTCTGCAAAAGCTATCGGGGACGATCGACATCGTCATTGTCGCCGCCGCCATCATGGTGGCGCTGGCCCTGTTCGTCGTGGTGCACAAACAGTTCAAGGCCTTGGGGGACAAAGCCGAAGCGGCCTACCCCGGCCCGCTCGAATAGCCGGTCTCATCGCGCCGGCCCATCCAGCGCGAACGGTGCGGTACGGTCTGGAGGTGACCGTTCGCCCGCACCCGACGTTCCCTCACCCCCACCGGTTGTTGCCCACCGAGCCGGCGCTGCGAGCGTTGGCGCTCGACCTTTACCGGCAGGTGGCGGAGCTCCCGCTGATATCGCCCCATGGTCACGTCGACGCCGCCGTCCTGGGCGAGGACAGGCCTTACCCGGGCCCGGTCGAGCTCCTGGTGAGGCCCGACCATTACGTCCTGCGCCTCCTCCACGCCCACGGGGCCTCCTTCGCCGACCTCGGTTTCCGCGCTCCGGGCGAAACCGGACCGGTGGCCGAGCCCCGAGAAGTGTGGCGCCGACTGTGCCGGTCCTGGCCCGTTTTCCGGGGGACAGTGATGAGGCTCTGGCTCGAAGACGAGCTCGCCAGCCTGTTCGGCATCGACGGGCCGCTAACGGAGAGCGGGGCGGACGAGACCTATGACCGCATCGACGAGCAGCTCCGCTCACCTGAGCTGCGCCCCCGGGCGCTGTACCGGCGTTTCGGCCTCGAAGTCCTGGCCACAACGGACTCGCCCCTCGACGACCTCTCCGCGCACACAGCGTTGCGCGACGACCCGACCTGGGAGGGCAAGGTCGTGCCTACCTTCCGACCGGACATGCTGATCGACCCGTCCCGGACCGGTCGATGGGGCGAGCAGCTCGATAGTTTGGCCGAGGTCTCTGGCATCGACACCACGACGTACCGAGGCTATATCGCGGCTCTCGAGGCGCGGCGCGCCAGTTTCAAGGCGCTCGGGGCGACGGCTACGGACCACGGCCACTTTTCCCCCGAGGCGCTCGAGCTGAGCGAGCGGGAAGCGTCCCGGCTCTACGACCGCCTACGGCTGGGGCCCCACGACCCGGCCAGTACCGCCACCTTTAGTGCCCACATGCTTATGGAGATGGCCCGCATGTCTGCCGACGACGGTCTGGTCATGCAACTGCACCCCGGCGTGTGGCGAAGCCACGACACGGTCGCCTTGACCCGTTACGGCCCGGACCTCGGTGCGGATTTTCCCGTAGCCACGGGCTACACCGCCACACTCCAGCGCTTGCTCGACCGTTTCGGCTCTCACCGCGGTTTCCGGATGGTCGCTTTCACGGTGGACGAGACGTCGTTCTCCCGGGAGCTGGCGCCGATGGCCAGTTATTACCCAGGCTTGTGGCTTGGGGCACCGTGGTGGTTCTTGGACTCGCCAGACGCCATGGCGCGGTTCTGGGGGGCGATCACCGAAAGCGCCGGCTTCGGCAAGTCGGCCGGCTTCGTCGACGACACCCGAGCCTATTGCTCGATCCCGGCGCGTCACGACTTGGCCCGCCGGGCACACTGTGGCTTCCTGGCCCGCCTGGTGGCCGAGCACCGCGTGGCGCCCGAAGACGCCGCCGAGCTGGCCGGGGACTTTGCCTACCGCCTGCCCAAGGCGGCCTTCCGGCTGGGTTGAGGGGGCGGGCCGTCGTCCGCCAGCGGGGACGGCGAAAGCCCGGCGCTACTCCGGTTCGTGGCAGACGGCCTCGACGTTGTTCCCGTCGGGGTCACGCACAAAGGCGCCGTAGTAATTGGGGTGGTACTCGGGCCACAGGCGCGGCTCTTCCAAAGTCTCGGCGCCGGTGCCCACCGCCGCTTCGAAAAAGGCTCCAACGGCCGCCCGGCTGGGTGCGGCGAAGGCTATGTGCGATTCTCGGAACCCTTCTCCGGTCGTCCGTGGACCGATCCAGAACTCGGGTCTCGCCCCTACACCAAAGCCGATCACTTCGCCGAAGTCCATTACCCGCCCAGCGCCTATAGGGGCGCAAACTGCGTCGTAGAAGGCCGCGCTCTTGGCCACGTCGGCGCATTGGATTGACACATGATCGAGCATGGCGACATCCTGACAGCCGGGGCCAGAGCCTGCAAGGGCTTCGCTGACGGACGGCGCCGGCGCCACCACCATCCAGTCCTGGCTGTACGCCGACCCGAGCGCCATAGGGCCGCCGACGGCTCCGTAGAGTGGGATGGACGGCTCATCTAACCAGATAGACCTCGTAAGTCACACCTCCGGGTTGCCGGCCTCCGACACTGATGAAGATGCCCTTGTCCAACCAGTCGAGGTCGGCGGCCCCGGTCTCGATTTTGGCTGAACCGCGGAAGGTGTACTCACCTGCGTCGACGTCTTCCCCGCGTCCGAGACGTTCGAGGACCTCCGGGCTTCCGTGGCGCACACTGCGCGATTGGACATAGAGCAGATCTCCGCGTTCGGTTTCTAGGGTGTAGCGGACGTCGCCGAGCGCGGTGCCATCCGTAAGGATGACCTGCCAATCGGCGCTGGCTTCCGGGAGCAGTGTCCCGCGTAGCTCCGGTCCGCGGAAGGTCCCGCCGGTCAATGGAACGATGCGCCGGCGACCAGCGGAGATCTCGCCTACGTCCTGGGGGTCGCCGACCGTTGCTTCCAAGCGGTAGATCAGGTCCAGGCGTGGGTCGGGAAGACGACTGTTCACGGCTTCGCTACCCCAACGACCAGGGACGGCGCCTCTGCGGCGCTGACTACGAGGTCGTGGAGGTCGCCACCCACCTCGAGGCGGCCCGCCTCTTTGAGCCCGCCGATCTTCATCGGCGCGAAACCGGCCGTTCGGATCAACCGCTCGACTTCCTCGTCACCACCGACGGCGTCGGTGGCGTAGAACAGGACCGCTGGCTCGGGGGACCGGTTGCTCGAGGATTCGAGGAGATGGGCTGACATGGTGCCAAACGCCATGGCCAGGCGTGCCCCCGTCGGCAACCACCCGGCGACAGTTTCGCCGGATGATTGCCCTTCCGGCAGGAGCCGCACGACCTCACCTCGCGCGTCGAGGCCGACCGGGTTGCTGGGTACGACGAGGGACTTGACGCCCAGCTCGTCGGCGATCTCGTCGATGACGTCCTTCAGCACGGGGAACCGCAGCGCAAGGATGACAGCGTCGGCTCCCTGCAACGCGTTCCGGTTGTCGACAGCGACGACCGCGGCTCCGCCGATCGCCGCGGCGAGCGTTTGTGCCGACTGCTTGTCGGCGCCCGAGATCTGCAAGGCCTCTCCACCGGAGGCGAGCTGGCGGGCGATGGCCGACCCGATCCCTCCAGTGCCGATGATGGCGGTGGTCATGATCGAGGCCCCCTGCTCACTCGGGCTTCTCGACCGACGAACTTGATGGCCAGTGAGCGGGCGTCCAGTCCCCCTCTGGATCCGTGGTTTGGCCAACTTCGATCAGGTGCCCGTCGGGGTCGCGGATGTAGCAACGGATCTCGTACTGGTGCTGCTTTGGCGGTGTCAGGAACTGAGCACCGCGGGCGCTCCACTCGGCGTACACGGCCTCGATGTCCTTGACCCGGATATTGAGGAAGCTGCTGACCCGGTTGGGATCGCCCGGCGTCTGCAGGGTGACCTCTGGCTTGTCGTCGGTCGGGCCCCCGCCGACGTTGATGATGATCCAGCTGTTGGCCAGTGCGACATAGGTCAGCCCTCCGGGGCCGGAGAAGGCCACCCTGCCTCCGAGCACTTCGGTGTAGAAGCGCCGAGAGCGGTCGACATCGTCCGTGACGATGAAATGGGCCAGCACGATCCCCTCTGGGGGCGGTGGGAGCTTGGGCATCTGTACCTCCACTGGTTGGGCCTCACACCGGCTTGCGACGGGGTCTGAAGGCGATGTCATAACGAACGCGCATTTCCGTCACCTGGGCACTGGCGCCGACGCCCTGGACGGCCTCACACGCTCGCAATAGCGACTTGGAGGGGATGCACGCCCAGTAGGGGCACTCGCCGCCGACCAGCTCTCGCTCCACGACCGCGCCCCCGGCGCTCCGGGACGGGACACCTCACTGACCTTGGCACCCGGGCCCGTGAATTCGTGACGCCCGGCCTCGACGTCGGGCACGACCAGGTAGAGGCCATGGGCAGACCCAGGTGGGGGACCTGTGACCTCGGTGCCGGACTGCACGGAGCACAGCGACCCGGGGGGCGTGAACTGCACGACCCGGAAGCCGTTGTCGAAGGAAAGGTCAGCGTCGAGCTTCCATCCGAGGGCGGCGTAGAACGCCTTGGAGCGGTCAGCGTCAGCCACGGGGACGACGACCACCTCTAGCTTCAGGTCTACAGGTCCGCTGCTTGCTGTCCCACCGGTCTCGCCACTACGTCCTTCGACGGTGCTCATCTGTGCCTCCTCTGCCCTTAGGAGCCGCTAACGGTCTCCGCGTCCGCGAACACTTCACTGAGCCGCCCCGTGTTGACGTCATAGATGAACCCCCTGACTGGAACCTCCTGCGAGATCCATGGATGTGACCTCGCCTTCTGGATCTGCTCCTTGGTGTTCTCCTCGACGTCGGTGAAGCTGCAGAACCTGGCTGGCGCAATCGGCACCCGCCCCGTCTCCTTCCGGAGCCGGTCCTCCAACTCGCTGTCGGCGAACCTCATCATGCCGCAGTCAGTGTGATCGATGATCATTATCTCTCGGCTGCCCACCACCCTGGTCGACACGACAAGTGACCGGACCGCGTCGTCATCGATCACGGTGCCGATGTTCCTGATCATGTCAGCATCGGCGTCAGCAATACCCAGCATCTGCCCGATGTTGGTCAGACGAGGGTCCGCGCAGGTGACGATCGCCACCTGAGGCGCCGGCGGCCTCCCGCGGCTGGGGTCGTAATGGTCGGCGATGGTTGTATTGGCGCTCAGCGCCTTGTCGATAATGCTCACTACACTTTCCCCCTTTCCTCGGGCGCACCGGTGCTCCCGGTACGCCTGTCATCGCCATCACGCTCACGCCTGCGACGACGTTGGCTCGACCATCACGGACAGCCCGCTTAGTCACCGTCGCGCTCCAGGCGACCCATCGGGCCCGTGTAATGCCCTGGTCTATTACCTCGTCTACTACCTGGTCCATCAATGGCCCTAGTCGGCCAGCGGCGCGTTCGGTCGGGCCGCGGCGCCTGCGCACCGCGAGCCGCGACCAGTGTGTGTTACTGGTGCGACGGGCGGGCCGGAGCGCAAGGATCGTGGTCGTGGAAGGCCTTGGGCTCCCCACCGAGACGTCAAGCCTCGGGGCGCGACTGATCACGGCAATGTTCGCCGGCGCGGTTGGGACATTGGCCATGGACGCCCTGCTGTACCGCAGGTACCGCCGTGGCGGCGGGACCGAGCAGCCGCTCGAATGGGAGTTCTCGGCCGGAGTGGAAACCTGGAAGGACGTATCGGCCCCTGGGCTCGTCGGCAGAGATGTGCTGCAGCGGCTCCGGGGCCAAGAGGTGCCCAAAGAGTGGGCTAGGTCGCTTCAGAACACCGTGCATTGGGCCACCGGCGTGGGCTGGAGCATCCCGCTGGCGCTCTTTGTACCGCAGGGCAAGCGCGCTGCGTTGGTACGTGGAGTGTCGATGGGTCCGATCGCCTGGCTCACCAGCTACATAGTTCTGCCTTTGGCCAAGGTCTACAAGCCAATTTGGGACTATGACGCCAAAACGCTGGCGGAGGACTTTGGCGCCCATCTCGTCTACGGAGTGACGATCGGGACGCTTCTCGCCCTTGCTGCCAAAGGTGCTCCGGGTGACCGGAACCAGGCTGCGCCTTTTCGCTTGTTTCGTCGAATGCCATCAGCGGTGGGTCGTCGGTGACGACGCATCAAGCAGAGAGGACACAATCGTGAGCAACGTGGCAGACGACCTTCTGAGGGTCCTTGTTGACGCCGGCGTCACACGCATCTACGGGTTGGTCGGCGACAGCCTGAACGCCATCAGCGACGCCGTCCGGCGTAGCGGCGGCGCAGCCAAGGGCGGCATCGACTGGGTGCACGTTTACAACGAGGAAGGTGCCGCCTTCGCGGCCTCGGCCGAAGCTCAGCTCACCGGCCGGCTGGCAGTGTGCGCCGGGAGTTGCGGGCCCGGCAACACCCACCTGATCCAGGGGGTTATGGACGCTCACCGCTCCGGTGCTCCGGTACTTGCCCTGGCTACCCAGATCTCCAGCCGTCAGATCGGCACCGGCTACTTCCAAGAGACCAAGCCCGAAGCTCTCTTCGGGCAAGCCGCTCATTATGCCGAGACCGTGGCTCATCCCAACCAGGTCGTGCGCCTCGCCCGTTGCGCGATCCAGAACGCGGTCGGCAAGCGGGGCGCGGCGGTGCTGGTGCTCCCCGGTGACATCCTCTACGAGCGCTCCGACGGCCCCGTCCCAGACAGCGCTGTGGTCACCGACCGGCCCTGTCCTGCGCCATCGGAAGCGACAATCGCGGAGTTGGCCCGGCGGATCGGGGACGCTGAGAAGATTGCGATCTTTGCCGGCATCGGCTGTGCCGGCGCCCGCAACGAGGTCCTCGAACTGGCGGCCCGGCTAAACGCCCCGACGGGGCACACCCTGCGAGGCAAGGACCTAATGGGGTACGAGAACCCGTTCGATGTGGGCATGACCGGTTTGCTCGGCTACGGCGCCTGCTACGAGGCGCTGCACAAGGCCGACCTCGTCCTGCTCTTGGGGACAGATTTCCCTTACGACGATTTCCTGCCCACGACCAATAACATCCAGGTCGACATCGACCCCGTCCGCCTCGGTCGCCGTGCCCCGCTTGCCCAAGGTGTCGCCGCCGACATGGGTGAGACCCTGCGGGCGCTGTTGCCGCGCTTGCCGCAACGCCCGGACCGGAAATTCCTAGACGAGATGCTCAGGAGCCACGAGCGCAAGCTCTCTCATAGCGTCGAGACCTACAACGTCCACCACCCGGACCATCGCCCGATCCATCCCGAACATCTTGCCGCCGTCATCGACCGACATGCGGCGCCTGACGCGATCTTCACCGCCGACACCGGTATGTGCTGCACCTGGATGGCCCGCTACCTCACCCCGAACGGGCAGCGGCGTCTCATCGGGTCTTTCAACCACGGCTCGATGGCCAACGCCCTACCGATGGCCATCGGCGCCCAGCTGTCCCACCCCGGACGCCAGGTGGTCTCGGTGTCCGGCGATGGCGGGCTGGCGATGCTGCTTGGGGAGTTGCTCACCGTGAAAACCCACCATCTGCCGGTCAAGGTCGTGGTGTACAACAATTCCAGCCTCGACATGGTCCGCCTGGAGATGTTGGTTGCCGGCGATCCTCCCTTCGAGACCGACCACGACCCTGTCGACTACGCCGCTATCGCTTCAGCGGCCGGCTTCCTTACTCGCCGAGTGGTCGAACCAGGGGACCTTGACGCGGCGGCGGCCGAGGTGTTTGCTCACAACGGGCCGGCTCTGCTCGACGTGGTGACCACGCCCGACGCTCTCGAGGTACCGACTCACATCACGGTGGCGGAGTCGAAAGGTTTCGCGTTATCGCTCAGTAAGCTCGCGCTCGAAGGTGGGATCGGCGAACTAGTCAACATGGCTCGCCTTAACCTTCGGAACATCCCCCGGCCGTGACTATCACCCGTGAGCACAAAAGCAGCGAGGTCCCAGCCCAGCCATGGAAGTTGACCACCAGAGGAGGTTATGAGGTGCGTTCTGACATCAGGCCCGGTAGCATCTTCCCCGATTACGCGTTACCAGACCACACCGGCACGGTACGCAGGCTCAGCGAGCTGCAGGGCCGTGACCCACTGGTCCTTACGCTGGCGCGCGGCAACTACTGCCCGAAGGAGCACCAACAGCACCTGGAGTTGGCGGCGAACCAATCGAAGGTGGCGGTGGCCTACACCCAGATAGTCACGATCGCCACCGACGACCACCACAGCCTGCAGGAGTTCCGCGCCTCGGTGGGCGCTCAATGGACCTTCCTCTCAGACCCCGGCCGGATTGTCCAAAAGGACCTCGACATCCAGGAGTACACCGACCCAGAGCACGACCCCATGATCCCCCACACGCTGGTCTTAAAGCCGGGACTGGTCGTTCACAGCATCTACAACGGGTATTGGTTCTGGGGCCGCCCCTCGTTCTACGACCTGTGGGTGGACTTGCGCGCCGCGTCGAGCGAGGTCCGACCCGATTGGGACCTGAGCAAGCCGGGGCTGCGGGAGGCCTGGGATGCCGGCGATTACTCGAACTTTCACGGATGGGACAAGCGTGCGGAGCAGTCGATGCCGACGTCGTATGAGTCATAGCTGCATGCGGCCGCCTGCGGCGCCTGCGGATCCCCATCGAGACCGATTGCGCCGCCTGTGGGCCGGGACGAACGGGTAGGAGGTAGTGGTGCGAACGCCCGTCTGTGCGCTGCTCGGCATTGAGAAGCCGATCGTCCAAGCGCCGATGTCGGCCGTACCCGAGCTGGCGGCCGCGGTCTCAAATGCCGGCGCGCTCGGCATGTTGGCGCTGACGTGGTCGACTCCCGCCGGAGACGTGGTCCGTGAGACGGCGGCGCTGACCGATCGTCCCTTTGGCGGCAATCTGGTTCTCGCCTCCGATCAGCACCGCCGACTTGACGAGGCCCTCGAAGCCGGTCTGCGGATCGTGTCTCTGTTCTGGGGCGATCCCGCCGGTTACGTCAAACGAGTCCACGATGCCAACGGGCTCGTGCTCCACACCGTCGCCAGCGCCGAAGAGGCCCGGCGGGCGGTCGCCAGCGGAGTCGATATCGTAGTGGCGCAGGGGTGGGAAGCCGGCGGGCACGTTTGGGGACAGGTCGCGACCCTTCCCTTGGTGCCCGCTGTAGTGGACGCGGTGGCACCGGTGCCCGTGATAGCGGCTGGCGGGATCGGTGACGCCCGTGGAGTGGCCGCCGTGCTCGCGTTGGGCGCTCAAGCAGCCTGGCTGGGTACCCGGTTCCTTCTGGCCCACGAAATGCCCATCCACGAGGAGTACCGCCGTCGAGTGATGAACGCGGCTGAGACCGATACGCGTTGGTACGCCAACCTGTACGAGGTTGGGTGGCCGGACGCGCCCAACCGCTCTCTCCACAACTCGACGGCCGAGGCGTGGGAGGCCGCGGGCCGGCCCCCACCCGGGGCTCGACCGGGAGAGGGGGACGTCATCGCCCACTTCGCCTCCGGCGAAGAAATCGTCCGGTACGAGCCGGCGGCGCCAATGGTCGGAACCACCGGTGATATTGAAGCAATCTCATTATGGGCCGGGCAGAGCGTTGCGCTGGCCAGGCACCCACAACCAGCAGCAGAGATCGTGGCCGAACTCACCGCCGGCTTGTGAACCGACTTCGGCATGCTGCTCGCCGCACGCGACGGCCTGGCGGCGGTCTGCCGGCCCGACGCCGCCCGGCGCGCAGATGGATGATTACGTGCCCTCGAGGTGTGCCGGTTCGCGCGCTCGGCCAGGCAAGGCTGACCGGGAAAACTACCGCGGTTGAAGGACGCGTAATGTGCGACAAGAAAGCGCGGTCACATATCCGAAACCCAGCCATGCCTGAACGGCCCGCCAGGGCGACGCCGGGTCACCACCGTCGAGCTGGCGCAGCCCCGCACCCGTTGCCCACCACGCCGCCAGCGCCAAGACCACGCGCCCCCATCGCACCCGCGGGGTGAACTGTGCGGTTTCGAAAGGCGCCCACGACCAGCTGACCGAGCCAGCCATACCCTGTGACTGCAGGGTCGAAAGGAACCGGTACAGCGGAGGCGAGCGATGGTCCCAGTTGTGGGCGGACGTCAGCCGCGGGAGCACCGCAGTTGGGTGACGGTGTCCTGGGTGGCGACGGCGTCGTATACCGGCGTGGAGTCGAGCACCCGCGCTTTGTCGGACATCACGCCAGCTTGCCTGGCTGTTTTCTTTGTGTCCTCGAACAGCCTCTTCGGGCGGGCAGACGCCCAGAGGCGGTTGCGCATGCCTACGAGCAGGGTGGGGTGGAACGCCTCGTAACCGGTGTGCACACCGGCCGCCGCCTGCCAGGCGAGGTCGCGCTCCAGGCGGTCCGTCGCCTCCCGGTCCGAGAGGCCCTCGTGGGACTGCAAGAGCATGACCGTTGCGACGACGCGGGCGGGGACGGTGGGCTGGCCGAGGCGGCTGGCAGTGTAGAGGTCGGCGAAATAGTCGTCAGGGAACAGCAACCCCCCGTTTTCGGCCAGGAAACGGTAGATGCCCCGCAGGCGCTCGCCCAACAGCTCCGAAGGGCACTCGAAGCGGGCCTGGCGGGGCAAGGTGCCTAATGCCATACCTGCAATTTTCGCTGTTTGCCCAGCTCGGCTGGCGGATCCCCTTGGGGGGCCGGCTAGGAGGCGATGAGCAGGCCCGAGGCAGTGCGGGCGACGCCGGCCCTCACCCGGGCGGCCTGGAGGACGGCAGCTTCTATCAAGGCACCATCTTGCTCGCGGGAGAGGTCGAAGATGGCAAGCGCAGCCAGGAAGCGGCTGAGCCCCTCCTCGTCACGCAGGCGCAGCACTTCCCGGGCCAGCCGGGCGCGCTCGGAGACGGAGTGGAAACGGCGGGCCACCTTGGCAAGGGCCTCGTCTATGCCCTGGTCGTCGCCTACAGAGCGGCAGTGGAGAAGTCCCTCGACATCGAGGTCGACCAACCGGGGCAGTTCAACGCCGAGACCGGGGAAGCGAGCCGGCAGCTCGATCAGCTCTTCGAGGTACTCCTCCGCCAGCCCGCTCACGCGCACGCCGACCAGCGCGAGGTGGGTGTCGCGCAGTGCAATGGAAATGAAAGCCGCCTCGATCGCCTCGGGGGAGGGGCCGTGCCACGAACCGCAGCAGTACTTGGCCTTCTTGCCGCTCCCACAGCGACAAGGCTGGTTGCGCCCTTGCCTCAACATCGCTCACCTCCGCGTCAGTCCCTTGGCCAATGCTGACGTGGCGGCCCGGCGAAGTGGTGGATGTTGCCCTGCCGGCGTTTATGGGCGCCGTACTGGCGAAAAGCCGCTACCATCCTCGGCTCCGCCCGTCCAGGGCTCGCAGGCGTTGGTGCCGAAGGAGGTGGGCCTAACACTTCGGCGGCTGGAACCGCGAGAGGAGGCGACCACTTCAGCGCCCTCCTAGGCGGAACCAAGGCGCGTCCGGGGACGCCAGGGGGACGCGAGACACCAACCAAGTCGAGGACGGGAACAGCACTGCCACCGGAGAGCGCCGGCTGACCAGCCGGAACGTTGCCGAGCCCGAGAAGGGAATCGAACCCTTGACCTACGCATTACGAGTGCGTCGCTCTGCCGTCTGAGCTACCCGGGCGTGTGTACTCTGAGCTGCTAGTTTGCTCCGCTCCTCCTACTGTAACATGGCCTTGGGTAACTTCTTGGGTAACTGACCGGTCCAGGACCATAGGAGGCGTCATGCGCGGCGTAGTTGAACAGCGAGGTGACAAGCGCTGGCGCGTCCGGGTGTTCGTCGGACGAGAGGGCGGCCGCACCCGCTGGGCGTCCCGGACCATCACCGGCACCAAGCGCCAGGCGCAGGTCGCCCTGGCCAAGCTCGTCACCGAAGTAGAGACCGGCCAGGTTGCCAAAAGCCACGCAGGCAGCGTAGCTGACCTGCTGGACCGCTGGCTCGACGACATCGCGCCCACGCGCACCGCCTACACCATGAGAGAGCACCGTCGCTCGGTCGAACGGGACATCAAGCCGGCCATTGGGGCGGTCCAACTCGACCGGCTGAGCTCTCGGGAACTCGACCAGCTCTACCGGGAGCTGCTAGGGCGGGGCCTGTCGCCGGCCAGCGTGCGCCGTCATCACTCCATCCTCCATGCCGCCCTCGACCGGGCCGTCAATTGGGGCATGGTGGTGAGCAACGCAGCGGACAGGGCAACGCCACCGGGCAGCACCCGCTCGATGGTCTCTGCCCCGAGCGTCAAGGAGGTCCAGCGCCTCATCGGCTCGGCCGAGGCGCTGGACCCCGTGTTGGGGGCGGCCATTGCGCTGGGCGCGGTAACGGGCGCCCGCCGGGGCGAGCTGTGCGCGCTGCGGTGGTCTGATGTCGACTGGGACAAGCGCATGCTGCGCATCGACCGCTCCCTCACGGTCCTGCACCGGGTGGCGAAGGAGGGGCGGACCAAGACCCACTCGCGACGGGACATCAGCATCGACGGCACGCTGGCCGCCTTCCTCTCTCGCCGGCAGGCCGAACAGCGCCGTTACGCCAGCCAGGTCGGCACCGCCCTGGTGGACGACCCGTACCTGCTCAGTCGGTCGGCGGACGGCTCCGTCCCCTGCCTGCCCGACGGTCTGACGGCGGGGTACTCCCGCCTCGCCAAAGGGCTCGACATCGACGGTCACTTCCACGGACTGCGCCACTTCGCCGCCACCGTCGCCATCAGCTCGGGCGCCGATGTGCTGACGGTGAGCGGGCGGCTCGGCCATGCCGACCCATCGGTCACGCTGCGAGTGTACGGCCACGCCGTTGAGGCCCGCGACCGGGAGCTAGCCGGGTTGTTGAGCAGCACTGTTTTCGGGCCCATGTACGGCAGCGAGGAGCTTGACCAGGCTGACCCGCCAGCGCCGGCCCAGCTGGAACGCGCCCGGTAGCTCGCCCCGTCGGGCCAGGTCGTAGGCCAGGTCCTTCGATATGCCGAGCAGCTGGGCCGCCTCGGGGACCGAGACTACGTACGGGTCGGACAGCGCCCGCGTCGGCCACCGTGGGCTTGCCTCGCCGGCGAGAGACGACGTCGCGAGGCTTTGCAGTTCGTGGCCGGAAGCCTGGTGGGCCGTCGCTCGCTTCGGCGAGCGGCAGCGTCCGAGGTGCTTGCAACCCGAGTGAACGCGTCCCCTGACCGACGTGAACCCTCGCCCGAGCTTGGGACGGGGGAGTGGCTGTCCACGCTGTCGGGTCGGCCAAAGGCGGGCCAACTTGGTCGTGCCCGTGTGATTATGTGCACATATTATGCGTGAGCGAGGCCAGCTTGTTTAGGACAGTTCGCTGAACCAGCGAATACTAGGACCGATAGGAGTGGGCGCTCCGTTCAGCGCTCGGTTATCTCGGTCAGTGCGGATGAGAAAATCGGGCCGTGTACGCCTTCCTTGAACCGGATCGGACCGACGGGGCTCGGTTGTCCAGCTGCTGGGATCACGCCCACGGCTCCTACGACGGCCCGTACCCTGGCATGGTGACCGCAGTGGAGGCGTCACCCGAAGGCTTCGGCCTCTACGTGTCGGCACAGTTCGACAATCCCCCTAAGGAAAGATGCTGTCATGCAAGCCATTACGGTTCGAGACCGCGCTGCCGGCGTCGGTGGGCTCTCGCTGACGGACATGCCCTACCCCAATGCCGCCGAGAACGATGTCATAGTGCAGGTCCATGCCGGGGGGTTCACACCGGGTGAGCTGGACTGGCCCTCAACATGGGTCGACCGCGCCGGGCGCGACCGGACGCCGAGCGTACCCGGCCACGAGCTGTCGGGTGTCGTCGTTGAGTTGGGGTCCGGGACCACCGGCCTCACCGTCGGCCAGCGGGTGTTCGGACTGACCGACTGGTCCCGTAACGGCTGCCTGGCCGAGTACACCGCCGTGGAGGCCCGCAACCTCGCTCCGCTCCCAGCCGACGTCGACCACATCGTGGCCGCCGCTCTGCCGATCTCCGGGCTGACCGCATGGCAGGGGCTGATCGACCACGCTCGCCTCACGACAGGTCAGACCGTCCTGGTCCACGGCGCCGCCGGCGGTGTCGGTTCGATCGCCGTGCAGCTCGCCCGCGAGGTGGGGGCCGTTGTGATCGGCACCGGCCGGGCCACGGACCGCGACACCGCCCTCGGTTTGGGAGTAAACGCCTTTTTGGACCTACAGGCCGACAAGCTGGAAGACGCCGGCGAGGTCGACGTGGTGTTCGACGTGATCGGCGGTGAGGTCCTCGACCGCTCGACTGCACTGGTGCGTCCCGGCGGCACGCTCGTTACCATCGCCAGGACGCCCACGGTCCAGCCCAAGGACGGGCGCGCCATCTTCTTCGTCGTCGAACCCGACCGCCCCCGGCTCGCGGACCTCGCCCAGAGGCTCAGGGACGGACGGCTCAAGCCGATCGTCGGGGCAGTGCGCCCGCTCGCCGAAGCGCCTGCTGCGTTCGCCCCCGACCGGCGCGTCCCCGGTAAGACGATCATCCGGATCACCGAAGGCGGATAGCCGGCTTCGAGCCGGGGCAGGCCCGCTGGTCCGTTGGCCTGGACCAGCTTGCCGCAAGGGGAACCCTCCTGGTTGCCCGAGCAGCGCCCTCGAGCCATACGGCGCGCGCACCCGGTTACGGGCAGAGGTTGAGGTCGGGTTGCTAGGGCCTCGGATGTAGAGGGCACCTCGATTGCTCCGACTACTCAGGGAACGCCGACGTCGGCGATCACGGGCACTTAGGAGGCACGAGGATGAAGTACATGGCCATCATTTACGGGAACAAAGAGTTATGGCAGTCGTTCCCGCCCGAGGTGGCAGCACAGGCGGTCGCGGAAGTGGACGCCTTCAACCGGCGCTTCAGGGAGTCAGGCGAGCTCCTGGGCGCCTGCGGCCTGGGTGACGCGATGACGGCGACAAGGTTCCCGGGTCGTCACCTGAAATGGCATTTGGTAGTCGGCCACCCGGGGACTGGCCAAGGGGGGACTGGCCAGGGTGCGCACCATTAGAGAAATTGGGCGATTGTCGGAGCGACCCACGGCACCAGTGGCCCACGGCGATGATTCGAGACGCGTTCTAACGTCTGAGTGGTCTATGGCTACGTACGCGCTGATCCATGGGGCGGGAGCCAGCTCGTGGTACTGGCACCTCGTTAGGCCCGGGCTGGAGGCCCTCGGCCACGACGTGGTGTCCCCGGACCTGCCCTGCGATGACGACGCCGCCGGGCTCGCCGAGTACGCGGACGTCGTCGTCGATGCCATCGCTGGCCGGCGCCAGGTCGTGGTCGTCGCTCAGTCCCTGGCGGGGTTCATCGCCCCCCTGGTTGCGACGCGGGCCCCGGTCGACCTGATGGTCTTGGTGGCGGCCATGGTCCCACGGCCCGGGGAAGCTCCTGGGGAGTGGTGGGCGAACACCGGCCACGTGTTCCCTGAACCGTTTGACCCCGTCGCAGTCTTCTGTCACGACCTGACGACGGAGCTAGCGGCCGAAGCGGGCCGTCACCTCCGGGACCAGTCGCAGAGCCCGTTCCAAAGGCCCTGGCCGCTGCCCGCCTGGCCCGACATACCGACGCGCTTTCTAGCGTGCAGGGACGACCGCTTCTTTCCTATCGAGTTCCAGCGCCGGGTCGTGCGGCAGCGCCTCGGCATCGTGCCAGACGAGATGGACGGTGGTCATCTGCCCGCGCTCGCCCATCCCCGCGAGCTCGTGCAACGGCTGCAGGCCTACCGGGCCGAGCTGGTGGCAGGCCAAGAGCCTTAGAGAACTGAGGGGGTGACATCGCCCAGGGGGAAAGGCACGGCACCGCGAAGGTGACAACGGGCCCGCCCGGACAGGGCTAAGCGCCCGGTACACTGCGCAGCCGTGCCAGCGTGGAGGGTGATCGAACAGTCCGAACCAGACTTTGCCGGGCGGGTACAGACGTTGTTCGACGCCGGTCGCCACAAGACGATCGCCACATTGCGGGCCGACGGCTCGCCGCGCATCTCGGGCATCGAGTGCGAGTTCACCGACGGTGACCTCCGCTTCGGTTCGATGACCGGCGCTCGCAAGGGCGCCGACCTCAAGCGGGATCCCCGCTTCGCCCTGCACGGCCCGACCTTCCACCCTGAGGAGGGTAAGGAGGACAACTGGCCGGGCGAGGCGAAGATGGCCGGACGAGCCGTCCCCGCCGGTTCGGTGGCCACGGACGAGGCCGGTGAGCAACCTGACGGGGAAACGTTTATCGCCGATATCACAGAGGTCGTCATCACCGCGCTCAACGCCGTGGCCACGAGGCTCGTCGTTGAGTCATGGACCCCCGAACGAGGGCTCAGGAGGGCCGAGCGGCACTAGCACGCCGGAGCCGCCGCAGCGTTCGTCGCCGAGCGCGCTCAGCCGTCCCAGCGACAGGACAGAGGTGGCCCCCATCGCCTGTCTCTAGGCAGCTCCGGTCCCGGGACGGTCAGCATGCAGCACGCCAACGGGCCGAGGCACGACATTTGCCGTCCCGCCTCGAAAACCTTACCCAGCTGTCCATCTGGCTCGCCATCGCTGCTCTTAGACGGCCCGGCACCGGCGACGCCTTGGGCACCAGGTGTTGCCTTCCTCGCTGGGTGTCGGTCTTTGGGCGCCCAGAAATCCCCGTTATGAGTGCTCAGGATTCGCCTTTACGATCGCCGCGCGCCGCGACAGAACGACGGCATTCCTGAGAACGTGGACCTTGTCTGAGTGACCAGCTGAGCAACAGTCCTGTCTTATAAGCTGAACTCACACCTGGGTTGAAAGTACAAGGGGGGGTGCCGGTGAGGGCAATGTTTGGTGTTTTGGCCGTCGCCTGCATGGCACTTGGGCTCGCCCAGTTCCCGGGAGAACAGCTCGACAGGGCGGACGCCCGATCCCTGGCGACGCCATCGGCGCACGCACCCCAGCCCGCGCAGGACCTCAAGCTCACGAGCGCAGTACGTGCGGCCCTGGTCGATGCCGCCGCGGCCCATTACGGTCTCCCCGCCTCCGATTTCGTGGGGCTTGGTGCCGGCCCGTACTACGACGCCGCCTACTACGGCTACGACTCGGCAACGTCGACCTATTGGGCCGCGGCGAGCCTTGTCCCCAGCCCGAGCTCGTACCAAGCGGGGGTCGTGGTCCAAGACGACGGCGCCTACCTGATCTTCAACCGCACGCCCCCTGGCGCCTGGCAGGTCCACGATGTTGGGTACGCCGACACAGTAGGTGACTGTGCCGCCTATCAAGTGAGCATCCCCGCCGCCGTGGTGGCCGTGTGGCATTGGGTGCCCGGTACTTGCCATCCGCCAATGACAGCACCCCCCTCCGCCAGCGCCCCTAACCCCCCGGCGCCGATCACGGGCCCCCCAGGCACGGCTTCGGCCCTCAGGGTCACCAAGGCCCTCTATGCACAGATCCGGGCCAGCTATTACGACGCCTACCGCCAGGATCCCAAGCCTTTCTCGGTGTTCGGCGTCCAGGCCGGGCTGCCCGAGAGCCACGTTGTCGGCCCCGTCAGCATTGAAGACGCCGGCGTCATCTACGGGACATCGGCTAGCACCAGCTCGTACTGGGTGGTCGCCGACATCTGCTTCGGCACCCCGACCGGGTGCGAGGACGAGGGCGCTTTCCAGGTCTTCCACCGGACCGGCCTGAGTGGCGACTTCGCCTATCTGGCCCATTTCAACGCCGCCCTTGACGTTTGCGACATCCCTCAACCGCTGGCACAACGGTGGTTCCCGGACGGGCGCTATCCCATGGGTGGGCACTGCGCCAGTGCGGCGGCCGCGCCACGCCAGCCCGTTCTCGGCTCGACGGCGTTCATACCCCGCATCGGGGTGGGCTGGGGGACGTATAGGCCGCGCGAGATCTTCAACGGTGGCGACCCCTCAGGGATGGTCTATGGGATCACCTGGACAGGTTGGGGCAAGCCCGAGTCCATCGGCCATGGGAAGACGTACATCTTCAAGCCCACTGGTGGCTACTACTCCCGAAGCGTGACCGCGGAGCTGGCGGCTTTCGACCTCGGGCGCTGCACCACGGGCGGTCCCCTCGCCTACCGGCTGCTCGAGGTCCGTGTGCCGTCGGCACCAGGCGCCAAGTTCGGTAAGTGGTTCGTCTGGTCCGACGTCAAGACGCTCTGTAGCCCGTACCCCTGAGGTGTAGGCGCAGAACGATGGCTCGCCTTGCCGTGTGGCCGCCGAGCGTCCGCACCCTGGCCGCGGTGGCCGTACTCTGTCTAGGGCTCGCCGCCTGCGGGAGTACCGGCGCGACCAAGAACGCGGCGAGCGTCAGTGACTTCGACCTGATCGAGGTCGGCAAGGTTCACCTGCAGATCGCGGCCGACGGCAGGTCGGCGGTCGTGCAGGTCGAGACCAACCCGCCGACTGTGTGTGCCATCGCCTACGGCAGGACGGCATCGCTGGGGTCGATCGCCGACGACCCGGACATGGGCGGTACGGCGATCTCTCGGCATACCGTAGTCCTAAGCGGCCTGGCCCCGGGTACTACCTACCGCTTCCTGCTCACCGCCACCGACGCGCAAGGACGGGTCTTCCAGACCCCGGAACTGACCACCTTCAAGACGCCGCGCGGGAGCACCGCTCCGGGCCAAGACATCGCCATTGGGGCCAAGGTCGTCGCCGTCAGTTCGCAGTGGAGCAACGCCTATCGGGCCGCGAACGCGGTCGACGGCAACCTGGCCACCGAATGGGCCTCGAACGGCGACGGCGACCGAGCCTTCATCACCATCGACCTCGGACGCGAACGGAAGATCACCGGCGTCGCCTTTATCACACGTGAGATGTCGGACGGCTCGGCGATCACGCGAACCTTCGCCGTAGTCGTCGACGGTCGCAGACGGTACGGCCCTTTCCCCGCCGGGGACCGCCTCGACCCGCGCATAGTGCCGCTATCGTTCACGGGCCGGGTCCTTCGCTTCGAGGTCGTGCGGTCGACGGGCGGGAACACGGGAGCGGCAGAGATCGAGGTCTTCTCCCGAAGCTGACCGAGGGCTGCCTGTTCGAGCGGGCGCTGGCCCGACCGTGGGGCTCCCTACGGGCCATGAGCCGAGCCCTACGATTGATGGCAGTAGCTGACGTCGTTGCCGAGCTCAGCCCACTTCCACAAGCCATGGACCGAGCGAGCGGGCGGGTGGCCGTCCGGCGGCGCTCGTAAGCTAGGAACAACAGCGAGCCGGAGGGTAGGGGATGGAAGTCAAGGAACTGGGCCACCTGGTGCTCTATGTGCGGAACCTGGACCGGTCGGTGGCGTTCTACCGGGACGTGCTCGGGTGGCGGATGATCAGCCCCGATACACCGGACGCTCCTTTTCGGGCCGCCGCCTTCTCGGCACCTTCGGGCCGCACCCACCACGAGCTCCTCCTGATCCAGGTGGGTGAGGACGCCGCCGCCCTTCCCCGGGGCCGACGTGTGGGCCTGTACCACTTCGGCCTCAAGGTCGGTACCAGCGACGACGAGCTGCGGGAGGCGTTGGCCACGGTCAAGAGCGCGGGCGTGACGGTCGTCGGGACCAGTGACCACACCGTGACGCACAGCCTCTACGTCCTGGACCCGGACGGCAACGAGATCGAGTTGTACATAGACGTCCCCGGCATGGACTGGGCCCAACGCCCAGAGCTGGTCCTGAGCCCGGTCCGCCCGCTCCACCTCTAGGGGCACCGCCTCCAGCAGCCGCCGTGCTTGGCTGCACCGATGGCTTCATGGGCGGTTGGCGCCAGGTTGGGCCCTCCGGCCCTACCGCGACCTGACAAAGGGTGTCAGGCTCACCAAAGTCTCTTCTTGCAGAGGGGAACGCGATGAAAGACAAATCTGTTGTTCTGGCACTGGTCCTAACCTTCTTTTTGGGCCCGCTGGGCCTGTTCTACGCCAGCGCGACGGGCGCGGTGACTTTGATCGTCCTGGCTGCCGTGGGCGTCGTCCCTACCCTGGGGTACGTCTTGATCTTCGTGTGGCCGGCATCGATGGTATGGGCGGCTATTGCTGCCAACAACCGGCACAACGCCTTTATCGCCGGGCCCGGCCTTAGCCCCTTGTGAGCGCCGGGGCGGGCTTGGCCCCCAGGGGCCGGGCCTGGGCGCGGCGCCGCTGTTGGGGCCGGCTGCTGGAGGGTGCTGGGCGACCTGCTCGTCTGGGACCGAGCTCAGGACAGCACGCGTCGACGAAAGTTGCGCAGCCCCAGGCTGAGGAACACGACGGCGAAGCCGACGATGACGGGGTAGATGACGTACAGGTGCATGTGAGGAGCAGTGGTGAAGGCGGCCCTCATGCCCTCGTTGACATAGATCAGGGGGTTGACCAGGACCAGGGTTTGGAGCCAATGGAACCCTCCCACCTTGACAGGGGCCAGGCGCGTCCAGCCGTAGTAGGTGCCGCCCAGGAACGTGATGGGCAGGATCACGAAGCCGAACATCATGCCGATGTTCTGAGGCTCGAAGCTGGTGCCGAGCACGAGGCCGAGCGCGCCCATCGCCACGCACGCGATCGGCACGAGGGTGATCAGGATGAGCCAATGGAGGTTGATGTCGGCCTCGACGCCGCTCGCGTGGACCACCGACGCGATGGGCAGCACGATCGCCGCCGAGATCAGCCCCTGGATGGCTCCCGAGAGGACCTTCTCGAACGCGACGAGCCAGATCGGGCACGGCGCCTGGATTCGGTCCTCGATCTCCCTGGTGTAGCCGAACTCGG
>JBKQUU010000056.1:0-3112 GCA_052325485.1 Acidimicrobiales bacterium | reverse complement strand
CATCGGACCACTTCCAGCCCGGGTAGAGGTGGACCGTCACCGTCTTGTTGTCGTTGCTGAAGACAGGCGGCTTGCCGATGCTCTGGCTGTAGTCGATGACGGGCGCCACCCCCTTGGGCGACCACCACAGCGACCGCCACATGTAGTCGTCGAACTGGTCGAGGGTCGCCACCGACGTGTTGGCTGCCGGCGGGATGGGGAAGATGTAGGTCGGCCCGCCCCCCGGCGGTTCGGCGATACTGACCACGCCGCCAGTGGTCGGGGCGCCGGTTTGCGGCGGCACCGCACCCAACGCGCCGGGGAGCGTCGTTGAGCTAGCTGAGGCGCTGGCCGTGGCCGCCGTCGAAGAAGTGGCACCCGCCACCAAGACCAGCGCGGTCATAATCGCTGTCCCGGCTCGTGCACCGGTGCTGAGTCCGCGCATTAAGGCCCCCTTCAGGGTTGTTAGGTAGCCGTTTCGCCCGGCTACACCTGACCGTAACCTACCCCTTTACCCTTCCGGTATCCGAGCATGCCCATCCCGAGCAGGCCTAAGACCCCCAATGCCCATAGTTCTGGGTACCAGGCGAAGCCCTGGTAGCGGAACACGACGTTATGGGTGCCCGGCCCCAGCTCCACGCCCGCCAGGGCCGGGGCCAGCATTTGCACCTGCAGCGGGCGGCCGTCCACCCAGGCGTGCCAGCCCGGGTCGTAGGCCACGCTGAGCACAAGGGCCGCCGGCGCTCGCAGCGTCACCTCGGTGCGCAGCGTCCCCGCCGCCAGGTCGGGTTGGACGGCGTCGACGACGCCGGCCACCGGGGGGCTGGTCCCCAGGGGTGCCGTGCTGGCCGGTACGCCGGTGGGCGCAGGGAGGCCCGGCCAGCGCACGGCCCACTCCTGGTTGGGCGCCACTTCGTCCAGGAAGACGCCGAAGCGGCTACCGATGTCGGCCCGGTCGGCGGAGATGGCCCCGGTGACCTGGACGAGGCTCACGTAACCGCTCGACGCCACCTCCCACAGTGTGTAGTTGCCGTCCGCCATGACTTCCCGGGCCGGCACGGGGCTGGACGACCCCGCCGGTAGGACCAGGTAGCGGACCCCGAAAAGGGGGTAGTCGGCCGGGTTGTCCTCGTCGAAGTCGGCTTCGGCGTCGAGCATCAGCGACAGCGAGGGGACCACGTAGGTCATCTCGTCCACGTCCTGGCTCAGCAAGTACTTGAACACGGGCACGTACCCGACGCGGAACGTCGAGCCCCAGTTACTGGGCAGGCCGGCATAGACCCGCCCCTGGCCGTGGGCCTTTACGTAGGCCACCAAGGGGGCGAGCATCCGGCCCTCGGTGGCATCGGCTTGGCGCTGCACGGCACTAACGGCGGCATCGCTGATGTCGTACTTGGAGATCTCCGAATAGGCGGGCCACAGCCAGCCCCCGCCCCCGGCGGCCACGCCGGCGAGAAGGGCCCTTTGCCAGCGCCGGGAATCGGTGAACGTGCGCACCAGGCGGTAGGCCGTGTCCCAGGCCCAGGCGGCGCCGGCGCCGGCTATGTAGATCCCGGCCAGCTGCGCCCCCATCTGGAAGCGGCGGAAGTAGAGGTCGGCGTGGGCGGGGACGATGTCGGCCAGCGCCCCCCATGTGGTGGGGCCGAAGGTCAGCAGGAGGCTGGCCACGAACATGGTCAGCAAGGCCCGGGCCACCGGGGCCCGTTGCCAGCAGGCGATGGCCAGCAGCACGCCCGCCAGCACGATCACGCTGATGACGGGGACCCGACGGCGGGCGTCGAAGACCTGTCCGGTGAACAGCCAGGCCAGGACCTGGTGGGCACCGTAGCCCTTCACGTACGGGGTGTTGGCCAGGAACTGGTTGGTGGCCGAGGTGCCCCGGAAGACCACGATGGGGACTATGGCCCAGGCGGCGGCCACCAGTGAGCCGGCGAAGACCAGCGCCCCCCGGGCCAGCCGGCGGGGCAGCGGCCCCGGCGCCACCAGGGTGACGACGATGACGGCCAGCAACCCGAGGTAGCCGCTCTCGAAGTGGAAGGCGATGGTGACGCCGACCAGGGCCGAGGCCAGCCAAGCGAAGCGCAGGTCCTTCATGGCCCGCCACGTGCTGGCCCAGGCAAAGGGCAGCGTCCACGAGGCCAGCAGTTGCGTCCATACCTCGGCACCGCCGGTCCAGCTGTACGCCCCCCGCTCGAAGCCGATGCCCGTGTGGCTCACCATGAACGAGCACAGCAGGGCCGCGGCCAGGGCCACCCGGCGGCGCAGGCCGAACAGCCGGGCGGAGGCATATATGGCAAAGGGCCAGAAGGAAATGAGCAGGTACATCGACCAGCGGAAGGTGGTACCGGCCCCGAAGACGGTGCCCACCAGGCCGGCCAGCACCGACCCGAGGCCCTGGTAACGCATGTACTGGGCCGACCCGAGGCCGGTGTAGGGGAACCACGAAGTAAACGGCAGCCTCCCGGCCAATATCGTCTTGGTGGCGAAGCGCACCATCTCCTCGTGCACGGCGGCGTCGTTCAGGTAGGCGACGGGCAGGGTCACCGAGCGCAGGCTCCACAGGTTCCATCGCCTGAGCCGGACCGAATACGCAAATGCGATCCGGGACATATTGGCGCTCGAAATCGACGCGCGCTCTCTGCTGGTGGCCGACGATGTGGACCAAAACGGCTTCGACAACATCGCCGGAGTTCTCTCGGTCTCGCCCGCGCTGATGGAGCAATACATGTCGGCGGCGCGAAAAATCAGCCGCCTGGCCGTAGGCGACACGCACGTGGTTCCGGTTTTTGAGACCTACAACGTACCCAGCACTCTGGGCCAGGACGATCAGGCAGGCGAGGATCTTCCGTTCGGGTCCCGCGGTGGCCTGTCCATTCGCCATCGCTTTCCCGTGGACGGCGAATATTCGATCCGCATACGCCTGAAGCGCCAGCTCTACGGCTACATCCTGGGCATGGGGCGAAAACATCAGCTGGAGGTTCGCATTAACGGCGAACTCGTGCGGGCTTTTACCGTCGGCGGCGACGCTCCGGTTGCGCCTTCGCCCACCAGCTTCGCGGGCAACGTCATGGGCGATTCCAAATGGGATCTCTACATGCATGAGGCTGACAAAGGCCTGGAATTCAAATTTACC
>JBKQUU010000055.1:0-5714 GCA_052325485.1 Acidimicrobiales bacterium | reverse complement strand
GAACGAGAGGGTGGCGTGTTCTCGGTCCCGCGTGTTCATTTCGGCTCCCTTCTTCGATCACAGGTGGGTGTCTATTAGACCGGACCAGACGCGACACGTTCCAGAAGGCCAATCTACTCCCGTCGCCCCGGTGGCATCGACACGAGCGACTGGACCGACCGGGCTGCTCCCCATAAGGCTGCTCCATAAACAGCCCCGGCGGCCAGGGACCGCCGGGGTTGCTCGTGGTGCACGAACGGCGTTGGCTAGAAGGTGAACGCCGACAGGTTGGCCTTGCTGAAGACCTCGGCCGGGCCGGCGGTGACAACGCCCCCGGCGACGACGGGGAAGTTGCCGAGCTTGCCACAGGGGAAGCTTTGGCCCGTCTTGCCGGTGACGGCACCGGTCAGCACGGCATGCATGGCGCACATGGCCACGGTGCCTTCCAAGGAGAAGTTCCACAGGGCGAACTGCTTGATGCAGCCGCTGGTGATGTAGGCCTTCATCTGGGAGGGGTCACCCAAGCCGGTGACGACGTACTTGCTGCACAGCTTCTGCTGTTGGAGGACCTGGGCGGCCGCAGCCACGGCCACGGTGGTGGGAGCGATGACGCCCTTGATGTTGGGGTACTCAGACAGGATGCTCTGCATGTAGGTGGTGGCGCTGGCGGCCGAGTCGTCGGGGGGGTTGACGATGGTCACGAGCTTCATGTTCTTGTACTTGGGCATGGTCTTTAGGTCGACCTTCAGGTCGTTGTTCCACAGGACCTGGTTGGAGTCGGTGGCCTGGGCCGACAGGATGACGAAGCTGCCGGAATAGCCGATCTGGGAGCCGAGCATGTTGAGCTCGGTCTGGGCGATCGAGGTGGCGCTGGTGCCTTGCACGTAGACGGTGCGCCCGGCCGGCAGCACGTCGGAGTCGAACGAGACGACCTTTACGCCATGGGCTTGGGCCCGCACCAGGGCCGGGGTCACGGCGGCGGGGTTGTCAGCGGAGATGAAGATGCCCTTGTCCCCGGCAGCGACGGCCTCGTTGATGAAGCTGACCTGCTCGGTGGCCGAAGAACTGGTCGGGCCCCCGTACTTGAGGGTGTAGCCGTAGCTCGCCGCTTGGGCGGCGGCGCCCTGGTCAGCCTGGGTGAAAGGCGGGATGCCGGTGAACTTGGGCAGCATGAACAGCGTCGTGCTGCTGGCGGCGCTGGCGGCCCCGACGCCCACGGCCGACATGCCCACGACCAGCGAAACGCTGGCGGTGATGAGGGCCACGGCCTTTTTCGTGTGGTTAAGTTTCATATTTTCTCCTGCTCCTTTTTTGGACGCCCCGGGCTGTTTGCCCGGCGGCGTAGCAAGCCTTCTTGTCAGTTTTGAAGCTCGTTACCTTCCTTTTCCCCTTTCCCGTGCTCTGTCCGGACGCTAAGGACCGGTGTGCCCGGCCGTCGCCGGTGGCGCACCTAGGCGCGCCCGGCCAAAGATGGTGCGCCTGCGCCTGCGGCCCGAGCCCAGCAACGACCCACTACCGATGGCGATGACGAGCAAGATGCCCACGGCGATGGTCTGTCCCTCGCCCGACAGGCCGTGCAGGCCGAGGGCGGCTTGGAGCAAAGCCAGCAGCGTGGCCGCCAGGGCCACGCCGGGCACCGTCCCCGTGCCGCCGTAGGCGCTCACGCCGCCCAGGATCACGGCCGTGACCGCCGGCAGGAGCTGGTCCGACGCCATCCCCGCCTGGGCCGTGTCGTAGTTGCCGAGGTAGAAGATGGCGGCGACCCCGGCGAACAGGCCCGAGATGACAAAGGCGATGATGCGGACGCGGTTGACCGCGATCCCCGAGAACAACGCGGCGCGCCGGCTGCCCCCGGTGGCGAACAGCGACTTGCCATAGGCCGTGCCGTGCAGGACGTAGCTGAGCACGAGGCCGAACACGACGGCCACGACCAACGAGATAGGTATGGGCGTGCCGGTGAGGTTGCTACTGCCCAGGGTGACAAGGGCGCTCGGGAACTGGGTTATGGCCGAACCCTTCAAGATGAGGAACGACACGCCGGTATAGGCGCCCATCGTGCCGAGGGTGACGGCCAGGGCGGGCAGGTCCAACAGCACCACGACCAAGCCGTTGACAAAGCCGCAGAGCAGGGCGATGACCAGGCCCAGGGCGGCGGCGGCCCATATGTCCATCCCCAGGGCCCAAAGTTTGGCTATGAAGACCCCGGTGAGCGAGAGCGTGCCCACCACGGACAGGTCGATATCGCCGGTGACGATGACGGGGGCGAGGCCAAAGGCCAGGCAGAGCAGGACAATGCCGTTTAGCGCCGTGGTCTCGAGGTTGTAGCCCGAGAGCAGGTCGTGGTCGACCAACTGGCCGACCACCATGACAAACGCGATCAGCCCTACGAGGCCGACCTCCCAGCGGGCCAAGAGGTGACGGGCTTTAGCCATGGTGCGGTCCCTGGGGGGCCCCGGCGGGGCCGGCGCCACTGGGCACAGGGGCCAGTGCCACCGGCACCGGCGAGCTGAGCGGGGCGTCGACCGGGGGGCCGGACAACGAGATCTCACGACGCACGGGGCGGCGCAGCCGGCGGCTGATCACGGCGTAGACAGCGACGGCGACGACGATGGCTGAGCCCTGGAGCGTTTGCTGGGCGAAAATTGAGATGCGCATGAGGGCGAGCACGTTTTCGATCTCGGTCAGCAAGATGGCCCCCAGCACCCCGCTGAGGGGGCTGCCCGACCCGCCGAAGAGGCTGACGCCGCCGATGACCGCCGCCGCGATCACCGTCAGCTCGAAACCATTGCCGGCCGTGGCATCGATGTTGCCGTACTGCGAGGTGTACAAAAGGCCGCCCAGCCCGGCCAGTGCCCCGCAAAAAGCAAAGGCCTCGAAGTTGCGCAGCTGGGTGCGTATGCCCAGGTAGGCGGCGGCGCCAGGGTTGGACCCCAAGGCGTAGATGTCCCGGCCGAAAGGGGTCAGGCGCATGAGCAGGCTGGCCACGATGAGACAGATGACCGCCGTCCAGATAAAGGGCCCCACCCCGAGCCAGGAGCCCGAGCGCAGCCCGGCCAACCACGTCGGCACCTGGGAGGCATAGAGCTGCGAGCCATGGGTGACGATGACCTGCAGGCCGCTGTAGATCGAAAGTGTGGCCAGGGTGGCGATGATGGCCGGCATGCGGGCCCGGTTCA
This sequence comes from Acidimicrobiales bacterium, assembly GCA_052325485.1. Taxonomy (GTDB): domain Bacteria; phylum Actinomycetota; class Acidimicrobiia; order Acidimicrobiales; family Palsa-688; genus Fen-671. The sequence goes on along the minus strand of JBKQUU010000055.1, from coordinate 2,559 downwards.
CGAGCAGGGCATTGCCCAGGCCCAGGGCCGCCCCCAGGCCCAGGGCCATGAGCACGCCCAGCACCGGGCCGATGGGCCCGTGGAAATGGCCCACGGCGGAGCCGACGAGGTAAGCCGACAGCCCGAGGATGGCCCCCACGGACAGGTCGATCTCCCGGGCTATGATCACCACCGCCTCGCCGATGGCCACTATGGCGATGGGGGCGGCGTTGTTGAGCGACTCGTTGATGTTGAGCCCCGTGCGGAAGTCGGGCAGGGCGATGGCGGCCACCGCGGTGATGACCACGATGAGGGCCAACAGGCCCGTTTCGCTGCGGCGCAGGCCGTTGGACAGGCGCCGGGAGCCGGGCGGGGCCAGGGCCGGCGGCCCAGGGCGGGCCGGGGCGCTCACGGCGCGCCCGGCCCCGTCGCCCCGGCGGCGGCCTCGATGACCCGGTGGGGCTCAACGGGGGTGGTGAACTCGGCCACCACCCGGCCGGCCCGCATGACCAACAGCCGGGTGCTCATGGCCCGGACCTCTTCCAGCTCCGAAGAGATGAAGATCACCGCCACCCCCGAACGGGCCAGTTCGGCGACTATGGACAGCACCTCGGCTTTGGTGCCCACGTCAATGCCGTGGGTGGGCTCGTCTAGGACCAGCACCCGGGGCTGGGTGGCCAGCCACTTGCCCAGCACCACCTTTTGCTGGTTGCCCCCCGACAACGAGCTGCTCAGCTGGTCGAGCCGGTCCGCTTGGAGCTGGACCTTCACCGCCAGGTCGGCGGCCTGGCGGTGCATGAGGCGCGAGCGGAACCGGCCCAGGCGCCCGGCGATCTGGGGCCACACCGACATAGTCATGTTGAACGGCACCCGCATGCCCGGGACCAAGCCGTTGGCCAGGCGGTTCTCGGGCAGGTAGGCCAGGCCGCAACGGATGGCCTGGCGGGGCGAACGGGCCAGGTAGGGCAGGCCCTCGAGCAGGACGGTGCCCGAATCGGCCTGCTGGACGCCAAAGAGCACCTCGGCCACCTCGGTGCGCCCGGCCCCGACCAGGCCGGCCAGGCCCAGGATCTCGCCCCGGCGCAAACTGAAAGAAACGTCCTCGAAATAGCCCCGGCGGCTGAGGGACTTCACCTCTAAGACGACTTCGCCGCCGCTCGCCGGAGGGGTGGGGTAATAGTCGTCGATCTGGCGGCCGACCATGAGCCGGACCAGTTCGGGCACCGAGACGTCGGCGGTGGGCCGGGTGGCGATCAGCTCGCCGTCGCGCAGCACGTTGACGCGGTCGGTGATAGCCATGACCTCGTCGAGCTTGTGGCTGATGAACACCAGCCCCACGCCGCGCGAGCGCAGGGAGGCGAGCAGGCTGAACAGCCTGTCGATCTCCCGGCTGGAGAGCACGGCCGTCGGCTCGTCCAGGATCAGTACCCGCGCCCCCGACAAAAGGGACCTGGAGATCTCGATCAGCTGGCGGTCGGCGATGCCCAGTTGGTAGACGGGCCTATGCGGGTCGAGCTCGATGCCGAGCTCGTCGAGGGCCTGCGCCGTCCCCGCATAGATCCGGGCCCAGTCGACCATCCCCCGCTGTGTCGGCTGACGACCGGCGAAGACGTTCTCGGCCACGTCCAGGTCGGGGAAGACCACCGGTTCCTGGTAGGTGGCGGCGATGCCGAACTCGCGAGCGGTGCGCGGGTTGGCAATGCGCTGGCGCCGGCCGTCGACCAGGACGTGGCCCCGGTCGGGCTCGAGCACACCGGTCAGCATCTTGACCAGCGTCGACTTGCCGGCGCCGTTCTCGCCCACCATGCCGAGCACCTCGCCGGCCCTGATGGTCATGCTGACGCCCCGCACCGCCCGCACGCCGCCGAAGCTCTTGTGGATGTCGACCAGCTCCACGATGGGGGGGGCCTCGGCCCCCGGGACAGCCGGGCCCGGCGCTGAGCTGGCGTCTAGATCCATGTAGGTCACTTCCCGAGGTCCGCTAACAGTCGGTTCCGGTCGTCACGGCCAAACCGTCCTAGGGGCACCCGGGCGGGGCATAGGGACCCGAGCTCCGAGGCTCCTAGCGTCACCGTGGCCCCTGGCCCGCACGGTCCTCGCGGGAAACCGGTACTTTGCCCGCACAGCGCCCCCCTTGGCGGCTGGTTGAAACGTTTTAGGTATGTTTCGACGGAAGTTAGCGCGATCACCGCACGGTGTCAAGGCACAGCCAGGCGAGGCTGCGGTCAACAGTGGGCCAGGACCGGCCACCCGACCTCTGAGGGGCCCTGTGCCCGACGCCCTTTAGGATGACCTCGTGCTTTCGGTAGACAGGCTCCTCGCCTTCATGGCCACCGCCCTTGTCGTGATCGTGGTCCCAGGGCCGAGCGTGCTGTTCGTCGTCTCGCGGGCAATGGCGAACGGCCGGCGAGCCGCGGTACTGACCGTTGCTGGCAACGCGCTCGGAGAGTACGTCCAGGTCGTCGCCGTCGCATACGGAATTGGTGCACTCGCCGAGAGGTCGGTGGAGACTTTTACGGCACTTAAGCTCGTCGGCGGTGCCTACCTCGTCTACCTCGGGGCCAAGACGTACACGCAACG